>SLNP01000023.1 GCA_007132995.1 Bacteroidales bacterium | reverse complement strand
GGGGCTTTGTTGCTCCCTTTAGGTCGCGAGCTCACCCCGTCGCTGCGCTCCGGACCTCGGTTGTAACTTTTTTGGCCCGTCAAAAAAGTTAGAAATCAACACTTTAGGTCCAAGCAAAAAAAGGTAAGAAAAAAATGCTGGCCAAGCAACAAAGATGGGAAGCCGGCTGCAGGATTTGCAGTATCCAAAGCATTTTTTTATGGCTGATGAGATTTAATTTATATTTTTGGTGTTATTGATAATTTGACTAACAGGCGCATTGCGAATATTATGGTTGCGGAATATGAGATAAAAGATGGGTTTTACGGTGACGGATTCAGGGCCTCAAAAATCAATGAGAAGGTTGGGTTCTGGCATATGCATCCCGAGGTAGAGATCGTTCTCAACCTTAAAAGCTATGGCACCCGGATAATAGGTGATAGTGTTGAGCTATTTGACAAGCACGACCTTACAATGGTTTCAGGCAATCTACCGCACTCATGGAACCACTATAATCAAAAAGATGGTATTCCGGATGACCACGGAATTGTATGCCATTTCAGGGCCGATTCTATAGGAGACAAGCTGATGTCACAGCACGAATTCAGTAGCTTCAGGAGATTGCTGGCTGAATCGGAAAGGGGACTCACTTTTCCGCTGGAGGATGCAAAAAGGGCAGAACCGATTCTGACAGATATGACCAGGCTTACCGGTCTTAAGAAGATGGTCAGCTTCTTCAGCCTTATGGAGCTTCTTGCCTCATCTGCCAAGAGGAAGCAGCTATGCTCGGAAGACTACAGGCGTGCGTTTGACGACAGGGGCAACAGAAGGCTTGTTAAGGTCTACTCATATATAAGGGAAAACTACTCCAAACAGGTATCGCTTAAAAAACTGGCAGATATTGCTGATATGAGCCCCTTCGCATTCAGCAGGTTTTTCAAGAGAAACAGCGGGGCGGGCCTGGTGGAGTATATCAATCAGGTACGCACCAATAAGGCTTGCTACCTGCTACGGGAGACCGATGAAACTATTGCCGATATAGCTGATGAATGCGGATTTAAAAGTATATCTAATTTCAACAAGCAGTTCAGGAGATACACATCGCTCTCTCCCAGAGATTACCGGATGAACTACAGATAGGTCTGCCGCCCGCCTCACTCTTTAATGGGGGCAATATCCGGAAATATTTACGGGTTTAGTAAATATGTGAAGTGACAAGTAGTGAATAGACTGTTTTATAACCGTTAATAAATAAGATAATAAGATAATAAGATGGAAGATAGGAGAGAAAACAGAAAAAAAGTGGTTGTTACAGGCAGAATCCCAAAAGATCCGCTCAAAAGGCTGGAGAGAGATTTCGAAGTTATATACCCGAAAAGTGATCCCATGGGAGAGAAGGAACTGCTGGATATAATACCGGAATGCGATGCCGTAATTACAGTTTTTGGAAGGAAGTTCCCTGACAAGGCGATAACCGAAGGCAGCAGGTTGCGGATAATAAGCAACTATGGAGGGGGAGTGGATAACATCAACATACCGCTGGCAACAGAGAGAGGGGTTGTGGTAACAAACACTCCCGATACTGTAACATCTGCTACAGCAGAGATGGCCATGGCACTCCTGCTCTCTCTGGCCAGACGGGTGTCTGAATGCGACAGGAAGCTTAGAAGCGAAAGCGGGCTGGAGTGGGGTCTGATGAAGAATCTGGGAACTACTCTCCGCGGAAAGAGAGCAGGAATTATAGGAATGGGACGGATTGGAAAAGCTATAGCGCGACTGGCACTCCCGTTCGGTATAGAGATAGCTTACCACAACAGGAACAGGGTAGCAAAGAATATTGAACAGCAACTCAATGCTCGTTATAGTGAAAGGGATGACCTGATGCGGGAGTCCGATATCATTTTTATTAGCACTCCCCTTACGGAATCGACCAGAAGTTCTATTGGAGAGAGAGAGTTCAAAATGATGAAAAGTGAAGCACTGTTTATAAATACATCCAGAGGAGAGGTTGTCGATGAAGAGGCTCTGATTAAAGCTCTTGAAAATGGTGAGATAGCTGGCGCCGGACTGGATGTTTTCGCCGATGAACCCAATATATCTCCCGGACTTCTTGAAATGGATAATGTAGTTCTCACACCACATACCGGTACAGGTACAGATGAGACCAGAGAGCAGTTGTCAGCGGCAGCAGCAGATAACATTATAGGTTTTTTCAGGGGCGATGATATACCCTATATATTAAACCCTGAAGCATTAAAGGTTTAACCGGTGGGCGTCTCATGATACCGCCCTGTAACATAATGCAGGTATGCAATAAGAAGGGGTGTTAAGAGAAGGGCGAAAAGGGTACCAGTTATCAACAGGGCGGTAGATAGGTCGTTTCTGTCAGCAATACCCCCTATGACTGGTGCAATTATCATAAAGAGCAGCCTTATTATAAAATTTCTCACCGATAACACAGTAGCTCTTACCTCATTGCGGGTGAGCCTGTTGATATAACCCTTAAGTACCGGGGTGGCTATGCCGCGACTCATGTAGAAGATGGCTATAATTATCAGACTCCAGGCCATACCTGACAGGGCGGTCAGTATGAATCCTGCCGGAATCATAAATGTAAGGAAAATTAGGGTGGCACGCTCTCCAAGCCTTCTCTCTATGCTATAGGCTGCGATTGAAAAGATACCAAGAATTACATTGAGTGCGGCCCAGAGTTTGTCATAGTTTCTTAACTCGACACCAAGATCTTCAAAGAGGGGCTGTACAAACCATGCCATGGTAAGTGTTGCAGCCCCCATTACAGATGAGAAGAGTATGTTGATGCTCATCTTTCTATCGCGGAAAAGAATGTTCTGTGCCGTTTTGATAACATCTGAAATTGTGGGCCTTAGACCCATTGTAAGGGAAGGCGGCTCCCTTAGCGCTATTGCTGCCGGTATAGCGATGGAGGCTACAACTGTTTGGGCATAAAACGGATACCTGAGACTGACTGCAACCATCAGGCCCGCAACCAGCGCTGCAGCAGCCTCTGCAAAATTACCTATTGAAGTTGTGTTTCCCTCATATTTAATATACTGATGCTCCATACCATGTTCTGCCAGAGAGTCATGAAGAGTGGCAGAATCGGCTCCCGATACAAGACTTATTCCTGCGCCCAGAACCAACTCTGCCATCATAAAACCTGCAAATCCGGAAGAGAGTGAGTAGACAAGATAACCGGCTGTTCCGAGTATGGCACCGGCTATCAGGGTGTTTCGTCTTCCTATTACATCTGAGAGGTAGCCGGACGGGATTTCAAGAATAACAATGGCTGCCGAATAGTACGATTTAAGCAACATGATCTCCTGTAGAGACATGCCGTTTTCTCTCAGGAATGGGACAAATATGGGCATTACAAGCATAAACCATTTGGCAATCTTGATTATGTAGAGTGCGAGGATATTGCGCCTTACCGCTACCGGCATGCTGAATAGTGTGGCAATCGCGCTAAATATCCGGAAGTTCATTTATGAAAATTTCGGGCAAAAATAGTCAATTTACCGCAGGCGAAGAGGAACAGAGTTTAAAACCGGTCTCTTTTGAGAATATGGCAGTTGCACAAACGGGAAAAAGGTTTAATTTTGCAGCCGGATTGAGGTTCCGTAGCTCAGCTGGATAGAGCAACAGCCTTCTAAGCTGTGGGTCGGGGGTTCGAATCCCTCCGGAATCACCATCACCACTGGCAGGATCGCACATAATCGATCCTGCTTTTTTTATGAGATGTCGAATATAAAGTTTGTTCGGCAGTGGCAGACCGGCAACTATGATGCGAGACTTTTGACAAAAAGAGTTAGGTTTGCAATAACCTTTCAAAGCCACAAAGATATGACCATAAAAAGAGCGCTTGCACTACTTATGCTTACCCTGCTACCGCCCCTCTCGCTGCCATTGTCGGCTGACGAGGAGAACGATTACAGGCTATATCTTCTCACAGTGGATCCCGGGGTAGAGATCTACTCTATTTACGGACACAGCGCGCTGCGACTTGTTAATGAGTCACAGAATTATGATCAGGTCTTTAACTGGGGTGTCTTCGACTTCTCAACTCCCAACTTTGCATACAGATTTATTAAGGGGAGGCTTGACTATATGCTTATCGCTTACTCTTACAACAGGTTTCTCGCTGAATACACCTTCGAAGAGAGAGATGTTCATTCGCAGGAGATATTCCTTACAGCTGACGAATTGGAAAAACTTATTGAACTGGTTGAAGAGAACCTTAAGCCGGAGAATGTAAAATACAGGTATGACTTTTTTTACGATAACTGTGCAACGCGTATAAGAGATATACTGGTTGATGCAACAGCAGGCAGGATATCGCTTGAGAGGGCAGAAGAGGAGACTCTTCCAACCTTCAGGGATCTGCTGAGCATATACCAGAGTAATATGAGATGGCTCGATCTGGGAATAGACATGCTTCTCGGTATGCCTGCCGATAAGAGGGCCGATGAGTCTGACCAGATGTTTCTTCCCGACTACCTTATGTACAACCTGACCTCAGCGACTATATTGAGAGAGGGGGTAGAGATGCCACTGCTTTCAAAGCCGACAACTGTACTGAGATTCGAGTCATCTGCAACACGCACACCCCTGCTGCTGTCGCCGGGCATAATATTGTCTGCTCTGTTGGTTCTTACACTCTTAATATCGGTTAGCAAGCGTCTGAAAGGGGTCAGAGCACCTTTTGACCTTACCATAACCGGGCTCTTCTCCCTGCTTGCACTCCTGATATGGTTTGTTACTTTTTTTACCGATCACGATGCTACGGGCCACAATTTAAATACTATATGGGCAAATCCTCTTATAATACTCTCTTTTATCGCCCTTTTTATCCGGAAGAGCTCTCCGGCTATACACCGGATAAACCTCTCTGTTATTACCATATTCCTGGTAGCTGCGCCTTTTCTTCCCCAGGCTTTTAATCCTTCAATGCTGCCGCTTGTTCTAATTCTTCTTGTCAGGCTCTGGTTTCTGGGCGAAACCGGCATCTGGCTGAAGAGGCGGAGAAGCCTCGCTGTTTAACATAACTTTAACAGTCATTAAGAAGCTATTTTGAGATAAAAAATTTCTTTTGCGTGACACCCGCTGAGGGTAGTAATATAAGTCGCCGGCTTGCTCCGGTTTATGGAGTAATCGGCGCTTACATTTTTCATTGATGAGTAATCACTATTTGATATGGAACAGAGAGTGGACATTAAGCTGCTGAATGAGAAGATTGAGAAGGAGAGCGCCTTTATCAAGACCATCAGAGACGAGATGGGTAAGGTTATATTCGGGCAGAAGAATCTTACTGACTCGCTTCTTACAGGACTACTTACCAACGGGCATATTCTCCTTGAAGGGGTGCCGGGACTTGCCAAGACATTGGCAGTGAGAACGCTGGCATCAATCATTGACGCCAGTTTTAACCGGATACAGTTCACACCCGACCTTCTTCCGGCCGACCTTACAGGAACCATGATATACAGCCAGAAGAAAGAAGAGTTTGTTGTGAGAAAAGGGCCGCTCTTTGCCAACTTTATTCTGGCTGATGAGATTAACAGGTCTCCGGCCAAAGTTCAGAGCGCCCTTCTTGAGTGTATGCAGGAGCGTCAGGTGACGATAGGGGATATCAGCTATAAACTTGATGACCCCTTTATGGTTCTTGCAACACAGAACCCGATTGAGCAGGAAGGTACCTACCCGCTGCCCGAAGCCCAGACAGACAGATTTATGATGAAGGTGCTGATAACCTACCCCTCTGTCGAAGAGGAGAGGCTTATAATCAGGGAGAATCTGGCCAGGGAGTTCCCAACAGCTTCAAGGGTTCTTTCGGTTGCGGATATAATTGCAGCCAGAGATGTTGTAAGGGAGGTCTATATGGATGAGAAGATAGAGGACTATATTCTCAATATAGTCTTCGCTACCAGGTTCCCGGAGAGAGAGGGGCTGGAGAAACTAACTCCGATGATAGAGTATGGCAGTTCGCCCAGGGCATCGGTTAATATATCACTGGCATCTAAAGCGTATGCATTTATCAGACACCGTGGGTATGTTATTCCGGAAGATGTCAGGGCTGTCTGTCACGATGTGATGCGTCACAGGATAGGTCTCACCTATGAAGCGGAGGCTGAAAATGTAACTACTGACGAAATAATATCAGAGATACTCAACAAGGTTGAGGTGCCTTAATCTATATATGAATTTATGAAAGTGTTGACTGTAATTGCTATGGCAATATCTCTTAACCTCACTTATGCCGAGTCACAAAATCTTGTGGGTCGGTCGCGAGATGAGGTTGCGAGTTATATGAGCGAGAAGATGTATGATTTTTCCCTGCAAAGATACAGGGGAAGCGAAGAGCTGTCGCTTCTGAGATATGTTGACAGAGGGGAGAGACAAACCATACTCTTCTTCTTTGATGATAAAGAGAGGTGTCTGGAGGTACGACTAATATTCGACAGGGCATTTTACAGAGAGAAGGTTAGCAGGCTGGATTCGCTCTATAGAAGAATCGGAGAAAACGAGTGGGCGGAAACGAGAGGAGAAGAGAGATACAGTATCACTTTAAGCGACGATCAGTTCTACTATACCATTCGTTTCAGAAGGGGAGAGGTGAAGGGGACAGAGCAGAAGAAGATTTAAAGAGAGAGTGTTGAGAGTGGAAACAACCGATCTGATAAAAAAGCTACGCAAGATAGAGATAAAGACGAGGGGTCTTAGCAGGCAGGTATTTGCCGGTCAGTACCTCAGCGCTTTCAAAGGTCGCGGCATAGCCTTCAGTGAGGTAAGGGAGTATGTTTACGGGGATGATATACGGACAATTGACTGGAATGTGACCGCACGGCTGAACAGCCCTTTCGTAAAGGTATATGAAGAGGAGAGAGAGCTAACCGTAATAATTATGGTTGATGTGAGCGGGTCGGGAGGGTTCGGAACAGATAGCAGACTTAAGAGGGATATGATAACCGAAATAGCCGCTCTGCTCTCCTTCTCTGCCATATCAAATAATGATAAGATAGGAGTTGTACTGTTTAGCGACAGGGTCGAAAAATTTATCCCCCCAAAAAAGGGGAAAACTCACATATTGCGCATCATAAGGGAGATACTTGGCTTTAAACCTCAAAGGGACGGTTCATCTCTTGATGAACCTCTCCGGTTTGTAAAAAATGCAATAAAAAAGAGGGCTGTACTATTTATTATATCTGACTTTATTCTGCCGGATTTTACCAGGCCACTCCAAATTGCATCTGAAAAACATGATGCTATTGCAGTAAGGGTATACGACAGGGGTGAGACCGAACTTAAAGATATCGGCCTTGTAAAGATGAAAGATCCTGAAACCGGTGCCGAAAGGTTTATTGATACATCTTCCGGCTACAACAGGAAAGCATATGCCGAATGGTGGCAAAAACATACCAGAACCGCTGCCGCCCGTCTCGGTCAGTGCGGTGTCGACTACGCCGAAATATGTACAGATGAAGACTATGTAAAACCATTAATGAATCTCTTTAAAAGAAGATGACAGGATTGATGAGAAAGGGGGCATACATTATCATGATTCTGCAATTGGTGATGTTATCATCTGCCATCGGCAAAGATATCAGGGTAACCTCTCTCTTCGATACAACACATATAACGATAGGAGACCATGTCGGATACAGTGTCAGGATAGAACAACCGGCCGGTATATCTCTTGAAGTGGTCACTCTGAAAGATACCCTCACAAATGGAATTGAGATTCTGAGAGGGCCTGATAAGGACACCCTGTATCTTGATGAAGAGAGGCTTGCAATATATCACCGATACCTGGTAACATCTTTTGATACAGGCAGATACGAGGTGAGGCCGATCTATGCCGAGATGCATACCGAAAGTGCAATAAGGCGCTTCCATTCCGACTACGCCTACATTAAGGTTGAGAGACCCGATATTGCTCCGCCTGATACCGAAACCGGATTCTATGATATTATTGAACCATACCGGGCTCCATTGACTCCCGGAGAGGTTATGCCATGGATGCTTCTCACTGCAGCCATCCTTTTTATCCTGTGGCTTGTAATGAAATATATAAGAGGGAGAAGAGCAGAGGGCCTTGAGGCAGAAATAGTTCCTCCGGAGGCGGCTCATATTCTGGCATACCGGAGCCTGGAAAAACTGAGAAGCGAAAAGCTGTGGCAGCAGGGTCGGTATAAGGAGTACTTTATAAGAATATCATTCATAGTGCGGGAGTATATTGACAACAGATATGGTCTGAACTCTCTGGAATCGACCAGCGAAGAGACTCTAGCTATGCTTGGATCGTCGGAGATGAACTTCGATGATGTAGGAGAGTGCCTGAAGGATATTCTTACATTATCTGACCTTGTGAAGTTTGCAAAACATACGCCGGAGGATACCGACTGCGAAATATGTATGGAGCATGCATGGAACTTTGTTTCAAAGACCAGAAAGGAGCGCCTGTCCGAAAGAGCGGACGAGAGTGGGAAGAGTGAACAGGTGAAAGAGAGAAGCAGACCAGGAGTATGACAGATATTCAGTTTACATATCCATGGGTTCTTGTGTTGCTGTTGCTGATACCTCTTATGGTTATCATATACATAGTTAATCATAAGAGGGGAGAGCCCCCTGTAACTTTTCCGGCCGAGGTGCAATTCTCAAACCTGAAGCGAACATGGAGAGAGTACCTCATGCATGTACTGTTTGGCTTAAAAACGGTTACAGCCCTCCTGCTGATATTGATAATAGCGAGACCATACTCTTCAGACAGATGGCATGAGTCTGAGAGCGAAGGTATAGATATAATGATTGCTCTCGATGTGTCGGGAAGTATGCTGGCACAGGATCTCAAGCCTGACAGGATAGAAGCGGCAAAGGATATCTCTGTTGAATTTATATCGGGTCGTGGTAACGACAGGATAGGAGTAGTGATATTCAGTGGAGAGAGTTTTACCCAGGTGCCTCTGACAACAGATCATGCAACAGTGATTAACCTGCTAAGGGAGGCGGGGCCCGGCATGATACGCGACGGAACTGCAATAGGCATGGGTATTGCCACCGCAGTAAACAGACTGAAAGAGTCTGATGCCGCGAGCAAAGTGATTATTCTTCTGACCGACGGAGTGAACAACATGGGTGAAATATCGCCTGAGATGGGTGCCGAACTGGCCAGGGTATTCGATATCCGTATCTACACTATCGGGGTGGGGTCGGAGGGTGTGGCCCCCTATCCGATACAGACACCTTTCGGTACACAATACAGGGACATTCCGGCAGACATCGATGAGGAGATACTGAAGTATATAGCCGAAAAAACAGGAGGCAGTTATTTCAGGGCGACAGATAACGAGGCTCTCAGAAATGTCTATGAGGAGATAGACAGGCTTGAGAGATCTGTTATCGAAATGAGGGAGTATTCCAGAAGGGAAGATGAGTACCTTCCCCTTGCTGCTGCTGCTATTGCAGCACTACTAGCCTGGTTTTTGATACGATACGGGGTAATGAAAAGAGTAGCTTAAGAGTAAATTGACTATGGAACTTTTCAGGTTTGCAAATCCGGAATACCTCTACTATCTACTGGCACTACCGCCGATCGTGGTTCTGTGGATTATCAGCAGATACAGAACCACCAGATCACTGGCGAAATTTGGAAGGGGTGACATAATAAAGAGGCTGATACCTGACCGCTCACCGGGGCGCAACGCTGTCAAATTCCTGCTTGTAACAGCAGCATACATATCTGTTGTGATAGCCGCTGCCAGACCACAGTACGGATCTAAACTCGAAGAGAGAGCCCTGCCTGCCTCGGAGGTAATAATAGTGCTCGATGTAAGTAAGTCGATGCTTGCCGAAGATATCAGACCCAATCGTCTTGAGGCGTCAAAGCAGGCTATCAGAAGGCTGATTGATCAGCTTGGTGACGACAGGGTTGGTCTTATACTCTTTGCAGGTGACGCCTTTGTTCAGCTGCCGGTTACGGCTGACCATGTATCGGCCAGAATGTTTCTTTCAGCAATAAGCACAGATATAATGCCGGTACCCGGAACCGCTATAGGGAGAGCTATAGATCTTGCTGCAAGATCATTCTCACCGACAGAGATGAGCAGTAAGGTGGTAATAATCATTTCAGATGGGGAGACCCATGATGATGACCCGATTGCATCTGCTAAAGAGGCTGCAGATCGTGGAATAGTAATACACACAGTCGGAATAGGGTCGCCTGAAGGGGTGCCCATACCCATCGGTACAGGTGCAGATAGAAGCTTCCTGAAAGATCATGAGGGTAATACTGTTGTGACACGCCTGGATGAGGAGATGTTGAGAGAGATTGCCTCCACAGCAGGAGGCAGGTATGTGAGGGCCTCTAACAGCGGGCTCCGCCTCAGAGAGATCTACTCCGAGGTAGAGAGGGGAGAGGCAGAGAGCGATGATAGAAGAGTATTTACCGAATACTACGATCATTATCACTATCTCGCAGCTTTTGCGCTTCTTCTTATTCTGGCAGATAGTGTCACCATGAACCGAAAAAACAACAGAATAAACCGCATAAAACTCTTTAAACTAAAGGTGTAATGAAGCAGTTGCTATTCAGGTGTTGGCGCAGATACGGAGGCTGGAGTATACTATTTATGATAGCCTTCGCAATGATTCCCAACCTCCTCTATTCGCAACCGGAAAGGAGGCATCTAAGGGAGGGAAACAGGCTGTACCGGGCAGATAACTTTGTAGAATCTGAAATAGCCTACAGAAGGGCAGCTGAAGCGGGTGGTAATCTGCCGGTGACACTCTTCAATCTTGGTAGTGCCATTTACCGCCAGCAAAGATTTGATGATGCCGTATCGGCGTGGGAAAGAAGCATATCTGCTTCAGATGATGCTGCTAAAAGAGAGAAAGGGTACTTCAATATGGGAAATGCACACCTGAGTAGCGGCAACCTGATTGAAAGTATCGAAGCCTACAAGAACGCCCTGAGAATAAATCCGTCAAATAGAGAGGCCAAATTTAACCTTGCCTTTGCACAAGACCTGCTTGAGGAACAGAAGCAACAGCAAGAGCAGCAGCAGCAGCAGGATGAAGGTGATGAGAGCGGCGACGAAGACCAGGACCGTGGAGAGGATGATAAGGATCAGGCCGGCGACCAACCGGAGGAGGGACAGGAACAACAGGGAGATAGCAGTGATAACCCAGGAGAGAGAGAGAGGGAGAGAGACGGAGAGGAGCGCGTAATGTCAGATGAAGATGCCAGAAGACTGCTTGAAGCTCTTACTGCCAATGAGCAGCGGATACAGGAAGAGGTATTGAAGAGGAGGGCGACAGCCGACAGGGTCAGATCTTTAATTAACTGGTAGCATAAAGATGCAGCACTATAGCACATATATAGCAATAAGAAGGCTGCTGAGAGGAGTTCTGCTCTTTGCAGCATTTATACCATATGCATTGGCGTCCGGACAGGAGATCTCTTTCACGGTCAACTATCCGCGAGTTGTTGCAGTGGGAGAGACCTTTCAGGTTGTCTACACAGTTAACCGGAGTGGTGGCGACTTCTCGGCCCCCTCTTTTGACAATTTCTATCGTATAAGCGGGCCCCATATCTCATATAGTCAAAGTACCCGAATTGTTGACGGAAGAAGAAGCAGTGAAATCTCATATAGCTATACCTACAGGCTGCAGGCGATGGAAGAGGGTAAGTATACCATTGCTGCTGCAACTTTTGAGAGAAATGATAAGGTTTACAGGTCTGAAGAGCTCTCTATTGAGGTTGTACCCGATCAGGAGGGCAGAACTGATATTAGGGGCGAAGAGGGGAGAAGGGATGCCACCGGAGCCCGCGATGGTGATATATTTATCAGGGTGGAACCCCAAAAAAGCCGGGTATGGGTAGGTGAACCTTTTGTTGTAGAGGTTAATATATACTCACGCATAGATATATCCGGAATATCAGAAATACAATACCCCTCATTTACCGGATTCATGAGAGAGGATTTAGAGACTCCGGCTTTAAGATCGCTTGAGAGAGTCAATATCGATGGTACAATATACGGCAGGGGCACCCTGCAGAGATTTATGCTCTACCCGCAGATGAGCGGTGAAATAGAGATTGAACCTGTACGCCTTACCGTCCAGGTAAGGGAGAGGGCTCCTGTTTCCGACCCCTTTTTCGGCGATATATTCAGATCTTTCTCATCGGTACCCAGAGCTGTTAAGGGGGAGGGGGTGACAATAACGGTGCTTCCGCTGCCCGGGGGCAGCCCTGACCGGTTCCGGGGCAGTGTTGGTGATTTTACGATAGAGGCAAGAGCAGACCGGGACACCCTCTCGGTTAATGAGGCTGTTACCCTGCGCGTAAGATTATCGGGCAGGGGAAACCTCCGTATGGCAGAGGCTCCGGATATCGCATTTCCTGAAACTATTGAGGCTTACGATCCGCAGGTTAACATAGACAGGGCAGAAGCCGCCACCGGATTAACCAGGGGTGTGAAGAGCTTTGAATATCTGTTGATTCCGCGACAGAGCGGAGACTTTCAGATACCCGCTATCAACTACCATTTTTTTGAACCCGAATCGGGAACCTACAGGACTGTAACGCAAGCGCCCATCAACATACATGTGAGGCGGGGTACAGGCGATGAAGAGAGACCCTCCCATTCTGACTTCACCAGGGCAGAGGATATGCGCTACCTGGGCAGGGACATAAGATATATCAGAACCTCAACCGGCTCTCTCTCAGTGCAAAGGGATCTGCTCGTCTCAAAAAGGGGCTTCTACTCTCTCTACGGAGTGGCTGCGCTTGCCTTTATTATAGTGGTAGTTGTAAGAAGAGAGAAGATTAAACGGGACTCCGACAGGGTACGGCTTATTAACAGAAAGGCCGGTGGAGTTGCAAGATCGAGATTGAAAAGCGCCTTTAATGCACTTCAGAATGACGAAACAGACAGGTTTTATGAGGAGATATTAAAGGCTCTTTGGGGCTATATAGGCGATAAGTTTAATATTCCGGTGTCAGAACTGACAGGCGAAAAGATTAATAGCGTACTGGTATCGGCCAATGTGGAGGTTGATTTAACAGATCGTCTCAGACGAGTGGTTGATAGATGTGAAATGGCCAGATATGCATCGGTTGAACCGGTAGCAGAGGCAAAGAGCCTCTACTCAGAAACGGCCGAAATAATACGGGATCTGGAGAAAAGATTAAACTGATTAAGCAATGAAATACAGAGCTATCATAACAACTGTCATTACACTGATACTGTCTGATGCAGCCGTTTCTTCATCTGTCCATGAGAGGGGAGGCCCTGCTGAGCTGTTTGCCACAGGTGTTGAGAACTACCGTAATGAGGACTACAGAGAGGCTCTGGTAAACTGGATGGAGCTATATGATGCCGGATATGACAATCATGATCTACTGTACAATATCGGCAACGCGTGGTTTCAGATGGATAATATCGCTATGGCGATACTATTCTACGAGAGGGCTCTGCTGCGCAGGCCATTCAGTGATGAGGCCAGAGAGAATCTCGAAATTGCAGGCAGCCATATCAGGGTACGCTTCACAGAGGTTCCTCCCCCCTTTTTCCGGAGATGGACCGATACCTCAGCACTGATTTTAAGCTCTGACAACTGGGCCCTGATATCACTCGCCCTTTTTCTACTGGCTCTCACATCAGCAATGGTGGCCCTCTTTCTGAAGAAGAGGGGTTGGAGAATGGTCCTTTTCCCGGCCGCACTGTTTATGATAGCTGCTTCGTCAATAACTCTGCTTCTGTCACGGCACAACAGGAATCTGGTATACAACAGCCGATATGCTGTTGTTACAGAGACTCTGGTTACCGGAAGGAGCAGCCCATCGGAGACGGGGCGTGAGCTGTTCATTCTGCACGAGGGTATCAAGGTGAAGAGGGAAGAGACTCTGGGAGAATGGACCGAAATTATACTCCCGGACGGCAACAGGGGCTGGGTGCCCCGGGACAGTATGGAGTCACTGTAGGAGGCCATCTCTGAAAGTCAGCAACAGATATGGCTAAACTGATATCACTTCCATCTGTACCGCCCTGCAATAGCGTCAAGGTAGCCGTATCAATGGGGTTCTGAAATATGCTCAGAGGGTAAAAATTGCATGACAGGTGAGCCGGAGAGAAATAATAGCTATATTTGGGTGTTGTTGGCAAAAATGCTCATTATGAGAACTACAATCCTCACAGTAATAGTTATCGCTCTCGCCCTTGCAGGCTGCAAGAAGGAGGAGGACTCGCCGGAAGGGCCTGCAGATGTAAGGGTTAAAAACCTGAGTGATATGACATTTGAAGAGTTGACCGTAGATACTTCAGGAGGAGTTGAAGAGTACGGCAATCTCGAATCGGCAGAACTTTCTGAATACAGGCGTTTTGAAAAGGCTTACAGAGTAGCTGAAATAAGTGCCGTTATTGACGGGGAGACCTTTTCCACTGGTCCGGTAAACTATAACTACGAAGTTGTTCTGGGCAAGGGGAGATTTACCTATGAGGTCTTTATTGAGGTGTTTGACCACAGGAAGCTGGCTATTGCGCGGGTTATACCCGAAGAGCCCCTCATAGACGAATAGTGTCCCTGCAGTGAACCTTTTTGGCAGCCGTCTGTTATACCTGTACAATTGTGATTAATTTCACTCACAGAGTGGTTATGATTCGATTGGTTAGGTTAGGTTGTTGAAAGGGACCCCTTCAGGGGGTCTCTTTTATTTTTCTGCTATGGCCACTAAGCACCGGTTAGGTATCGTGATGGCAGAGATCATTTAACAGGCCGTAAAGAGCTTAGAGACTACATAACCAACTTATAAAGAGATAATCAAGGTGAAAAAATCAGGTCCAAAGAGTAGCAGGATACCGGTATACAGAGACACCGGTTTTATTCTTGACAGCCCCTCGGAGATGTCCGACGCATTCAGAATGGAGAATGAGAACAGCAGAACGCCACATCATTATATATATAGCCGTTACAGGAACCCAACGGTGGTAGCTGCCGAAGAGGAGGTTATGAAAACAGAAGGCTCAGAGTGGGCTCTTCTGACACAATCAGGAATGGCTGCCATAGATGTAGCCCTCTCGATTTTCCAGAGAGGCGGCAAGAGCAACAGATGGCTATTCTCAAGTGAGATATACGGAGGTACCATATATTACATAGAGTCAGTGCTCAGGGCACGAAGAGGTATCGATACTCCGATGATAGAGCCTGTTGATGGGAGGATCAGCGCTGAGATACTGAAAGCTGAGCTGGATAGGGTTAAGCCCGACCTCTTCTTTTTTGAAACCATAAGCAATCCGCTACTTATTGTAGCAGATGCCCAACAGTTGATAGAGCTCTGTAAAGAGAGAGATATTCCTGTAATAGTTGATAACACCTTTGCCACTCCATATCTCTGTAAGCCTCTTGAAATGGGAGCCGATATTGTTGTACACAGCGCGACGAAATATCTCTCAGGGCATGGTAATCTGACAGCAGGGGTTATTTGCGGAAACAACAGGGAGTTAATGGCTGAGGCTATCGAATACCGGAAACACACTGGCCATATGATATCGGCAGATGACGCCTACAGGTTTCACACACAGTTACAGACATTCCCCCTTCGCTTTCCGGTCCAGTGCAGTAATGCCTCAGGGCTGGCGGCTCTTCTCGATAAGTCGCCCCACACTGAGGCAGTATGGTATCCGGGACTGAGAGGGCATGTAACACACCAAACCGCCACCAAAACTTTTGAGGGGAGGGGATTCGGCGCAATGGTAACTTTCTCTCTTACAGGGAAAGATGAAAATGATAAAAAAAAGAGGAGAGATATCTTTCTTGAAGCTGTAAGTGATACCATAAAGCTTGTACCAACACTGGGTGATCCCCATACCATAATGATGCCTGTTGAGCCGGTGTGGGGACATAAATATCCGGATCACGGAATGATCAGGGTGTCAGTGGGATTCGAATCGTGGAACCATCTCAAGGGGTGCGTTGAGAGGGGGCTGACTGCCCTACACTAGTGTCATGTCAACGCTACTTTACCGCCAGTCAACAGGTTTACGCCCTTTGGATGTCAGGTAACTGTTGCATGATGAGAAGTGGCGGCTACCAAAAAAGCCTCTTGATGCCGAGAGGGGAGATGGGTGTGGTGCCGTGAGAATCAGATGCCTGGAACTGTCAATACTCTTGCCCTTATCTATGGCATAGCGCCCCCATAACATAAATACAACATTGTTGTGTCTCTCAGATATCACCTCTATGACTGAATCGGTAAACCTCTCCCAACCCCGGTTCTGGTGAGACCCGGGACTGTTCTCCCTCACAGTCAATATGGCATTAAGGAGTAAAACTCCCTGTTGAGCCCACCGGCTAAGATCGCCTGATCGATATGGTGTATTCCCGGTATCACTCTCTATCTCGCGAAATATGTTCCTGAGGCTTGGCGGAAATGGAACACCCTCCGGAACAGAAAAGGAGAGCCCGTGAGCCTGACCGGGGTTATGGTAGGGGTCCTGTCCGATTATGACAACCCTGACAGAGGGGAAGGGGCAAAGGTTGAAGGCATTGAATATGAGACTACCGGGCGGATATATCCTGTGGTGTGAGTATTCGGAACGAATAAACTGTGTGAGATCGGCGAAAAAGGGATCGCGAAAAAGGTCTGCAAGTGGCTCTCTCCAGCTACTCTCTATCGTAACATCGCTCATGACCTGTCAGAGAGGAGCCGTTCAACCCTGTTTAAAAAGTCATCTTTGTCGATAGGCTTGGCGATATAGTCGGAGCATCCTGCATCGAGGCACATCTCCCTGTCGCCGGGAAGGGCATAAGCAGTAAGGGCAATAATTGGTATATCGCTATCACTCTTCCTTACCTCTGTGGTGGCTTCCAGTCCTGACATAACAGGCATCTTAATATCCATCACAATCAGATCGGGTCTCTCCGGCGATCTGTATATCTCCAGAGCCTCCATTCCGTTCTCAGCATGAACGGTTTTAAAACCTCTCTTCTCGAGTATGTATTTAATAAGGAGGTAGTTGAAGTTGTCATCTTCGGCAATAAGGATAGTTCTCTCTTCCATGGGCTACACAACTCTTGAGATAGTAAAAGTAGCACATATAGACAATTTGTACAAACAAAATCACTATTTTGACATCTAATGGCGGTAGATTTTATTGGCTAAACACTATCTAACCCGCGAGATAATAATAATCACAACAGGGTTGATGTTTCCGTCAAATGGTCATATATTGCATATGATTAATCTCTATACCGAATGCGACTGATTAAGTTGTTGATACCACCCGACAGGTGGAAATTTCCGGTAATGGCTCTGTTGGCCGTGTTTACAGGTTTGGCACTCTACCTTTTTCATGTTTCAAAAGCTACCTCATATCTTGGTGACAGACCCGAAACATGTGTTAACTGCCACATTATGGCACCACAGTATGCCACCTGGTACCATAGCTCACACAGAGAGGTTGCAACCTGCAATGATTGCCACATTCCGCAGGACAATTTTATCAGGAAATATTATTTCAAAGCAATGGACGGGCTGCGACACTCTGTAATGTTTACCCTGAGACTTGAGCCTCAGGTGATATTCATTAAAGATGCCGGCAGCAGGGTGGTACACCAGAACTGCATAAGGTGTCACAGTGAAATTATGACAGACAGCAGGCTGAAAGGATATAACACCGAAACACACGCATTCAGAATGGATCGCAAATGCTGGGAGTGCCACAGGGAGACTCCCCACGGAAGCGTTAACAGTCTCTCAAGCGTTCCCTGGGCGAGGGTTCCGGTGCCGGGCCCCGTAACTCCCGACTGGCTGAGGGAGCTGATGGGTGGGCAAGGTGGTGAGCAGAGGTAACTTCGCCATGTGCCTGATTATTAATGTAATGTATAGAACTGATATAGAGCCCCTTTTCTTGTTTAAAAAACTGTTTTATGAGACCCATACACGAAATTATCAAAGAGAGACCCTGGCTTGGCTGGGTGCTCTTTATTGGCACGGCGGTTATCGTGTTCATGCTGGGGCTTCTTGCCTCTTCTGTTGTTGAGAGAAGGGCAGAAGCGATATTTGCCTACACTCCGCAACTCACTTTCCCCCAGTTTGAACCGGATAACGCGGTATGGGGCGAATATTTCCCCCGGCAGTACGAATCGTATCTGAGAACATCACAGACAGACTTCAGAAGCAGACATGGAGGCAGCGTCCTGGTAGATATGCTTGAGGAGTATCCGGCTTTCGTTATTCTGTGGGCAGGATACCCTTTTTCAATTGATTACCGGCAGGGCAGAGGACACTACTACGCCATGGAAGATCTCTATAATTCGCTCAGGCCCGGTTCCCCCGGACCCGGTAAACCAAGCCCCCTGCCTAACACCTGCTGGACATGCAAAAGTTCAGATGTGCCAGGACTGATGAATGAGATAGGAATAGCGGAATTCTACAGGGGCACATGGGACACTAAAGGCTCCAGGGTGGTTAACCCGATGGGGTGTGTTGACTGCCATGACTCAAGAACAATGAACCTTACAATAACCAGGCCGGCCCTTGTAGAGGCATTTGAATCGATGGGCAAAGATATTACAAGGGCAACCCATCAGGAGATGAGAAGTCTGGTGTGTGCCCAGTGCCATGTTGAATACTATTTTAATGATCAGATTGAAGAGGGTGTTCAATATCTTGTATTACCGTGGAGAGATGGCCTCTCTGTTGAAGATATTGAATACTACTTTGACAGCATGGAGTTTTCAGACTGGACCCACGGCCTTTCCCGTGCCCCCCTGCTGAAGGCGCAACACCCTGATTACGAAATATACCTGACAGGAACACATGCCGCAAGAGGGGTGTCCTGTGCAGATTGCCACATGCCGTTTATAAGCGAGGGGGGGTTGAAGTTTACCGATCACCATATGCAGAGCCCCCTTAACAACATCACTAACTCATGCCAGGTTTGCCACAGGGAGGATACCGAAAGACTTCTGAAGGATGTCTATTCCCGCCAGGACAAGATACATGAAAGCAGAAAGGTGCTTGAGGATAATCTGGTGCGTGCACATATTGAGGCCCAAAAGGCGTGGGAACTTGGTGCCACCGAAGAGGAGATGGAGGAGATACTCTATGATATCAGGAGCGCACAGTGGAGATGGGATTTCGCAGCAGCCGGACATGGTAATTCATTTCACTCTCCTGTAGAGACAGGAAGAATTATTTCGCTTGGTATAGGTATAGCACAGGAGGCAAGGATTAAACTTGCCAGGGTTCTGGCATCGTACGGATATATCGGAGAGGTGCCCCTGCCCGATATCTCAACCAAGGCGAAGGCTCAAAGCTACATAGGTCTCGATATGGAGAGGAAGGAGGCTGAGAAGAAGGTCTTTCTGGAAGAGGTACTGCCCCAATGGCTGAGAGGAGAGGAGGACGACAGATAGAAAGACCTCCTGTATGGGATGACCCGGAGATATGTTTCATTGTTCCCTCACTCTTTAATGGGCTCTTAACCTTTAACGGCTTGTCCGGCGGGCCCCCTGAGTCTGGCTTTAACAGATGGCTCGCCATGCAAGCCAATTAAACTGGCAGGTGAACCGGTTAAATATTCCTATATAAAGAAGAGAGCTGCCCCCGCAACACTTATTACTGCGCCGGCAACCTCCATGGCCGTAACCCTCTGCCTGTAGAGTATTATGGCAGGAGGTATTATCAGTATGGGAACCAGTGCCATCAATGTCGAGGCAATGCCTGTCGCGGTGTACCTGACAGCCACCAGAGAGAAGGAGACACCAAGGAAGGGACCGAAAAATGAGCCGACAAAAATAGCCCTGATACCATCTCTGTTTCTCATTGCTGCCCTGACGCCGTTCCACTGCCTCAGCAGCAGCACTATAATCAATGAACCGGAAAATCCTGCCACCAGCCGCAACTGTGTAGCGGCGAAGGGGTCTGACTCGCCCATGCCCAGCTTGCTGAGAACCAGACCTACTGCCTGTCCGGCGGCACCGAAAAAGGCGAACATAATACCTTTTGGAGAGAGTTTAAGCATCAGCTTGTCAACCCCGTTGCGCCGGTTAAAAATAGCAATAGCAATGCCTGTGAATGTGAGGGACATACCGGTATAGTTAAGCAATGTAAGCCGCTCTCCGAGAATAAACCAACCGGTAAGGGCTGTTATCGGTGGAACCAGAGTCATTATCAGCATAGCAAAGCGTGAGCCTATAAGTCTGTATGACTGAAAAAGGAAGAAGTCGCCAAAAATAAATCCGATAAAACCTGACAGAACCAGCCAAAGCCAGTTATTGCCCTCTATTACAAAAGGGAAGAGCGATCCTCTTGTTAACAGGTTAAAGAGTGTAAGTAGTGAAAGACCAATAAAGAGCCTTATAACATTGACATACATGGAGCCAACCTTTATGCTTGCAGACTCAAAGGCAAAGGCTGTTACCGTCCAGAAAACGGCTGTCATCAGGGCTGCTATTTCACCGGTATAGCTATGCAGAAAATCCATCTCCCAACAGATAATATTATCAATACCAGGCCCGCTGGTGGGCTATGGTAACAAAAAGTGCCAAAGGTACTCAAATACCTCAAAACAGAGTACGCCAAATTAAAGAGCAGCAGTAGAGAAGGAGTAGTTTCTGGAATAAAAATTGTTAATCGTCGAGATTTCATGACTTTTGCTATAAAAAAAATTGGCGGGCTTTGACTATATTGCGACCTTTTGAAATTTAAGGATAAACGGGGCAAATGGAAGGTCTTATCTCTGTATTCTTCAGCATCTGCATACTCTGCCTCTTTCTGATAGCCGGAAAGATACTGAGGGCGAAACTCAAATTGTTTCAGACAATATTTCTGCCAGCCTCCATAATCGGAGGATTTATTGGCCTGACGGCCGGACCCTTTGTTTTTGACATTATTCCCGAAACACTTCTTATCTCATGGCGTCAGTTGCCGGGCATACTTATCAATATCGTCTTTGCCACGCTGTTTCTGGGTGTGTTTATTCCGGGTGTCAGAACATTGTGGCGTACCGGAGGCAGCCAACTATGCTACGGAATGATTATAGGGTCAGGGCAATATTTCATAGCCATGCTGGTAACGGCCCTGCTTCTTATTCCACTCTTTAATGTACACCCGGCTTTCGGTACTATTCTGGAAATCGGATTTGCAGGAGGGCACGGTACTGCAGCCGGTATGGAGGAAGTTTTTGCAGGTATAGGCTTCCCCGAGGGGGCTGCGCTGGCGTACATGTCAGCAACTGTCGGAATAATTGTGGCGGTTGTCGGTGGCATTATATATATTAATGTAGCCATAAGGAAGGGCTACTCAAGAAATATTGATGCCTCAAAGGGGATACCTGAGTTTAAAAAGAGCGGCCTTATAAAGAATGAGTCAGACAGACAGACCATATCTACCTCAACGGTGGCAGGAGAGTCGATTGAACCACTTGCCTTCCATTTTGCAATTGTTGGTATATCTGTGCTTGTAGGATGGCTCTTTCTTAACGGTATAGGGCCAATGCACTCCTTTTTCGAGGGCAAACCCGGTATAGTAAAGGTGCTTATGTTCCCATTTGCCGGTGTTAAAAACCTGCACCCTGCCCTTGAGGGCTTTCCTCTCTTCCCACTCGCTATGATGGGTGGAATGGTGGTACAGCTTATATCGAAGGTTATTAAGGTAGACCAATACTATGACAAAAAAAGCTTTGACAGAATACTGGGTGTATCACTCGACTTTCTCGTAGTAGCTGCCATATCAACACTGAGGCTCGATCTCTTTTTTGAAAATCTCTGGCCATTCCTGATACTTATGGTGTTCGGTGTGGCATGGATATATATCTGTCTTGTCTTTCTTGCACCAAGAATGCTGCCTGTGAACTGGTTCGAAAAGGGTATAACAGAATATGGCATGCAGACAGGTGTGACGGCCGTTGGACTGCTTCTTTTACGGCTTGTTGATCCGGAGTATAAAACAGATACCGCGCAGGCGTTTGGCTTCAAGCAGATGCTTTATGAGCCCTTTTTCGGCGGAGGGTTTCTTACCGCCACGGCTCCCTTTATTATAGTTAGCCTTGGAGCGTGGGGCTCAATATTTTCTGCGGGAGGGATAATGATTCTGTTCTTCCTTCTCTCGTGGGCCAACGGATGGGTGCGCTTTAAACCTGACCGAAGAGTTATTGCCTGATAACCACAATTGGTAATCGGTTACCCAATCAGAAAGAGATATCGTTCTGTAAAGTTTGGTTCGGTATTGACTGTAGAGTTATTAATTCTGATATTGTCTGTCTATTGCAACTTTAACAGCCAGACCTATGAAATTAAAGAGGATTGAAAAAATATTGGTTCCGGTCGCCCTTACCAGAGAGGGTGAGATTGCCGTTGATCAGGCAGTGAAGTTCCACTCTGTTTTTGGCTCGCGTATTATTGTTATGACTATAATACCCGGCAGGAGCAGATTTGCACGGTTACTCAGAGGAAGTGATGCAACCGAATCTGCCATAGCAAGAGCAAAAGGGAGACTGGAAGAGTTTTTGCTCAATATCTTTGATGGCGAGATACCAGACTATATTTCGACCGATGTAAGGTGTGGCGGACTCATCAATAACATTATAGAGGCCTCAAAGGAGTTTGCCTCGCAGCTTATTATAATTAAGAAAAGCAAAAGGCTTATCGGAAAGTTTGCAGCTTTCAGAAGACACAACGCCGAAAAACTGATAGGTCGTGCCTTCTGCCCGATACTTACCATAAATAATGACTCAACCGCAGAGAATGTCAACAACATCGTAATACCTGTTGACATCTCAAAGAAGACCGATACAAAAATGAGGTGGGCCATATTTATAGCCAAAGCATTTAAGGCCAAAATAACCATAATATCGGTTCTCGACATCAATATCGACAAGAGGAGAAGCCTCGCCTACAGGAAGGCTATTGCCATGGAAGAGCAGCTCAAGAACGAGGGTGTCAGCTGCGAGGTCCTGCTGATAACGGAGACCAAAGGCAAACAGGCGGATATATTCCTGAAGAGCGCTGCTCAGATTAACCCTGATATGATAATGATAATGACAGGAGAGAAGATGATGATGTTTGGTGAATATATAGGCCCCTTTGCCAAGGATATAATACACCACTCGGTTACACCGGTAATTAATGTTGTGCCAAGAGTGGGCAGCCTCTTTGATGTTTAAGATCAGGGAAGAGGGTAGTGTACTATAAATTTGTAAAAAAGTAACATAGTAATAATATAACAAAATCTATTTTGACAATGGAGAACAGACTACAGGAGCTTACTGATAAGATATATCAGGAAGGCATCTCGAAGGCTAACAAAGAGGCCGAAGCGATCATTTCAGAGGCCAGAAAGGAATCTGAGAAGATATTAAAGGAGGCAGAAGAGAGGGCCGGTGAAATTGTTGAGGAGGCAAACAGAAAGGCCGATGAACTTATTAATAATGGCAGGTCTGAGCTGAAGATATCATTCAGACATGCCGCCAACACATTTAAGCAGGAGCTTGAGAAGAGACTCTCTTCTGCAATAATTTCCGAACCGGTAAATGATGCCCTCAATAACAGCGACTTTGTTGCCGGTCTGATAGAGACTCTTTACAGTAACTGGAAGCCGGATACTACCGCCGGTGCCCCTATGGAGGTGCTTCTTCCCGACGGGAAGAGCGATGATATTGAGAAAAAACTGAAGAAGTCGCTTCAGAAGGAACTTGGCTCATCACTGATTATAAAGCCCGTTTCCAGAATAGATACCGGATTCGAATTGGTATCGCCAGAGGGAGGATTCAAGATAAGTGTTACAGGAGGCGATATAGAGTCATACCTCAGGGAGTTCATAAGACCCAAGCTGATAGAAATACTATTTGAAGAGGGCTGATAATATGTTTAAAAGATACTACCACTGCTTTGTCGCCGGGCTGTATGATCTTACTTTCGATGAGAAGAAAAACCTTGTCTCACCCGAACAGTTCAGGGAAGAGCTGAAAACAGCTCTGCACCCCAAAGATCACAAACTGGCAGAGATGCTCTTTCTTCCCTATGACAACAACAACCTTATAGCTTATCTGACGGGAGAAGAGAATGAGTACGAAAGCCTTGGTAACTACTCTGTTGAAGATTTCGATGAGCAGGTGTCGCGATTAAACTCGATAGTGCCTGTCAAGGATAATCTGCCTGAATATATGGTCAAAGTCATTGTAAAGTGGCTTGATGATGAAAAGGAGATAGATCCTGTAGTTGCCGAGAAGATGCTTACCGAAGGGTATTATGAGATGGTGATTAACTCAAAAAACAGGTTCCTGAGAAGATGGTATGAGTACCAGCTTAATTTCAATAACATATTTGCCCTCAGAAACTCACAAGAGCTTGGTGTAGATGCTGCAGACCAAATAGTTGGCAGCAATGACCTTGCCCATGAGCTAAGAGCCGTATCACGAAGGAAAGGGGAGACCAGGGTTCCTCCGGAACCAGATTATGCAACAGAACTCTTCACCATAGCTACCGAAACATCATTCATTGAGAGGGAGCTCAAAAGCGATATGACCAGGTGGGAGTACATTAATGATCTGATCTTTTTCGAGTATTTCACCATAGACTACATACTGGGATATACTACCAAGCTTCTGATAGCTGACAGGTGGCGTAAACTGGATCGTGAAACGGGCGAAAAGGTCCTTCTTAAACTTGTATCAGAGCTGAAAGAGGTAAAGGTTGAAGAGGAGGCCTAATAAATTTAAGAAAGAGTAAGTATAGATAATAACAGATAATATGCAGACAAAAGGAAAAGTTTACGGTATTATATCCAACCTTGTGATAGTCAATACCGAAGGAGTGGTTGCACAGAATGAGATCTGTATGATAAACCATGAGGGCACCCCCCTGATGGCAGAGATCATAAAGGTATCGGGCAATCAAGCTTTTGTACAGGTGTTTGAGAGCACCAGGGGTATTAAGGTTGGTACTGATGTTGAATTTACCGGAGGTATGCTTGAGGTAACACTCGGACCCGGTATTTTATCACGCAACTATGACGGTCTTCAGAATGACCTCGATAAGATGGAGGGTGTCTTCCTTCGTAAGGGCGATTATACCTACCCCCTTGAAGAAGATAAAAAATGGAGCTTTAAGCCTCTTGCAGCGGTTGACGATACAGTAACCGCCGGATCGTGGCTTGGAGAGGTAACAGAGAACTGGATGCCCCACAAGATTATGGTTCCGTTCAAGATGGAAGAGTCTTACAAGGTTAAATGGCTTGCTGACGAGGGTGAGTACCTTGCATCTGACAAGATAGCCGTTGTAACATGCGATAAGGGAAGAGACCATGATATAACCATGATACAGAAGTGGCCGGTTAAAATACCTATAAAGGCTTATGTCAACAAGCCAAGGCCCTTCAAGATACTCGAGACCGGACTGAGAATGTTTGATACCCTTAATCCCCTTGCTGAAGGAGGTACAGGTTTTATTCCCGGACCATTCGGATGCGGAAAGACAGTACTTCAGCATGCGATATCAAAGCAGGCTGAAGCAGATATGGTTGTAATAGCCGCATGCGGAGAGAGGGCCAACGAGGTCGTTGAGATCTTCTCGGAGTTCCCCGAATTGGAAGATACAAGAACCGGTCGTAAGCTCATTGAGAGAACAACAATCATTGCAAACACCTCAAACATGCCTGTTGCGGCAAGGGAGGCTTCGGTCTACACCGCAATGACAATAGCAGAGTATTACAGGTCAATGGGACTCAAAATTCTTCTTCTTGCCGACTCTACATCCAGATGGGCACAGGCCCTGAGAGAGATGTCGAATCGTATGGAGGAGCTTCCCGGTCCCGACGCCTTCCCGATGGACCTTCCGGCAATTATCTCAAACTTCTACGCCAGGGCAGGATATGTTGAACTGCCAAACGGCAAAACCGGGTCTATAACATTTCTGGGTACTGTATCACCTGCTGGTGGTAACCTTAAAGAACCTGTTACAGAGTCTACAAAGAAGGCCGCAAGGTGCTTCTATGCTCTCTCCCAGCAAAGATCCGATTCAAAGAGATATCCGGCAATAGACCCTACAGACAGCTATTCAAAATATATAGATTACGAAGAGGTAAGGGAGTATATGAAACAGAATATCGCTCCCGACTGGCACGATAAGGTTGTAGAGGCAAAGAACTACCTGCTCAGAAGTAAAGAGGCGCAGGAGCAGATCAATATTCTGGGAGATGACGGTGTTCCGATCGATTATCATATTGTGTTCTGGAAGGGTGAGCTGGTCGATTTCATCATAAGCCAGCAGGACGCCCTTGACGAAACCGACCGTTTCTGTCCGATGAAGAAACAGAAGTTTATGCTCTACAAGGTTCTGGAGATAACCGACAGGGAGTTTGAGTTTGAGAACTTTGATGAGGTGGCCTTCTGGTTTAAGAAGGTAATAAATGTGATGCGTCAGATGAACTTCTCAGACTTTGAGACTGACGACTTCGAGAAATATCATAATGAGCTTATTGAGATACTTAAAGAGAAATAGAGATGACTGAGACCAGAGCTTTTCAAAAAATATTTACCAAAATTACCAAGATTACCAAGGCTACCTGCTCTCTTAATGCTGATGGCATAGGCAACGAAGAGCTGGCTATTGTGAATGGTAAACTGGCACAGGTGGTAAAAATAATAGGCAATGAGGTTACCCTGCAGATATTCTCGGGAACCGAGGGCATACCTACAGACGCAGAGGTTATTTTTATGGGTAAGCCACCTGCACTTAAGGTGGGTGACGACCTTGGTGGCAGGTTCCTCAACGCCTACGGCCGTCCGATTGACGGAGGTCCCGAACTGATGGGGCAGGAGAGGGAGATCGGTGGCCCGTCTGTAAACCCTGTAAGGCGTAAACAGCCTTCGGAGCTTATAGCAACAGGTATTGCCGGTATAGACCTTAACAACACTCTTGTTACAGGTCAGAAGATTCCTTTCTTTGCAGACCCTGATCAGCCTTATAACCAGATAATGGCGATGGTTGCCCTGAGGGCACAGGCAGACAAGATCATTCTCGGGGGGATGGGTCTTACAAATGATGACTATCTCTATTTTAAAAGTGTTTTCGAAAACGCAGGCGCCCTGGAGCGAATTGTCGCTTTCATCAACACCACAGAGAATCCGCCCGTAGAGAGACTGCTGGTACCCGATATGGCTCTTTCAGCGGCCGAGTACTTCGCCGTGGAGAAAAAGCAGAAGGTATTGGTGCTGCTTACGGATATGACCCTCTACTCGGATGCCCTGTCGATAGTATCGAACAGAATGGATCAGATACCATCAAAAGACAGTATGCCCGGTTCACTTTACAGTGACCTTGCGAAGATATACGAGAAGGCGGTACAGTTCCCCGATGGCGGTTCCATCACTATTATTGCTGTTACCACAATATCTGGTGGTGACATTACCCACGCTATACCCGACAACACCGGATATATTACCGAGGGGCAGCTCTTCTTGCGTCGTGACACCGACATAGGTAAAGTAATTATTGACCCGTTCCGTTCGCTTTCAAGGCTTAAGCAGCTTGTAATCGGCAAGAAAACAAGAGAGGATCACTCACAGGTCATGAATGCCTCTGTACGGCTATATGCAGATGCCGCAAATGCAAAAACCAAGCTTGAAAACGGTTTTGACCTTACCGACTATGATGAAAGGACTCTCGCATTTGCCAAAGGGTATTCCGATAAACTACTTGCCATAGATGTGAATGTCGATACCGACACCATGCTCAATACAGCGTGGAAGTTGTTGAGCGACAACTTCGCCAAAGAGGAGGTAGGAATGAAAGAAGAGCTTGTGAAGAAGTACTGGCCGGAAACAAAAGAGTAAAAGTGAACTATGGCGATAAAGTTTCAATATAACAAGACCTCACTGCAACTACTCAACAAGCAGCTTAATGTCAGGGTAAGGGCCCTGCCCATCCTGAAAAACAAGGAGTCTGCGCTGCGTGCTGAAGTGAAGCGTGCGAAGGACATCGCGGAAAAGCTTGACAGGGAGCTCGATAAGCTGTACAAGAAGTACAGTGAGGGAGTCAGGCTCTGGGGCGAGTTCGATGATACGCTGCTGAGAGTTGATGAGATAAAGGTCGATAAGCGTAAAATTGCCGGGATAAAGATACCTGAGTATAATGATGTTCTGTTTAAGACAGAGCCTTTTGTTCTGTTCAATAATCCCAAGTGGTTTGCAGACGGCATAAGGATACTTAAGGAGCTTACTGAGATGCGGGTAAAGCGCGACATCTATATCGAGAAGATGGAGCTGCTCGATCATGCAAGGAAGAAGACTACCCAGAAGGTTAATCTATACGAAAAGGTACAGATTCCGGCATACGAAGAGGCGATAAGAAAGATAAAGAGGTTTCTTGAAGATGAAGAGAACCTCAATAAGTCGGCTCAGAAGATAGTTAAGAACAGGCAGGCAGCAGCTGCCGCCTTAACGGAGGAGGGTACTGCATGATAGCAAAACTTAAAAAATTCACCTTTCTTATATACCACAGGGAGTATCATGATCTTCTTGACACATTAAGAGAAGAGGGTGTTGTTCATATTGCGGAAATGGGCAGGAGTGATGAAGATGAAGAGTCGGCAGATGAGAGAACCCTGATGCTGAAAAGATATGACAAGGCAATAAGGGTATTGAACAGGCTCTCTTCGGAGAGCGAAGCTGACAAACCGGGTGAAGCAGAAAAGGGCAATCCCGATGAGGTTTTGAGAGATGTTGAAAGGCTGCTGGAAGAGCGCGAAGAGATAAGCTCTGCCATACAGCTTATGAGAAGCGACGCTGTCAAGATCGAGGGGTGGGGCGATTATGACCTCAAGGCTATTGAAAAGCTTCCCGAAAAAGGCTGGCAGTTCTCATTCTTCTCATCCCCCTCAAAAAGGTTTGATGAGGAGTGGGAGAAGCGCTACAATATAGCTGTGATAAATCAGGTAAGAGGGAAAATTTACTTTGTGGTTCTTCACAAACCTGATGAGGTCATAGATATAGATGCCGATCCGGAAAAGCCCGGAGAGAAGTCTGCACCACAGCTTTACAGTGAAATAGAGCAGATGGAGGCCCGTGACAGGGAGATAGTGGAAGAGCTTACCGGTAACGCCCGGCAGTGGCTTGACTCACTTGAAGATGGCAAGCGGGAGCTGATAAACAGCATCGAGTACAGCAATGCAGAGAAGCAGGGTGCTGAGGAGGCTGACGGGAAGCTTATAGTGCTACAGGGATGGATACCGGAAGAGAGTGCCGGAGAGCTTACAGGTAGGCTGGATAAAACCGGCTGCTACTATATGGAATCTGAACCCGAACCAGGGGAAAAGATACCTGTGCTGCTCAGGAACAACAGCTTTGCAAAGCTGTTTGAGCCCATCTCAAAACTGTTCGATCTGCCCGATTACAGGGAGCTCGATCTTACCCCATTCTTCGCACCTTTCTTTATGATGTTTTTTGGCTTCTGTCTTGGAGATGCAGGGTACGGACTAATATTTATCGGGGCGGGTTTCCTTCTGTATAACAGAGTAAAGCCCTCATTAAGACCGATTATGTCACTTGCAAAATACCTTGGTATTGCCACTGTGTTGTTCGGCCTTATATCAGGTACATTTTTTGGAATGAACCTTATTGACTCTGGCTACAGAGTCACCGCGGAGAGCATTGCAGAGGCCCGGGAAGATGGTGTTCCGACGCCGGTAATTGAAGCTCTCTCGTCAATGGAGGGTGTTCGCATAGAGGGGCGATCCGACTACCTGGAAGAGATAACAGCCACAAGAGCAACTGCCATTGCCGGCGATCTGGATCAACTTCCCAGGCCGGAGAGAGAAACCCTTATGGAGTCAGTTATGGAGAGCGAGGTGAATCCTCATCGTACTGCTCTTCTCAGAAGTGCAGAGCCCGACTTCTCACTGCTTAAAAGCTTCAGGCATCTCATGCAGGAACCTATCAATATGTTCTATCTGGCCATATTGATAGGGGCCCTGCAGATAATCTTCGGAATGGTTGTTAAGATTATCAATATAACCATACAGAAGGGTTTCAGGTACAGCCTGGCAACAGTTGGATGGGTGCTCTTGATAATAAACCTCATCATCTTCAAGGGAGGTGAAGCTGTAGGTATTATCAGAGAGGGCGGAGGTACCACCCTGTTCAATATTTTTGCCGTTATATCGTTGGTGCTGATATTCCTGCTAAACAACCCTGCACTTAATATTTTCTTCAGAATAGGAAGTGGTGTGTGGGATACCTATAATGTGCTTACAGGTGTATTTGGAGATCTTCTCTCCTATATCAGGCTTTTCGCACTTGGGATATCATCTGCGATTCTGGGATTTGTCTTTAATGATATTGCATCCCAGTTTCTCTCAATACCATATATCGGATGGCTATTTTTCGTGCTTCTGCTTCTTATTGGCCACTCCATAAACATATTTATGGCATCACTGGGCGGATTCATTCACCCGATGAGGCTTACCTTCGTTGAGTTTTATAAAAACGCCGGTTTCAGGGGAGGTGGAAAAGCATATAAACCCTTTAGAGTAAACAAATAGTAATCAATATTAAACACAAAAGAAGTTATGGAAACAACAACTGAAATGATCAATTCTGCACCCGTTATTCTTGCCTACACAGGTCTTGCGCTAATGCTTGTACTTGCCGGTATAGGAAGTGCAATCGGAGTCTCCATGGGAGGTAATGCAACAGTAGGAGCTCTTAAGAAAAATCCCGATGCCTTTGGTAGCTATATGCTTCTAAGCGCACTGCCGGGAACACAGGGTCTTTACGGTTTTGCCGGATTCTTTGTTATCAACACCTCCGGTGTTATTACCGAAACAATGACCATGCTTCAGGGTACCGCTATTCTGGCGGCCGGTCTGTCACTCGGCTTTGTGGGCCTTCTCTCAGCAATGAGGCAGGGTGGTGTAACCTCGAACGGTATCGCTGCGATAGGTTCAGGAAATGATGTATTTGGTAACACTATGATACTTGCAGTATTCCCTGAGCTATATGCAATTATAGCTTTTGCCGCGACATTCCTTATAAGCGCCTCTATATAGGTATAAGACAGAATATAAGGTGATTACAGAATGGGAAGCCCCCGGAGGCTTCCCATTTTTTTTTCTCCCTTCCCTCTGAATTGGTCATGAGAGCCAGGTCGCTGTTCTCTATTAATGAATTTATAAGTACCTTTGCCAAAATCCTATTAAGAATCAAAAATGTTATATGGGCAGATCGCAGGAATCATTCAGCAAAAAAGAGAGAGAAAAAAAGAGAGAGAAAAAGAAAAAAGAGAAGCTGGCGAAACGGGAGGGGCGAAAACAAAACAGTGAGCAGGGCAAATCGTTCGACGATATGATAGCCTATGTTGACGAATTCGGAAATATAACCGATACGCCACCCGATCCGGATGAAAAGAGTGTAGTTAAGGCGGAGGATATCGAAGTCAGCGTATCCAAAAAGGAGGAAGAGGAGGAGATGACCGGCAGAAGAGAGGGCAAGGTCTCCTTTTTCAACAGTTCCAAGGGTTTCGGTTTTATCATTGACAAGATCTCCAATGAGAGAGTATTCTTTCATGTGAATGACACCATCGATGTTATTGATGAGAACGACAGGGTTGTCTATGACATTGAAAAGGGTCCAAAGGGGATGAATGCCTGCAGGGTTAAGCTTGCATAGTCTTAAGATCATCTTTTATTACGGAGTTTTCGTATAGCTATCATGCGACTTTTTGTAGCTGCTATTTTCGCATTTATTGCAATATCGGCTGACGCACAATCTGTTATCAGCATTGAGGCGTCAGATTTCCCTGAGATATCGGATACCCTGAAGCGCAGACACTCGGTGATTATTGACGCCCGATCGTCCGAAATGTACCGGTCGGGCCATATCCGGGGCGCGGTCAATATCGATATCAATCAGGAGAATAGCCAGAGACGCATCAGAAGGTATCTTGACAAGAGAGAGATAGTTATCTATTGCACTACAAATAACAGATCAGGCAGGTTTATTGAGGCACTTAAGGAGATGGAGTACCGGGGCACCATCTATTTCATAACCGACGGGATTACCGGATGGAAAGAGTCTGGCTACCCCCTGAGGGTAAGGCGATCTATACTGTTTTGGACTAACCGCCATTAATCAGAGATATGTCATCTAACGACAGCAGACGGGCAGCGCTCAAGTACTACGGAAGAACAGGGCTAGCATGGGTTTTTAACACCTCTACCTTTATAGGTAATCTTGCCATTGCGCTCATCATCACCTACTTCTTCAGACAAATAGGTTACGGCGATGCTGTAGACTATGTATTCCTTCTTACCATATTGGCCGTAGGCCTCTGGGTAACTGAGGCTATCCCTCCGTTTGCCGTTGGAATATTTATTATTGCAATGCTGCTATTTGGTTTCGGGACCGACTTTCTGATTGATGAGAGTGCTCCGGTAGAACTCTATGTGGGCACATGGACAAGTAATGTTGTATGGCTTCTGATGGGAGGTTTTTTCCTTGCCCTGGGTATGCGGGAGGTTGAACTGGATCACTACATTTTCCGCCAAACAGTTACGCGTTTCGGGAAGTCGCCGGAAAGGCTCCTTTTCGGACTTATGATGACAACTGCCCTGGTAAGTATGATAATGTCAAATACCGCTACCTCTGCCATGATGATATCATCTATACTGCCTGTAGTCCACTCACTTGGGCGGAAATCAAATTACTCAAGGGCACTTCTTATTGGTATACCCGCGGCAGCTACTGTAGGGGGTATGGGCACCATTATAGGCAGCACCCCAAACGCCATAGCTGTTGGGGCTCTCCAGGAGAGAGGTGTTTCCATCTCTTTTGTCGAGTGGATGATAGTTGGATTCCCGACAGGCATTCTGCTTGTCTGGCTGTTTTACAAATACCTTATCAGAAGATTGAATCTGGATGAGGTAAAAATTGATGTATCAGACCTTGTTGAAAAGAGAGAGTCAGGCAATATTGAGCCATACAAGAGAAGGGCAGTAGTCGTCACCTTCTTTATCACCATTACCCTATGGCTGACAGAGCCACTTCACGGCATACCCGTAGCTGCAACTGCAGCTGTACCTATTGTACTTCTTACTCTCACCCAGGTAATAACAGCAGACCAGGTGAGATCGCTTCCATGGGAAACACTTATGCTGGTTGCAGGCGGGCTCGCGCTGGGACTTGCACTGGTAGATGTTGGGCTGGCAGATATAGTGATGAGTGGCATCAAAACCCTTCCGGTACCGACACTGATTGTTGCCGTCATATTCAGCCTTGTAGCTGTAGTGCTATCGAATGTTATGAGTAACACCGCAGCGGCTGCGATACTTATTCCTCTGGCAATAACATTACCTGCCCCCTTCAACATAGCCCTGCCCCTTATTGTCGCACTCAGCTGCAGTTGTGCACTTCTGCTTCCGGTATCGACCCCACCCAACGCTATAGCCTACGCAACGGGTCTGCTAGAAGCGAAAGATTTTCGTCCCGGAGGCCTATTTCTTATAGTGATAGGTCCTATGGCTGCATTTATATCTGTTATGATATGGACATGGCTGACCGGCTAATCCAGACCCGGCAAGGCACAGAGACAATTCTGAAGAATAAAGGATAAGAGGGCAACTACTTGCCGATGCAGAAGTTGCTGAAGATATTGGCGAGCACCTCGTCGGTTGTCACCTGTCCGGTAATTTCACCAAGGTAGTGAATGGCATGTCTGACCTCAACAGCAACAAGATCGGAAGAGAGGCCGCCCTTAAGGGCATCACCGGCTCTGCCGGCGGCTTCAGACACCTTGATAAGGGCCTCATAGTGACGGACATTCGTTACAATGGTATCTTCTCCCGACTGCATCAGCTTCTCCGACAATGTGCCAAGGGCGCTACGCAGTGAGTCATAGTCAGAGCTCTCTCTGGCCGACATAAACACAACAGGAAAGTCACCAAGCAGGGAAAGCGACCCTGCAATCTTACCTGCATGTCCATCGGTGGCAAGATCAGACTTGTTTACGACCACAAGCAGGTGCGCCTCCCTGCCAAGCATATCATTAATGAAGTCTCCAACCTCTCCCTTTATCACATCAGGTCCGAGAAAGCCCTCTGTAACAAAAATAACCAGAGCTGCACCGGATATCTTCTCTATAGCCTTTCTCACGCCTATGCTCTCTATACGGTCATCGGTAGCTCTTATACCGGCAGTATCTATAAACCTGTACAGAATGCCATCAATAACATATGTGTCTTCGATGGAATCGCGGGTGGTTCCAGGTATCTCAGAAACGATTGCACGCTCCTCATTCAGTATTCCGTTAAGCAGTGTCGATTTGCCCACATTGGGTCTGCCGGCAATTGCTACGGGAACCCCTTTCCTGATAGCATTACCTGCCGAAAAGGTTACCGCAAGGCTGTCCGAATAGCTCTTTACCCTCTCGGTAAGCTCAAGCAGCTTTCGCCGGTCTGCAAACTCCAGATCCTCCTCTGCAAAATCGAGTTCCAACTCCAGCAGGGTCGTCAGCTCAAGCAGGTCTTTTCTCAGTTCACCAAACTTCTCTGAGTATCCACCCCTGAGCTGATTTACTGCTATACGGTGAGCCGCCTCAGCCTCTGCAGCTATAAGGTCGGCAACAGCCTCTGCCTGCACCAGATCCATCTTACCATTTATAAAGGCGCGTCGGGTAAATTCACCGGGACGGGCAGCCATCGCACCCTCTCTTATCAACAGCTCCATTATCTTGCTCTGAATATACCACGAGCCGTGACAGGAGATCTCAGCCATATCCTCGCCGGTATAGGAGCGGGGTGATTTGAATAGAGAGACCATAACCTGGTCAATGTATCTGTCGCCATCGGTAATATCTCCCAAAAGCAGCGTATAGCCCTGAAGACCATCGATTGATCTTCTGTCTTTAGGGGTAAAAACCCTTCCGACTATCGATATGGCATCACTGCCCGACAGTCGTATTATCGATATGGCGGTTCCCGGCTTATGCACCGGTGAGCATATGGTCTCTTCATACCTAAGCATAACATACTCTTTGGTGATATGCAAAAGTAGTAAAGATTAACCAAATGAGTTCACTATTCACAAGAGCTACACCACTCTCACCCTCAAATGCTTCAGGGCAGCTGCCGGGTGCCGTTATTTCAGCATGGTCACATGACAGCAGGTCAATTAGAGCAGGAAAATATAGTCAATCATGCTATTTTGATTTATATTTGAAGCTCCGGTTCCGGTTCCGGCATCGATGTTTCTAATTAAATGAGATCAACATGAGTGTACTGGTCAACAAAGATTCAAGAGTAATTGTACAGGGTTTCACCGGTAGTGAAGGAACCTTCCATGCTGAGCAGATGATAAGTTATGGAACCACTGTTAGCGGTGGTGTAACCCCCGGCAAGGGAGGTATGAAACACCTGGGCCTACCCGTATTTAATACAGTCTCTGATGCTGTTTCTGAAACAGATGCTGATGTCTCTGTAATTTTTGTGCCTCCCCGATTTGGGGCAGATGCCATCATGGAGGCGGCAGAGGCCGGCATCAAGGTTATTGTTGCCATTACCGAGGGTATACCTGTTAGTGATATGGTAAGGGTCAGAGAGTATCTCAAGGGATATGACTGTCGCCTCATAGGCCCCAACTGTCCGGGTATAATTACCCCTGAAGAGGCCAAGGTCGGCATTATGCCGGGTTTCATACATCAGAAGGGTGGGGTAGGAGTAGTATCACGCTCAGGAACCCTTACCTATGAAGCGGTAGACCAGATAACCAAACTTGGCATGGGTCAGTCAACCTGTATAGGCATCGGCGGAGACCCGATAATCGGTACCACTACGCTCGATGCTGTAAAGCTAATGATGGATGATCAGGATACGGAAATCATAGTGGTGATAGGAGAGATTGGCGGATCTATGGAGACAGATGCGGCAAAGTGGATTAAAGATAATGGAACCAAGCCCGTAGCCGCATTTATTGCCGGAAAGACAGCGCCAAAGGGCAGGAAGATGGGGCATGCCGGTGCCATTATAGGAGGGAAGGAAGATACCGCTGATGCCAAGATCGCAATAATGAGAGAGTGTGGAATAGAGGTGATAGAGTCTCCCGCTGAGATAGGGAAAACAGTTGCCCGCCTTACAGGCCGGTAACCAGGTGTATCAATAGCACCATCATCACCTTTAATATCATAGTATTAACCAATAAACATTTTTCAATGAAACTGCTAGAGGGTAAAACGGCTCTTATAACAGGGGCCTCAAGAGGTATTGGTAAAACAATTGCCATAAGGCTTGCAGCCGAGGGTGCCAATATTGCAATAACCAACATTGTACAGGAAGATGACTTTTGTGCGGTAGCAAAGGAGTGCGAGGAGCTCGGAGTTAAAGCACGATGCTATGTTTCAAATGCGGCCAACTTCGAAGAGTCACAGAAGCTCGCAGAAGAGGTACTTGAAGAGTTCGGGTCTATAGATATTCTTGTAAACAACGCGGGAATAACCCGTGACACGCTACTGATGAGGATGACAGAGGAGCAATGGGATCAGGTTCTTGAGGTTAACCTCAAATCTGTTTTCAACCTCACAAAGGCGGTTCTTCGTCCGATGATGAAACAGCGCTCCGGATCAATTATTAATATGAGTTCTGTAGTTGGAGTATCGGGAAACGCCGGGCAGTCAAACTACTCCGCCTCAAAAGCCGGAATAATAGGCTTCACCAAGAGTGTTGCAAAGGAGCTCGGCTCTCGTAGCATAAGATGCAATGCAATTGCACCGGGATTTATTCTTACCGACATGACAGATAGCCTTCCTGAGGATGTCAAAAAGGAGTGGGCGGAGAAGATTCCCCTTAAAAGAGGCGGTACTCCCGATGATGTTGCTGCTGCTACCCTCTTCCTCGCTTCCGATATGTCAGGATATATTACGGGCCAGGTTATCAATGTTTGTGGAGGCATGCTAACCTGAATGGTCTCATCGGCAGATATAGATTGTGCTCTGTATCGTTATGTGGATGAGATACATGCAAATGGCTAAATGAGATGAAAGCAGAGATAGTTGCCGTCGGAGATGAAATATTGACAGGACAGACAACCGACTCCAATTCAGCATTTATAGCCTCTGAGCTTAACACCCTTGGGGTAGATGTTACCGGAATTCATGTTATTTCAGACAGTGCCGCAGCGATAACAGAGGCACTTGATGACACCGTTGGCAGGCTTGATCTGGTCATAATTACCGGCGGGCTGGGCCCCACCCGCGATGATATTACCAAGAAGAGCCTGGCCGACTACTTTGGTGCCACTATGGTAACCAACAGCGAGGTTCTTGAAAACATCAGAAACCTTCTTGCCAAAAGGGGGGTGGGGTTAACGGCGAATAATCGCGATCAGGCTAAGGTGCCGGATAACTGCAAGGTACTTATGAACAGAATGGGAACCGCACCGGGTATGTGGTTCAGGGAGAGAGGCTCAATAGTCATATCTCTTCCTGGAGTTCCCTATGAGATGAGGCATATTGTGAAAGAGCATGTGATTCCGGGGCTTAAACCATTACTCCCATCAGGTGGTATTTTTCACCGTTATGTAATCACATATGGATTGCCGGAGGCGCAGCTTGCAGAGAGGCTGAACCCATTTTGCCAGACCCTTCCTGAAGAGTTGTCTATAGCCTATTTACCCTCATATGGAACAATACGCCTGAGATTCACAGGCAGGAGAGGGGCAGAGGCGTTGGCCGATGAAAAAATCAGGGAGTTGTACCGGATAATACCTGATATTATTGTTGGCGAAGGTGACCTGACTATAGAGAAAAGGGTTGCAGAGCTATTATCAGAGAGGCAGATGACACTATCTGTTGCCGAAAGCTGTACCGGAGGAGCCATCAGCTCCCTTCTGGTATCAATACCTGGATGCAGCAACTATTTCAAGGGGTCTGTTGTGGCCTATTCCAATAGTTTAAAAACCGACATTCTGGGAGTACCCGAGAGTACCATAGAGATCCGGGGAGCGGTAAGCGAGGAGTGTGTCATGGTAATGGCAGAAGGGGTTAAAAAGGTAACAGGCAGTGACTATTCCATTGCAACTACCGGTATTGCCGGACCTGACGGAGGAACAGAGAGCAAACCGGCTGGCACAGTATGGATAGCGGTATCTACCCCGAAAAACACTATAACAGAGGAACATAGCTTCGCATGGGACAGAGAGGTGAACATTACCAGATCTTCAATAGCCGCCCTTAACCTTCTGAGATTGGAGCTGGAGAGGGATGTGGAGTAAAAAAAGCGCCCCATGTTTGTTTGTTTGAAATAAAATTACGACCTTTGCGACTCGATTTTCAAGGCCTGTTAAAGCGGAGTTTAGCTGGCCGGAGTAAAAGACGGTAAAAAACTCAGAGCAAGATGTCAAAAGTTTGTCAGGTAACAGGTAAAAGGGTAATGAGTGGTCACAAGGTGTCTCACTCAAACAGGAAATCAAAAAGAAAGTTCTACCCCAATCTTTTCATAAAGAGATATTTCCTTGAAGATGAAGAGAGGTGGATATCCCTTAAAGTATCTGCCGCCGGAATGAGGAATATAAACAAGATAGGACTCACCAGTGCCCTGAAAAAGGCAAAGGAGAAGGGGTATATAACAAAATATTAAAACCTGAATTGAGATGGCAAAGAAAGCGAAAGGCAACAGATTACAGGTAATTCTTGAATGTAAAGAACATAAGGAGTCGGGTATGCCCGGTACCTCAAGATATATAAGTACCAAAAACAGAAAGAACACACCTGACAGATTGGAGCTGAAAAAATACAATCCTATACTTAAGAGGATGACAATACACAGGGAAATAAAATAAACCACTCTGATATATGGCAAAGAAAGTAGTAGCAACACTAAAGTCGGGTAAAGGCAAGGCCTTTACCAAGTGCATAAAGATGGTTAAGTCTGAGAAGACAGGCGCCTACACCTTCAGGGAAGAGGTAGTTCACAACGACCACATTAAGGACTTTTTTAACAAGAAGTAAACCAACGGTATATATCTTTTATTACCAGGAAGCTCTCTTCGACAGGATGGGGGCTTTTTTTCTATCTTTGAGAGCCTGATATACAAAGGTGTATACTTCAATTTGTTCGATATGGGACTATTCGACATTTTCCGTGGTGAGAATAAAAAAGAGAATCTTAAAGAGGGCCTGGACAAGACAAGACAGACCCTTTTTACCAGGATCGGCAGGGCAGTGGCCGGCAGATCGAAAGTCGATGATACCGTTCTAGACAACCTCGAGGAGATGCTAATCGCATCTGATGTTGGTGTAGAGACAACCCTTAAGATAATTGAGAGGATAGAGGATCGGGTAAAAAGAGACAGGTACCTTAATACAAACGAGTTAAACACCATACTGAGAGAAGAGACCGAAGCTTTGCTCGCCGCAGGAGGCAGCGATATCACAGGTTTCAATCTCAATTATGAACCGCCGGTGCCTTATGTGATAATGGTGGTAGGGGTCAATGGGGTTGGGAAGACAACCACCATAGCGAAAATGGCCCACCACTTTACCAAAGGAGGAAAAAAGGTTATTCTGGGCGCAGCCGACACATTCAGGGCAGCAGCCATTGATCAGCTTCAGATATGGGCAGACAGGGCAGGAGTCGAACTTATAAAGCAGAAAATGGGATCTGACCCTGCCTCTGTAGCTTACGACACAGTCAGCTCAGCTATTGCCTCAAATGCTGATATCGTTATTATTGACACTGCCGGTAGGCTCCATAACAAGAGCAACCTTATGAATGAGCTTTCAAAAATAAAGAGAGCCGCAGGAAAGGTTATAGATGGTGCTCCCCATGAGGTACTTCTGATACTTGACGGCTCAACCGGCCAGAATGCCTTCGAGCAGGCACGCCAATTCACAGCGGTGACCGAAGTTACAGCACTTGCCGTTACCAAACTTGATGGCACCGCAAAGGGTGGAGTGGTGATAGGCATCTCCGACCAGTTCAAAATACCTGTAAAGTATATTGGTACCGGAGAAAAACCTGATGATCTCCTGCTATTCAACCCGAGAGATTATGTTGAATCTCTTTTCACAACATAGCTTTGATGGTTATCAACATAGTTACACTGGGCTGCTCTAAAAACCTTGTCGACTCTGAGAAGATAATGGGGGCACTACGAGAGTGCGGAAACACCGTTATACATGACGGAAAAGTCAGTTCTGCACCTGTTGTAATAATAAACACCTGCGGTTTCATCGCCGATGCGAAAGAGGAGAGCATCGATACCATTATGGACTTTATAGCAGCCAAGGAGCGGGGAGACATTGAGAGGCTATACATAACAGGTTGCTTATCTGAGCGATACAAAAAGGAGTTGGAGGTAGAAATACCTGAGGCCGATCAGATCTTCAGGTTAAACGAAACAGGGCATCTGATTGCAGCAATCAACGGCAAAGAGGCATACCGGAACTATACCGGCAGCCGTTTTATAACCGGACCGGGCCACTACGCATACCTCAAAGTGAGCGAAGGGTGTAGTCATGGATGCTCATTTTGTGCCATACCCATGATAAGAGGCAGGCAGATCTCCGTCGCTCCTGATGAATTAAAGAGAGAGGCTCTCATGCTGGCCGGGAGCGGTGTATCTGAGCTTATACTTGTAGCACAGGACCTCACCTCTTATGGCAGTGATATTGGTGAAGGAGAATCGATCGTCTCGCTTGCCTCGTCAATCGCCGGAATGGATCTCTTTTCAATGATAAGGCTTCACTATATGTTCCCCTCAACATTTCCTGTTGCCATTCTGGATGTTATCAGAGATAATCCCTCCATCTGCAACTATATAGATATTCCGCTGCAGCATATCTCAGACAGAATGCTCAAGATAATGAACAGGGGTACCGGAGAGATTGAGACCAGAAGGTTGCTCGACAGGATCAGAACAGTTCTTCCCGATGCCGCCATCAGGACAACCTTCATAGCGGGTCATCCCGGCGAAACAGATGATGATTACAGGAAGCTTCGGAGCTTTATATCGGAATTCCGGTTTGAACGGATGGGCCTCTTCAGTTACTCACACGAAGAGGGTACCCCTTCCTGGAGAAGGTACAGTGACGATATTCCCCGGGAAATTAAAGAGGCGAGAGTATCGGAACTTATGGAGATGCAGCAGGATATATCGGAAGAGAACAACAGCCGTCTTGAGGGCTCGCTGCTAACTGTTATTATAGATGGTAAAGAGGGCGATCTCTACACCGGAAGGACAGAATATGATTCACCCGGAATAGATCAGGAGGTGTTCATAGAAACAGATGAGCATCTTGAGCCCGGCTCTCTAAGAGAGGTCCGGATAACCGGCCATGGGCCCTTTGAGCTTTTCGGCGACCTCACATCCGGACAATAGTGGTACGGTATCTGAGGTCTATCTCGCTTCACCGCCATTACTGCCGGCCCTGCCATCTGATTTCCCACTGCCCGTATCAGAGCTTTTGCTCTCCTTCCTGACACCTCTCTTTACCCTCAGAGATATCTCACCGCGCTTACTGCTAAACCCTATGTTGATTGTATCACCTTCACTTATCGACGATTTAATTAGCAGTTCTGCCATAGGATCTTCAATATACTTCTGTATTGCTCTCTTAAGCGGGCGTGCCCCATACTTGCTGTCAAAACCTTTCTCGGCAATATGATCTCGCGCGGTACTGCTGATTTTCAAGTGGTAACCCAGCGATTCAACCCTGTCAAAGAGTCCTTTCAGTTCAATATTGATTATTTTGGATATATCATCCCTGCTGAGGGAGTTAAACATCACTATGTCATCTATCCTGTTGAGAAATTCCGGGGCAAATGTTTTATGTAGTGCTTTCTGTATTATGCTCTTGTTCTGTTCATTTCTGAGTGCCTTTTTGGCAGATGTCTCAAAGCCAACCCCATGTCCGAAATCAGTTATCTGTCTGGTTCCGATATTTGAGGTCATAATAATTATTGTATTCTTAAAATCGACTCTTCTCCCAAGGCTATCTGTTACTTGCCCTTCATCAAGTAGCTGCAGTAATATATGGAATACATCGGGATGAGCCTTCTCTATTTCATCCAGAAGTACTACAGAGTAGGGTCTTCTGCGAACTTTCTCGGTAAGCTGGCCACCCTCCTCATAGCCAACATATCCGGGAGGTGCACCGACAAGCCTTGATACAGTAAACTTCTCCATATATTCGCTCATGTCGATCCGTATAAGGTTGTCGGCCGAATCGAAGAGATATCTGGCAAGTACCTTTGCCAGCTGTGTCTTTCCAACACCGGTGGGGCCGAGAAATATCAGGGTTCCGATAGGCTTGTTGGGGTCTTTCAGTCCCGCCCTGTTTCGTTGTATGGCCTTTACCACTTTACTTATGGCCTCATCCTGTCCTATAACAGCCCCCCGCAGTTCACCAGCCATGTTCAGCAATCTGTTACCCTCAGTCTGGGCTATACGCTGCACCGGCACTCCCGTCATCATGGCAACCACCTCAGCAACTTTCCCCTCATCAACAATCTCTCTGTTACGGGCAAGCTCTTTCTCCCACTTCTTTTTCTCCTGTTCAATTGAGTCGTGAATATCTCTCTCCCTGTCACGGAAGCTGGCAGCCTTCTCAAAATTCTGATTCCTGACAGCCTCCATCTTCTCTCTCTTTATCTCTTCCAGGCTCTCCTCAAGTTCAACTATTCTTTCCGGCACCACAATATTGGATATATGCACCCTGGAGCCGGTCTCATCGAGAGCATCAATAGCTTTATCGGGAAGATGCCTGTCGCTTATATACCTGTTGGTAAGCTTTACACAAGCATCTATTGCAGTATCGGTATAGATAACATTGTGATGATCTTCATACCTCTCCTTTATATTGTGCAATATGGTAACGGTCTCCTCTATGGAGGTGGGTTCAACAAGCACCTTCTGGAACCGTCTCTCCAGAGCTCCATCCTTCTCAATGTGCTGCCTGTACTCATCCAGGGTGGTAGCGCCGATACACTGAATTTCACCGCGCGAGAGGGCGGGCTTTAGCATATTGGCGGCATCCAGCGACCCGGTAGCGCCTCCTGCCCCTACAATGGTATGAATCTCGTCTATAAATAGAATTATGTTATCGTTTTTGTTCAGCTCATTAAGTATAGCCTTCATCCGCTCTTCAAACTGGCCGCGATATTTTGTTCCTGCTACAATAGAGGCCAGGTCGAGCGTCACCACCCTTTTATTAAAGAGCACCCTTGAAACACTCTTTTTTACAATTCTCATAGCCAGCCCCTCGGCGATAGCAGACTTGCCAACACCAGGATCACCTATAAGAACCGGGTTATTTTTTTTGCGCCGTGACAAAATCTGGGCAAGTCTCTCAATCTCTCTCTCCCTGCCAACTATGGGGTCAAGTCTGTCCTCCTCGGCCGCCTTTGTCAGGTCAATACCAAAATTATCAAGTACAGGTGTGTCTGTTGTAGGCTTACCGGTAGAGGGGGAGGAGGGTGGAACGCCTCTTCCGCCTCCCGGGAAACCCTGCCCCTCGTCATCTTCCTCTCCGGGAAAATCTGCCCTTGATATAGGCAGGTCACTCTCAATGTTGCCCCTCACGGTAGCGTAGTCTATATCCATTTCTGTCAGAAATCTGGTTATAAGTAAGTTCTTGTCCTTAAGTATAGATAACAGGAGGTGTTCTGTATCTATTGTCCCGCTCTTCATAGCCTTGGCTTCCAGATAGACAAGCTTCAATACACGCTCTGTGCTCCTTAACAGAGGTACAACATCTCTGTCTGACAGGGGAATGGGGTTATCAACCCTAATACTCTTCTCTATGGAACCCTTGAGCCCCATAAGGTCTGCACCCTGATTCATAAGAATATCTATAGCTTTTCCCTCACCCTCCCTGAGTATTCCCAGAAAGAGGTGCTCAGGGCTTATATGGCTGTTTCCAAGCCTTATAGCCTCTTCCTTACTGTATGTAAGTATATCCTTTACCTGTTGTGAGAACTGTGAATCCATTACTATTTATCGTTTTGCGCTGCAACGCCAGAATATCCGGTATGCATGACATAACTGCAGCGATTATTGATTACAAAGTTACAATTTTAGCAGATTATAGCAGTTCAATAATCGTGCCCTCTTATAAACAGTGAATGTTGATAATATTTGGCCGTTAATCAGGTGATTTAAGGTCAAAATCTGCTATCTTCGTAATCTTAAAAAGCAGGGTTGCTGCAATTCGTAATAAACTAAACACAAATCTCTTATGTCAGAAAAAGAGAAAATCCTCAGGGTTAATATTGAGGAGGAGATGAAGTCGGCATATATTGACTATTCAATGTCGGTCATTGTTGCAAGGGCACTTCCGGATGTCCGTGACGGCCTTAAGCCCGTTCACCGGCGTGTTCTGTTCGGAATGTCAGAACTCGGAATAGTGTCAGGCAAGCCATACAAGAAGTCGGCAAGAATAGTGGGAGAGGTGCTTGGCAAGTATCATCCCCATGGCGACTCATCTGTTTATGAGGCCATGGTCAGGATGGCACAACACTGGTCATTAAGGTATCCTCTTATTGACGGACAGGGAAACTTTGGCTCTATAGACGGAGACAGTCCTGCCGCAATGCGTTATACCGAGGCGAGGCTGAAAAAGATAGCTGAAGAGATGCTTGCCGACCTTGACAAAGAGACCGTTGATACCCAGCTTAACTTTGATGACTCGATTGAAGAGCCGGTGGTTCTGCCTGCCAGGCTGCCAAACCTGCTTATTAACGGAGCTTCAGGTATAGCAGTTGGTATGGCTACAAATATGCCGCCTCACAATTTAAGTGAGGTAGCAGGTGCAATCATTGCATGGATAGATGAGAGAGACATCACCACCGCCGGGCTCATGGAGCATATGAGGGGGCCCGACTTTCCGACAGGGGGTATAATCTATGGTGAGCAGGGAATAAAAGATGCCTACGAGACCGGAAAGGGCAGGATAGTAATAAGGTCGAAGACAGAGATAGAGCACACTCCCAGTGGTCGTGAATGCATAGTGATTACTGAGATACCCTATATGGTCAACAAGGCCGAAATGATAAAGAAGATTGCAGATCTCATCAATGAGAAGAAGCTTGAGGGTATATCATATATTAATGATGAGTCTGACCGCAACGGAATGCGTATAGTTATCATTCTGAAAAAAGAGGCGGCAGCCAGCATAGTACTTAACAACCTTTACAGGCAGTCTCAGCTTCAGACCTCTTTCAATGTTAACAGTATAGCACTGGTTAAGGGAAGGCCCAGGACCCTAACCCTTCTTGATTTGATAGAGAATTTCGTTAACCACAGGCATGAGATCGTTGTCAGGAGAACCCGTTACGAGCTGCGGGAGGCCGAGAAGAGGGCTCACATACTTGAAGGGCTGATAATTGCAAGTGACAATATTGATGAGGTTATTGCCCTTATACGGTCATCGGAGACACCCGATATTGCCAGAGAGAAGCTTACGGAGCGATTCGGGCTCACCCTTATACAGGCAAGGGCCATTGTCGAGATGCGGCTAAGGCAGCTCACTGGCCTTGAACAGAACAGGCTCAGGGCAGAGTATGATGAGCTTATGAAGACCATAGAGCACCTTAAGAGCATTCTTGAGAGCTATGATCTCCAGATGAATATAATAAAGAAGGAGCTGCTGCAGGTAAAAGAGAGCTACGGTGATGAGAGGAGAACTGAGATAGTTCCTGATGAGGGGGAATTTAGCCCTGAAGATTTCTATGCCGATGAGGAGATGGTCATTACCATATCGAGGATGGGTTATATCAAAAGGACCCCTCTTACAGAATTTCGTCGCCAAAACAGGGGAGGCACAGGAGCAAGGGGCAGCACCACAAGGGATGACGATTTTATAGAGCACATCTACATCGCCACCATGCATAACACCATGCTTCTCTTTACAGCTTCAGGCAAGTGTTACTGGATCAAGGTGTATCAGATACCCGAGGGGACAAGAACCTCGAAGGGAAGGGCTATTCAGAACCTTGTAGGTCTTGGGCAGGGCGATTCGGTTAAGACCGTCATAAACCTCAAAAACCTCAACGATGCTGACTATGTAAACAGCAACTTTATTGTACTCTGCACCAAGAAGGGTGTAATCAAGAAGACCTCTCTTGAAGCGTACTCACGCCCGCGGTCAACCGGTGTTAATGCGGTAACTATAAGGGATGGTGATGAACTTCTTGCCGCAAGGCTCACAGGAGGCGATCACCAGATAATGCTTGCAAACAGGTCGGGGCGTGCTGTAAGGTTTCATGAGAGTGCCGTTCGCCCCATGGGCAGGACTGCCTCCGGAGTAAGGGGTATCACCCTTGCCAGCGATAGTGATGAAGTGGTTGGCATGGTTGCCGTCCCGTCAGATGATGAGAACATACTTGTTGTATCTGAAAACGGGTATGGCAAACGCTCTGCCATAGACCAGTACCGGACAACCAACAGAGGAGGCAAGGGGGTAAAGACAATAAACATAACCGAAAAGACAGGAGACCTTATCGCGCTCAGAAATGTTTCCGATCACAATGATCTTATGATTATTACCGAGAGTGGAACCATACTGAGAATTCCTGTATCAGCGCTTCGTGTTGTGGGCCGTGCGACCCAGGGTGTAAGGCTTATAAATATAAGGGAAAAGGATTCTATTGCGGGGGTTGCCTGTGTTGAAAGCAGCGAGGAGGAGGAGAAAGACCTCGATGCTGTTGAGTAACTTGTTATTAAAAAGAGAGATACAAGGACCCATGAGGTGCCGTAAAAATATGGCAGGATATTTGAAATGTTATTGATAAACTATATTTTTGGAACCTGATTAAAACACAAACAAATACAATTATGAAAAAAGCAGTTCTGTTAATAACAGCGTTAGTGATAACCATAGGCCTGAGTGCGCAGAGGGGTAGGGTCTCCAGTGCTCTCAGCTTTATTGAGAGGGGTGAACTGGACCGTGCAAAAGAGGCTCTTGACGATGCATTGGAGCACCGCAGGACAGAAGATTGGCCTCGTACCTACTATGCCCTGGGCAGGCTTGCGCAGGCTGTTGCCGATTCAGAAGACCGCAGATACAGGAATCTTCTTGGCAGTAACCCTCTTGTTCAGGCATATGAAGCCTACGAGAAGGCTATGGAACTCGATGACAGGAATACTATCAGAAATAGTCTTATTGTCAACGAGACCTACGCCATTCTGGGTAACCAGTTTATAAATCATGCCCTTGCCAGGTGGGAAGCGCAGGATTTCGAGGGGGCACTTGAAGGTTTTCAGAAATATATAAAGATAGGTACAAGCGAAACCTTTACCCACGCCGAGCCCGATACTGTATTCTACTTTAATGCCGGTCTGGCGGCACTTTACGCTGGGCTTTATGAGACAGCTATAGAGTACTTTGAGTACTGTGCAGAGCTTGGTTACGAGGGCGTTACCACCTTTGCAAATATCTATCAGGCATATCTCGGTCTTGAGGATCTTGAGATGGCCGAGAAGACATTGAAAAGGGGTATAGATGCATTTCCGGATGATGAGGGAACACTCGACCTGCTTCTGGCCCTGATACAGTTCTATATAGATACAGGGCAGCCTGAAAGTGCCCATGAGTATATCGATATCGCACTCCCGAGCGACCCCAATAATGCTGCGCTCTATCTTGCAAGGGGTACAATATTTATGGGAGTTGATGAATATGACGACGCCATTCCTGACCTTCAGAGATCAATAGAGCTCGATGACAGCAACTGGGCCGCACATTACAATCTGGGAATAGCCTATTACAATCTTGCTATCGAGGCTACCCAAAGGGCCGCTGCGGCAGATGATTTTGATGAAGCCGATGTGCACCTCAGAGAGGCCCAGGAATTCAGAGTTCGCTCCAAGGAACCTCTTGAGAGGGCACATGAGATAAATCCGGCCGATATGGATGTTATGAGAACACTTCGCTCTATTTACGGCCTGCTCTATGGAGATAAAGATGAGCGCTATATTGAGCTGACAAAAAAGATTGAAGGCGGACTATAAAGAGTAGTTAGCCGGCTATATAAAATGCACCGCCATATGCGGTGCATTTTTTTTATCTTATATAGAGGCAGGGGCGAGCCACCATGTCAAGTTTTACCAGAGTAAATAATGCGCTCTCATTTTTGAATATAGCACACTCCGCGCTCTAACAGCCTTCGATTCACGCCACCTATTGCAGCCGACAAATATATCTGCTGAAAGAGGGGAGGCTAAAGAATGAGATTTATTAGCTTCCATCTGATAAACTCCGACCTACTTAACATAATATTAATTATAGGCAAATGCAGTCTATTTACCGGTATTCTCCAATTTTCATTACTTTTGAGTTGTTATGAAAGCTTCGATAAAACCAATTCTGCTTGGTATTGTTATGGCAATACCCCTTTTGCTCACCGCGCAAGAGAGAGGCATTAAGGTCGGGCAAAGGGTTCCTGACTGGAGACTGCCGGACGCCGGCAATAAGATGTTCACCCTTGAATCATGGGAAAACAAGGTGTTAATTATAAACTATGTAGATCCGGGGCAGTCAGACCTGAACGATGACTTTAATGACTTTATTAAAAATGTTGTAGAGAGAGATAGACGCATAGATCCCGATAAGTTTGACGGCTTTGGCATAGTAGATTCAAGGTCTACCTGGATGCCAAACAGTGCCATACGGATTGTTGCCCGACGCAAAGCGAGAAGATATGATGCAACAATACTGTTTGACTATGAGGGGCTGCTGCAAGATATCTGGGGAATGCCCAAAAACAGCTACACAACAATAATAGTTGACAGAGAGCGGGTGTGTCGTGCAATATTCAGAGGTGAAATACCCAGAAGTGAGTGGGACAATATTGTAAAACTGATAATAGAGCTTACCGAGGGCGCTCCTCCCCGCCCCTCCTATCCTTACTTGCTGCGTAAGTAGCACATAATCAGATTTATAGCATGACACACATGCCACAAGTTGTCATAGTTGCCGGCACAGGACGCAAGGTCGGTAAAACTACAGTCGCCGCTGATATAATAAGAAGATTCAGCAACCACGGTGTTTATAGCGTTAAGATAAGCTCTCACAACCATCCGCTACAGGATGGCTTAGAGGTGCTATTCCGTGAAGAGGATTTTGTTGTAAGCGAAGAGCTCTCAGCCAGGCGTGAAAAGGATTCATCAAGACTTCTTGCCGCAGGCGCCATAAAATCGTTCTATATACAGGTAGTGAGTGGAGGGCCCCTCGCTCCCTTTAAAAAGGTTATGTCGCTCATTCCGGGAAAATCACCCGTTGTTTGTGAGTCGCCTTCCCTTGCCACAAGTGTGATACCGGGCGCACTAATTGTAGTAAGCCGTCTTAACAATGTTTCGGGCGGGGAAAAGAGGCTTACCCTTCCCCTGACCGAAAACAGATACGACATATCTTCCGACAGGGTGGAGTCGGGAGAGGTTATACCTCTGGCGTATAATAAGGGGCTCTTCCATATTGCCAGATAGTGAAATATCCTATTCCGCCCCTACCCTACCTCTCGGGAGATATATCTTCTATATCGGCCCCCAATCTTCTTTTTATACGCTGAATATCACGCTTTAGTCCGGCAACTGTACTATATATATGCCTCTCCGGAACAACCGGGTCGGGCAGTTCAGAGCTTATATAGTTTACGAACTGCCAAACCTCTTTAATTTCAGATACATGGACCTCATAGGGCTCATATACAGGGTTCAGAGAGTAGAGAATAAGCTTGCCGTCAGAGGCTATTCTGTTCTCTGCCATCTTAAACACAATACCTTCATTGAGTGTAAATATTATGTATGCCCTTCCGTCAACTATATGGTTCCAGTCCTGAAGAAACTCACCGGTAACCCATGCACCATCGGGTATTGGCAGCATAGAGTCACCCTTTAGCTGAAAGGTACGATACTTCCTGTTATCGGACAGGAACGGAAGGCGGAATACGGGAAGCGCTGCGATAAACTCAGGATCTGCGTATCCGGTTGAATATCCGGCTTTTGCGGCCTCCGGAACCAGCTCAATATTCTCATTGTTATCGCTGTTTACAGTAGTGGCAAGAACCCTGAGTTTGCCTCCCCTTACATAGGCATCATATCCCCTCTCAATCTCTCCCAACTGGCTCTCAGAGAGTGTTGCCATATCGACCCTCAACAAGGTATCGACAGATACGGTGAAATAGGATGAGAGAGCTATCAGCGTCTCCAGAGAAGGCTCGGCTATACCATTCTCATAGCCGCTCAGGGTTGACCTCTTGAGCTTCAGAGCCACTGCCACATCATCCTGTGTACGCCCCCTTCGCTTTCGTAAAAATTTAATGTTACATGAAAGATACATCTCGTTTTTGATTATATTGCTGTCGCAAGATTGATTAATTTCTAGTCAAAGATAGTATTAAAAGAGTATATGTCAAACTCTGAACTCAAAAACAGCTACAACAAATATTATCCGCTGCCGCACAAGGGTGATAAAAGGGCCGTGCTACACCTTGATATGGACACCTTTTTTGTCTCTGTCGAAAGAGTTGCTGACAGCCGCCTTAAGGGCAAGCCGGTAATAATAGGCGGTACATCTGACCGGGGGGTGGTATCCAGCTGCAGCTATGAGGCCAGGATGTACGGAGTTCACTCGGCAATGCCTGTTAAAATGGCTCTCCGGCTATGCCCCGAGGCCACATTAATAAGAGGTGATATAGACCTGTATAACAGGTACTCATCTGTTGTTACCGATATTATTGCTGAAAGAGCACCGGTATATGAAAAGAGATCGATAGATGAGTACTATATAGACCTGACCGGCATGGAGAGGTTCTATGGCTGCAGAAAATGGTCTGAAGAGCTGAGGCGTTATATATCATCTGAAACGGGGCTACCCCTCTCTGCAGGGCTTTCAATAAACAAAACTGTCTCAAAAATCGCAGCAGGAGAGGCAAAGCCGGACGGTATAAGAAGTATCGACAATAAGATGGTAACACCCTTCCTCGATCCGCTTGCGGTTACCAGAATACCGATGGTAGGCAGCAAGACCGGCAGAATCCTCTCATCGATGGGGGTCTCAATAATAGCAACCCTTAGGCAGATTCCGCCTTCGGTTCTGACAGGACTTATTGGCAAAAACGGCATAGAGATATGGAGAAGGGCAAACGGGATTGATGACTCTCCCGTTACCGGCTGCTCATCGAAAAAATCTGTCAGCAGCGAAAGGACCCTGCAGAGAGACAGCTCTGACATTACCGCAATTACCGCCCTTCTGTCAGATATGACAGAGAGACTATCCCATCAGCTAAGAGCAGAGGGCAGAAATACATCCTGTATAACAGTAAAGATAAGGTATTCAGACTACGAGACCCACACCATACAGAAGAAAATCAAACCTACTGCTTTAGATCACAAGATACTAACAGTTGTAAAAGAGCTCTTTAACAAGCTATACAAGCGAAGGGTGCTGATACGGCTTGCCGGTGTAAAACTCAGCGGTCTAAGCCGGGAACCGTTGCAACCCGATCTTTTCAACAACGAGACCGGAATGGAGAGGCTCTACCTCTCTATCGACAATATCAAAAAACGATTCGGGGAAGAGATAATCGGCAGGGCAGATACATTAAGCTGTAGAAAAGGAGAGCACCCTGCGTCCAGATAAGAGAGATGTTCCTTAACTGTCACTCATACTACAGCCTGCGATACGGAACAATATCCGTAGAGAGACTTGTTGCCATGGCCAGAGAGTCCGGAGCCGCATCGTTGGCTCTTACAGATATAAACAACACGACAGCGACAGCCGATTTTATTTCTGAATGCAGAAGAGCGGGCATCAGGCCGGTTGCCGGAGTAGATTTTCGCAACAACAACGCGCCCCTCTATATTGGAATAGCACGAAACAGTGAGGGTTTCAGGGAGTTAAACGAACTGCTTACCAGACACAACAGGGGAAATGTTCCACTCCCCTTCCCTGCCCCCCCTCTTTCAGAATGCTACATCATATATCGCATGGACCGCATACCGGAACGGAGACTTTTTGACAATGAGTTCATAGGGGTAAGCTGCCATGAAACATGGAAGATACACCGCCTTAAGTCAGACAATATTTACAGACGAATGGTAATATTACATACCGTAACCCTGGCAGAACCAAACGATCTTCCTGTTCATAAACAACTGAGGGCAATAGACAACAACTGCCTGTCCGACAGGATTTCCATCGAGTCATGTGCCGGAAAGAGTCATATCTTTATACCAGAGAGAGAGCTGGCCAGACGCTTTTCAGACTTCCCTGAAATAGCAGATAACACACGGCGTCTGATTGACGACTGCACTGCAGACCTTGAAGCCGGTAAACCCAAAAACAGGGAGAGCTACTCAGGTGGAAAATACGAAGACAGGCTACTTCTGGAGAAGCTGGCATGGGAAGGACTTTTACATCGCTACGGAAAAGACGAAAGGGCCGCTTCAAGGGTAAGGTCAGAGCTTCAAATAATAGACAAGCTGGGATTCTCATCATACTTCCTGATAACATGGGATATGATAAGATTCTCCACTTCGAAAGGGTTCCACCATGTCGGAAGGGGTAGCGGCGCAAACTCCATAGTTGCCTACTGTCTGGGAATCACTAATGTTGACCCTATAAACCTCAACCTTTACTTCGAAAGATTTATCAACCCCTCCAGAAGTTCGCCTCCTGACTTTGACATCGATTACTCGTGGAGAGATAGAGAGGAGGTCATAAAATATCTGTTCAGCAAATATGGTGATGATAAAACCGCCCTTCTTGGCACCATAAACCGGTTTAGAGCCGGCTCTGCAATAAGGGAGTTGAGCAGGACACACGGGCTTCCCGGGCAGGAGGTGACAGCTCTTGCCCGTGAGTCGGAATCTCCATGCAGCATAACCCGTGAAATACTACTGGCAAGCTCGAAAATAGATGCTTTCCCAAACATAAGAAGCATTCATGCCGGGGGAGTAGTTATCTCTGAAAGGCCGCTTACATACTACACGGCCCTGGATGTCTCATCCGGTGGATTTGGAGTTACACAATGGGATATGTATACCGCTGAAAAGCTTGGTTACGATAAGCTTGATGTATTAAGCCAGAGGGGTATAGCAGACATAAATGACGCCCTGTCATCTATTGGGGAAAGATATGGAGTGAGACCCGCCATAGAGAGTGACACCATGATAAGGGAAAACAGCCTGGTGATGGAGCGGCTAAGCAGAGGAGAGACAATAGGCTGCTTCTACATTGAGAGTCCCGCCATGAGGTCACTGCTCTCAAAACTGAAATGCTCAGACTACCACACCCTTGTAGCGGCAAGCTCAATAATCCGTCCCGGTGTTTCGCGGTCCGGTATGATGCGTGAATATATAAGACGACACAACAACCCTGACAAGGTCTCATATCCACATCCGGTAATAAAAGAGCAGCTTAAAGACACCTTCGGTATAATGGTTTACCAGGAAGATGTGTTAAGGGTATGTCACTATTTTGCAGGACTCGGCATGGCAGACGGAGACACTCTCAGAAGGGCTATGAGCGGTAAAAAACACTCTAAAGAGGAGATAGCAGGAATATCAGAGAGATTCTTCTCCGGCTGCAGGGAGAGAGGATACAGTAACCGCCTTGCAAAAGAGGTGTGGAGACAGATAGAGTCGTTTGCGGGATACTCGTTCTCAAAAGCGCATTCGGCATCATATGCAGTAGAAAGCCTTCAGGGGCTTTACCTCAAATCGCACTACCCCCTTGAGTTCATGGTTGCTGTTATAAACAACTCCGGAGGTTTCTACCCTGCGTGGGTCTACTTCCACGAAGCCAGGCGCCAGGGGGGCACTATCCATCTGCCATGCATAAACAAAAGTTGTCTCAATACAGTGCTCCTGAACAAGAGCGATATATACATTGGGTTTATTCATATATCAGGCATAGAGAAAAAAATGGTCTCTGAAATAGAGAGAGAGAGAGAGAGAGGTGGCTGGTTCGGCAATCTTACAGATTTTATGGAGAGATGCGACGCCGGGCTTGATCAGGCTATAATCCTTATACGATCGGGAGCATTCCGCTTCACGGGTAAGAGCAAGGCAAATCTGCTGTGGGAGGCTCATATAGCGGCAAGAGTCATAAAAAAAGGGAGGCGGACCGGAGGCCTCTCACCCATGCTATTCAGGGAAGATGCAGGTGTGCACGATGCTATCCCTACGCTCAGGGGAAGCAGAATTGAAGATGCCTATGATGAGATAGAGCTACTGGGGTTTCCTGTGTCGGCCAGCTGGTTTGACCTTACTGAGCGTACTGACCACGAAGATTGGTATGGCACCGTACCGGCAGGGCATAACAACAACAGGGTAACCGCAACAGGCCTTCTGATATCAGTGAAAAGGATAAGAAATGTACGGGGAGAGCCGCTCTGCTTCGGGTGTTTTATAAATAGCAGCGGAGGCTATTTCGACACCCTCCATTTCTCTTCCTCACTAAAAAAATATCCTGTCGGTGCCGGAGGTGTATATAGCCTATCCGGCACAACAAGAAGAGAGTTCGGGCACCTTTCAATGGTAGTGGAAAAAGCTGTAAGGCTGCCTCTCAAAAAGCGACCTGCAGTTAGCTAGCCACTACTGTCCCCTGCCCTTACAACCCTTAAAACCCCCCTGACAGCAGATATCTTGCGTATCAACTCCTGCAGTATATCAACATTGGGTACGGTAAAATATATAGTCCCCTCATAGAGTCCGTCACCGGCACTATGGCTTATACCCCTTACATTAACTAAAGTATCGGCAAGAACCGAGGATATTTTCGAAATAACAGCCATATCCTCAACAGATGTAAACTTAAGTGTGGCGCTGAATGAAGGTGCGCTGCCGGACTGTGTCCACCGGGCAGGCACAACCCTGTAAGGATACCTTGTAATCATATTTTCTGCATTGGGACAGACTGTTCTGTGTATCTTGATACCTTCTGATATGGTTACAAACCCAAATACCTTGTCACCGTAAACCGGGTTGCAGCAACCGGACAGTCTGTAATCGACCCCCTCTATCTTATTCTCTATCACAAGGTAATCACCCTGAGTGGCCCTCTTCCCGCTCTCTGTCTCCTGAATCTGTATCTCTGCCGTCTCCTCTCCTGCCACAGATGCATCATGAGATGGCTCAGTTTTTAAGAACTCCTTTATATCGAGCATCTCTATGTCTGAAGAGGCTATCTTACAGTATAGATCCTGTGCCTTTTTTAACCCATAGTGCCCAAGCAGGCGCATTACAACCTTGTCAGAGTAGCCTATTTTCCAGTTTTTCAGCCGTCTCATAAGCATCTCCTTGCCTTCAACAGCCTCAGCCATCTTCGCTTCGTTAAGTGCACTCTTGATAGCAGCCCGGGCCTTACCGGTCTTCACAAAAGAGAGCCAGTCACTTTTGGGTTTCTGGTTTTTTGATCTTATAACAGAGACATGGTCTCCGTTTTTCAGTATCTGCTTTATGGTAACATTCTTGCCATTCACCCTGGCGCCCACACAGCCACTACCCACCTCTGTATGAATCTCATATGCAAAGTCGAGAACCGTAGAGCCGGCAGGAAGCTGCTTGATATCACCCCTGGGGGTAAAAACAAACACCTCGTCCGAATAGAGCCCTGACTTAACCTGATCTACAAACGCCTCCTCCTCCCTGTCCGGCTTTTCCAGCAGCTCCCTCATGCGGGAAAGCCACACCTCAAGCCCCCTCTTTTCTCCCTTAAGTCCTTTATAACGGAAATGGGCTGCAACCCCCCTCTCTGCAAGTTCATCCATTCTCTCAGTCCTTATCTGAACCTCGACCCATTTTCCCCGGGGACCAACCACTGTAGTATGAAGCGACTCATATCCATTAGATTTCGGAACAGATATCCAGTCACGAAGACGGCTTGGATTGGGCTGATACAGATCGGTAACCAGAGAGTAGACCTGCCAGCAGTCATACTTCTCCCTCTCCGGAAGGGTATCAACTATAATACGAATGGCAAAGAGATCATAAACCTCTTCAAATTCCACCCCCTGTTTCTTCATTTTCTGCCATATGGAGTGCACGGACTTCGTTCTGCCCTTTACCGAGTAGCTCAACCCTGCTGCATCCAGTTTCTCGCGCAGAGGGGCTATAAACTCTCTTATAAGCCGATTTCTGGATGAGGTTGTCTGTCTCAGCTTCTCAACAATATAGCTATACTGCTCCGGTTCAAGGTACCTCATCGAGAGATCTTCCATCTCTGACTTCATCAGGTAGAAGCCCAGCCTGTAGGCAAGGGGGGCGTATACAAAATAGGTTTCTGATGCAAGACGCAACCTGTTCTCCTCGTCTGCCCCCTCAAGATCCCGCATATATACAAGCCTCTCTGCCAACTTGATAACCACCACCCTCACATCGTCTGCAAGAGATAGTATAAGTTTCCTGAAAGTGGCTGCCTGATTAACCGAATCTATTGTCTCAACAGCACTTACCCTGCTGAAGCCACTTAGAATTCTTGAAACACCCTGACCAAACTCCGTCTCTATGGCAGATATGGGTATCCGGTTGTTCTCAACCCCATAGTGCAGTATCGCTGATATCACTGAGGTTCTGCCAAGGCCCATGTCGGCTGCCACTATCCTGGCCACAGAGAGCGAATGAAGTATGCAGTTGGTGCCTGTAACTGTTACACCACCTGCACAGGCATCAATAGCCATATTCAATGCCCTTCTGATCTCCCTGCTGTCACCCCTGGAAAGAAATCGGGCCGAGGCACGGAGAAGAGATCTGTAGCTCCTGTTTATGGCACTTCTGGTATCGGTAGAATCTTCTCTCTTCATCAACTCAAAAATAGAGATAATTATCAAACGCTTTTCCTATTTTTATAAACTGATATTTAAACCCTGCCGGTATATGAAAAGAGAGAGATTTCCCCACACCTATGTAATTATCTTCGGCATAATTATAATCTCAGCCATACTGACATGGTTTATTCCAGGAGGTGAATACATAACGCCCGAAGATATAGATAGTTATAAGGGTTTGACTGAAGTTATACAGGAGGATGTCGAAAAGAGCATTGTTCCGGTCTACAGGCGGACCGAGAGCAATCCGCAGACCTGGCAGGTATTCTCCGCAATCTTCAACGGATTCGTAAGGCAGTCGGGTATTATCGTATTTATCCTTATGATTGGGGGTGCGTTCTGGATACTCAACAGCAGTAAGGCAATTGATAATGGCATTCTCTCTTTCCTGGGCTTCTCCAGAACCCTCGAAAAGATAAGGATTATGCGGTTTATTGGTGTACAGAATATTATTCTCACACTCATTATGCTGCTATTCAGTGTATTCGGGGCCGTATTCGGTATGAGCGAGGAGACAATCGCATTCATTATTATTTTGGTACCCCTGGCCATTTCAATGGGCTACGACTCAATAACCGGAGTGGCGCTCTGCTTTGTTGCTGCAGCTCTCGGCTTCGCCGGGGCAATGCTAAACCCCTTTACCATCGGAATTGCCCAGGGAATTGCCGGAATTCCGCTCTTTAGCGGACTTGAATACAGGTTCTTCTGTTGGATCATTATCAATATTGTCGGAATATCCTATATTCTTCGCTATGCATCCAGAATAAGAAAAAACCCCTCACTCTCGCCTGTCTATGTTGAAGATGAATACTGGAGGGGTCGATCGGCCGATAGTGGCAGCTCCGTAACAAGCCTGTCAGGAAAGGGTTCGGTAACCGCATTTGCCCTGATACTTGCCTCGCTGGTGCTCTTCTCTATCCTTAATCCTGTCTCAACATTACAGTTTGGAGATCCTGTCTCCGGCTCCGGTTCATCAGTGACACTACCAATGCTGCCAATCATCTCACTACTCTTTCTTGTTACCGGATTAATCTCTATGAAGAGATCTGCCCAGATGTTTGTGCTCAATATACTTCTCTACACAATAGTGATTCTGATAATTGGTGTTATGGGTTACGGATGGTATATCATGGAGATTGCAACCCTCTTCTTTGCCATGGGTATAATGGCCGGACTGGCAATGGGCTACTCGCCAAACAGAATTACCAGACTCTTTATAGAGGGATCGGCAGATATCCTGCCTGCCGCCCTCGTTGTAGGGCTGGCAGGTGGAATCATAGTGATACTGGAAGATGGTCAGATAGTCGCAACCATTCTGCACGGAGCCTCTTCGGCAATGAGCGATGTAGGTGATATCGCATCTGTACAGATCATGTACCTGATACAGACTGCTATAAATGTGGTTATACCATCGGGGTCGGCCAAGGCTGCTCTGACAATGCCAATAATGGCACCCTTCAGCGACCTTATCGGAGTTTCACGACAGGCTACGGTAATGGCTTTTCAGTTTGGTGATGGATTCACAAACATAATAACACCTACATCGGGTGTATTGATTGGAGTTTTGGGCGTGGCCCGCATTCCATTTCAGAAATGGGTTAAGTGGGTGGGGCCGCTTGTTCTTCTGCTGGCCCTGCTGGGGGCACTACTTCTTATACCAACTGTTACCATGGAGCTTAGTGGCTTCTGACCCATAACTGCAACGGCCAGACTACACTCCGGCTACCTGAAGCTGATACCAAAGCCTCCTGAAATAACATTGTATTGCGAGCGTGTATAGTCTGCATGGATGGTGAATATTGCAAACTTGAGCCTAACTCCCACATTGGCTCGCAGACCCGAGAAATCCTGAATCTCCACCTTATCGATATCTGTAACTACTTCATCATCTACATAGACCACAGTCGACCCCGATACCGAAGGAATAGGGATGTTACCGACAATGTCAAGAACCGTACTGCTTCCGGCATAACCAAGAGCACCGTACAGTGTCACCACCGGCAGGTTAAGTGAACCAATTACGCTGGCATTCCAGCCGTCTATTACCCCCAGCATGTGCTGATCGCTAAAACTGTCGGCTGTGTAGACAGTGTAGTTATCATACGACCCTGGTTTGGCGTCGAAAGGGACCTTGCCCTCTATTTTGGAGTATGCACCAAACAGGGAGATGTCATAGGGAAGAAACTCATATCCCGGTATATACTGTGCAATGCTATGCTTAAGACCAAAACCCCACATCGATATATAGCTATCATCCATCGCTATTTTGGGTATAAACCTTCCCTTTATCTCAGTTCCAAGCGGAAGCCCCAACCCACCCTGGATCATGGGAACCGGAACAAAATTTAATCCTGTGCCGGCAGGGGCATAAAAATTTGCAAGCTGTAAACCACTATTCGGATCGATACTCTCCATAGCGGGCCCCATATTGGTCGATCCGGAGATAGTCGGGGCAATGGTAGGCGCCATCGGATTCTCCAGCGAGATGTTTTGAAAATCCAGCTCTGCAAGATCATAGCTCTGGTGACTCTCAGGAACCAGACCTGCACTAACGGTAAGAGTAATATCAAATCCGCCAAAACTGTGAGGCTTGGCGGTATTGTACCAGCCGGAATTAAGGCCGGCTCCAAACGCCCTGGCCCACGGCGCCATGTATGCCTCTATTATTTTTACTCCATCATTGATACCACCCCTGAAAAATTCGCCATCTATCTGCCCGTTAAGGCCCTGTGGCAATAGAGATATCACAGCAACCGCTACGAGCAGTGCCCTTTTTGCTTTTCTGTACAGTCGTTTCATGATAAAACGGTTAATGATTTCCTAATGTAAAAATAGCTATAATCTATACTAAAAATGGCATATCATGCAGTTTTTTTTCGCTAAACAGCATGGGGGCTACTTTAAAGGCGAGTCTTTCTCTTTCGCCATTTCACGATAGTAGGCCCAGTCGACTACCCCCGGGATAATCCTCTGCAAGAGCGCAGTTAGTCTGCCATCCCAGGTTAGAAGCTTGTTTCGCTTCCTCTTGACTATCCCCTTCACTATCCACCTTGCAACATGCCCGGGAGTATCCATACGGTTCTCATTCCGGGGAGATTCACCCTGAACGGAGCCGTCTGCGGTAAGGGCATTGCAGCGAACATTTGTCGCTGTGAAGCCGGGTGCTATTATCATAACATGCAGACCTGTACGCAGATTCTCTATCCTGATAGTCTCCAGGAAGCCATGCATTGCAAACTTCGATGCTGAGTAACCGGTTCTGCCGGGCAGTCCGTGAAACCCGGCAACTGACGATACGCCTACCAGAGAGCCTCTACTCTCTAATAGATGGGGAAGTGAATATTTTGTACAGTATACGGTTCCCCAGAAATTGACATCCATAAGCCTGTGCAGAACGGAGATATCGACCTCTGAAAAAGATGCCCTCATTGATATACCCGCATTATTTACAAGTATATCGAGGGATCCGAAATGCTCAATGGCAGTATCGATAAGCCTTTTACAATCACCCTCTTTTGATACATCAGTTACAACGGATATAGCCTCCCCTCCTTTGGCCGATATATCATCACATATCGCCTGCAGCTTATCCGCTGACCTTGCTGCAAGAACTACTCTGGAGCCAAGATCCGCAAACTGATACGCTGTCGCCATTCCAATGCCTGACGAGGCTCCTGTAATAACTACAACCTTCCCTATGAATCTATCTCTCATCAACATATATTTTGAGAAAACCAAGGATGACCTTCATCTGAAAACAGCTGCAAAATAAAAGAAATCGCAGAATAGAAAAAACCACTATCCAACTTGGTGTTCTTTTTTTTTTTAATACATTTGCACTCGCAAAAGAGGGACTGATTCAGTAGCTCAGCTGGTAGAGCACATCCCTTTTAAGGATGGGGTCCTGGGTTCGAGCCCCAGCTGAATCACGAAAAAGAAAAAAGAGAAAAGAGAGGAGCGGCGCTCCTCTCTTTCGCTTTTCCAAAACCGGTTGCCGGAGGTGTGAATATCTAAATGAGTAGTGACCGACTCACTGCTGTTGTCAGTTCTCTAAATCAGGTCTAAAACATCAGCCGGTAGGTGAGAGAAATATTCCTGCCAGGCATGGGATAGTTACGATCTTCTATCCTCGAGAGATGGTCACGATACTCCTGATCAAGCAGGTTGTCAACTCTTAAAATAATAAGCTGCATGACAGATGTCCTGATACGATAGCCTGCCGACAGGGCCAGTAGAGTATAACCATCGGTTGGATCCTCCTCTGTGGCCACCCTATCCTGCCTGGCTGCATGGGTCACCCTTGCGCCTACCCATCCCCTGTCATAGTCATACTCTACCTCACCACGAATCCTGAAAGGGGGTATAAATGGCAGGTAGCTCTCTTCGTCTGCTATCACCTTACCGGTCACAAAGTCGGCTGCCATACCGATCTCAACTCTCCTGTGCGGGGTCCAGAAGGCAGATAGCTCAGCTCCTGCCAGCCTTGCCTCCTCGCCCCTGTATCTGAATACGGGGTAGCCCGAATCATCATCTGTTGTGCCGGTAGACTCAAATATAATGTAGTTTCTGAAATGGTTTACAAAAAAAGCGGCCTCCATCACAAGGGGGTTGCGATTCCAGTTTATAAAAAAATCTGTACCCTGACCTATCTCATCACGCAGATTACTATTGCCCAGCTCATAAACACCGGCTCCTATATGCACTCCGTTGGCAAAAAGCTCCTCAACAGAGGGATTTCTGTGTGAACGGGCAAACTGTCCTCCTATCTCAAGCCCCTCAATAGGTCTATGATTAAAACCAAATGAACCCGAGTAGTTTATGGCAAACCTATTGTCCCTTATTCCGGGAAAAAGTTCATTCTCCATGGCCCCTATATGCATCAGGTCGAATCTAACCCCTGCCTGAAAGCGCATTGTATTGGTTATAGGTATCTCCTGAAATGTAAAAAGCCCCATGTTAAACCTTCTTTCGCCTGGCGTGTAGGCTTCATCGCCCGACACATCAAGATTGTGGCCATAAAGGTTAAGGCCTACCGCACCCCTGTCAAAAAATGAGAACGGCTTATGCTGCAAAGTGGCTGTTGAACTAAATGTGTGCTTGAGGTACTCTAATTCAACATCTTCATCTCTAAGTCCGTCATCATATTCATACTCAATCTCCTGCTGAAACATCCTGCTCGCATTAAACCTGAACTGTGTTCTGTCGAAGAAGCTGCTGCTGTTTTGCATAGCGACCCTTCCCTGCAACGCCACTCTCTGCATTGTTATGTAGACACCCTCATCATCAATAAGGCTGCTTTCCGGAACCTCATACTCCTGATCTGAAGCCGAAAAAGAGATTCCACCTGTTGCCCGGTCGCCGCTGAAGCCAAATCCTAATGCGCCATCAGTGTTGCGCATAGATGTGCCTGGCACCCTTCCGGCGGGTGTCCTAATGTCTCCGCCTTCACGATATGCAAACCTGCCGCTTATCGCATAGCTGTCCCATCCGTGAGTATAGCGCGCAAAACCGGCACCCATTCTGTTCATTGAACTGTACTGGGACGAGAGAAGTCCGGACGATCCGAAATCCCATCTGTCGGGAATATCGGTTGTCATCAGATTTATGACCCCGCCAAGGGCACTTGGGCCGTAGAGAAGACTTGCAGGACCCCTTACCACCTCTATTCTTGAGGCCACCATCGGATCCATTGCAATGGCATGGTCTGCCGATGTTTCTGAAACATCGCCCATCCGTTCACCGTTCTCCAGTACCAGTATCCTGTCACCATCAAGCCCCCTTATAACAGGGCGAGCCGGGGCAGAGCCGAAAGATCGCATGGAAATGCCGGGAGAGAAATTGAGTATTTCACCGAAAGAGACCTCATTACGCCTCTGAAGCTGTTCACCAAGGTAGGCAATATCAGGCTGGTACCTGAATCCACTGGCCGTTGGAGAGGCTGTAACAACTATATCATCGAGATTAATACCTACATAGTTAACCTCGAAATCCACCTCAAGCGTCTGTCCGAGATCTATCTCTATCTCTATCCTTTGGGTCTCATAACCCATACCCAGTACCACAAGGGTATGTTTCCCTACCGGAAGATTTGTAAGTATGTAGTGGCCTGAGCCATCTGTAATTGTGCCGATTCTTGTTCCCTCTATCACAACATTTATAAAGGGTACATGCTCATCCGTAGAGGCATCTATAACATGTCCGAATACATTTGAGTCGGTCTCCCCCTCCTGTCCGTGCAAAAGTGGTGCGGCAGCAATCAGCAGCATAGCTGTTATTGCAATAATATCTTTAGTTTTCATCTCTTATATTCTTATATATGAATTTGTTGCTAATAAAGTCACTATTTTATAATCACACTATCCGGATACCATATTAAGAGAGCTATTTATGCAAAATATGGGGGTTCTCCGATAGCAGTGCCCGGAGAGGGGGCGCCCGCATAAGGGGTATAGAGAATGGTTTTAGCGGATGGCAGTTACCTGATGGAGTATCTCCTTTTTCGCAAATTGCTGAAATATAAAGCAGTATCAGGAGGGCAGCAAGGAGTAAAACAACAGTAAAGATGGCAAATAGCTGTCCGAGAAGAAGTATCTCTTTGTCGCTATGAGAGTGGTCATCGATCCCGTCAAAGATTGAGGCCGGTGACCCGAAAGGGTGAGCGTGCTCTATAAGAAGGCCGCCGGGTAGCATATGAAAATGTCTGTTGACGGTATTGTTATAGAGAAGCAGTAAAAGGGTAACAGTGAGGAGTAAGGCGAGGCTTTTTCTTATAGATGAACCAATTATAAATAGACCCTTTCTCATTTGTCGACTTCTTGTCAGTAGTATTACCAGTACACCTGTCTATACCGGCAACTACAACGATACAACAGGGGCACATGGTATTTGTTCAACAGAAAAGCACCGACACTAATCTTATGCTACCTCCGGATCAGCCGTACAATGTAAGAGCTGTATCAGAGACAGAAAAAGAGGTCTGTCAGGGTAATATAGGTATCTCTCTGTTTATGGACTCCTCAAGAGAGATAAGGGTCTCGGTTCTTATCACCCCCTCAATGGTCTGAATCTTATCCTTAAGAAGAGTTCTCAGGTGATCATTATCTTTGGCGTACACCTTAATAAAGAGTGAGTAGTTACCAGTTGTGTAGTGGCATTCGGTTATCTCAGCTACCTCATCAAGTCGCTTTACAACATCGGCATATAGCCGTGGATGGTCGAGAAAAACACCTATAAAGGCGCAGGTGCTAAGGGATATCCTTGCAGGGTCAACAACAAATTTCGACCCCTTTATTATACCCCTCTTCTTCAGACGCTGCACTCTCTGGTGTATGGCAGCACCCGAAACACCGCAGGCCTTTCCAACCTCCACATAGGGCACACGGGCATCTCTGGTGATGATACTCAGTATTTTCCTGTCCAGATTATCAATTTGCATCTTTTCGGCCATTATTCTATAATTTAGTTAGTACTTCGGATAAAAATAGTGGGCTTAAGTTATAATTTTTAATTATAACAGGAAAATATCTGGTCTTTTTTTTAAGAGGCTATGGAGCCACATCTTCGAAAGATCCCCTGAACTCTTCTGTATTACTGAATCCATGCCTTTTACAGTAATCCTCAATACCTTTTACTATTTTAACCGGAGCTTCAGGATCGAGAAATATTCCGGTACCAACCTGTATCGCTGAGGCTCCGGCAATAATAAACTCCAGTGCATCATCGCTGCTAACAATACCCCCAATGCCAACCACAGGTATTTCAACTGCCTTCGAAACCTGCCATACCATTCTGAGCGCCACAGGCTTAATAGCCGGACCTGAAAGCCCTCCGGTAATGTTTGCAAGCTTGGGTCTCCTCTTCTCAGCATCTATAGCAATACCGAGAAGGGTGTTGATAAGTGAAAGTGAATCTGCTCCCTCCTCTTCGGCTATAGATGCAAACTCTGTTACCGAGGTCACATTGGGAGAGAGTTTAACCATAAGATGGCGGGGCCATGCTTTCCGCACCTCTCTTATCACCTCCCTGGCACTCGCAGAGTGAGTACCAAAGGCCATTCCTCCCATCTTGACATTAGGACAGGAAATATTAAGTTCAATAGCCCTTATCTTATCCATAGAGACCAGCTGGCCAGTTATGTTGAGATAGTCATCGATAGTGTTACCGTTGATGTTTACAATAACCTCGGTGTCATAGCGAGAAATATCGGGGTATATAACCTCCTTGAAGTGGCCGATACCCTTGTTCTGAAGTCCTACAGAGTTAAGCATTCCGGAGGCAGTCTCTGCCATTCGTGGGTATCTGTTTCCCTCCCTCGGTTCAGGTGTTGTTCCCTTAACAATAAGGGCTCCAAGAAGTGAAGGATCAAAGAAATCTTCAAGTTCAGTTCCATACCCGGAAGTACCCGAGGCAGTCATAACCGGATTCTTGAGCTTTAATCCATTCAGATCAACGGTCATATCAATCATAGTTGCTATCTCTTTATCGGTTCTGTTTTACTGTATCATTGGGTATCGGTAACATGCCTATCAGCTACCCGCACGAAATACCTGGCTGTCCCCACTTAAGGTCGGCAGAGTTAAAAACCGGACCATCGGTGCAGGTACAGAGGTTGCCCCTTACCGTCTCTGCAATACAGCAAAGGCATACACCAAAGCCGCAAGCCATTAGGTTCTCAAGAGATACTTCACAACCCGCATTAAGGGCCGCAGGGGCATTAACGACAGCCTTCATCATCTCATCTGGCCCGCAACAGTATATTCTGTCATACTCTCCCTCTTTCAGAACATGGTGGTCAGTAACGAAGCCAGCCTCTCCTTCAGAGCCATCTTCGGTAACTATCAGCAGCTCACCCAGCTCACTATATGGCCTGGTCTCAGGCATAACCGAGCTGTTACGGAATCCGAGCAGAAACTGAGGTTTAATACCGTTTTCCACGATTTTTCTTCCAAGATAAAGAAGAGGTGCGATTCCGCATCCTCCACCAACCAATAGCACCTTCTGCCCCTTCTCCGGCATGGTAAAGGAGTTTCCAAGTGGAAAGATTGCATTAACGGACTCTCCCGGAGGCATAGCCGCAAGAGTTCTGCTACCGTTTCCCACAATATGAACAAGTATTTTGAGCTCGCCGCTACTGCTATCGTAGTCATGCACGGAGAAAGGTCTGCGCAGAAAAGTATCGCTGCTTCCATCTACCCGTATCTGAAGAAACTGGCCCGGCAGGAAGCCCGGAAAGGGCTGGCCGGTAAAGAGGGTTATCAACTGGAGGTCACTACCGGCTTTACGGCTCTCCTTAATTGTAAGATCACGCACATATTTTCCCATATAATCACCATGTTTTCCTGCAAATATAGAGTAATAGCGAATAGAGCCACAGAGTCTGCACAAATTTTCTATTAACATCTAACACCCACCCTCTACCGGTTGAAACTGTTCGAAAGTGTTGTCATTGTAGAATATCACAATCTTAACAGCACTTTTTCTTTTACTGTCCGGTTTATGACTGTCGGCAGAATCATCAGGAAGAGAGCCTCTTTTTCCCGAAACATCTGACTGAGTAGTTGTTATAATCTCTTCATTTTGAGGAGTTATCTCATTATCAAAAGTGTCATATGGCTCTTCCTGATCGAACAGTGTAGGCTCGGCCTGCTGATTATACATTTTGCCTGTACCAAAGAGTAGCCATTCGGTGCTCAGATAGGGATACCTCTTCAACATCTTCATAACAAAATCGAGACTCGGATTATTACGACCGGAGAGAATGTGCGAAACACTCGATGGCTGAACGCCTATATCAGCTGCAAACCGCGCAGAGGAACGGTTTTCATTGCTCAGAAACATTAAAATTCGATCTTTCATACAGTGTAGTGCATTAAAACAGTAACATTACAAATGTAATTCAATTTTTATTTACACTTGTAATGTAATTGAATTTACATCTGTAATTAGTCAAATAGTCGATAATATCTCTTTTTCCAGGTATTCCATTATATGGGGATATGAGAGAGGTCGAAATATATAGTATTGGTTCATATTAGGTGTCTGTATATACTGGTTTAGAGTATTATATATTGAATATCTAACCAATATTACCCATATATGGGCGTATTGTAGAGAAAATAGATAATCTGTTGCTTTATATATAAACTACAAATTACTGATTGTATGACTATTAAGTAGTATACTCAATTTCATTCCGTTAAAGTTTACATATGTAATGTACTTATTCTCTCTTGTCGGTGATTGTTGTTGTCTCAGCGTGTTGACATTTGTGAATTTGGTCTCGTTTTTTCCTCAGTTTTTCTTATCCGGTAAAAAACGGGGCTATTTTCGGCCGTATATCAATACTCTTCAATAGAGTGTCCTTTTTTGAAGGTTAACTCTACCCTACCCCTGTCGGCAGCTGCGCTGCCGCGGTGATCGGTGCCGTCGGCTGTCGCCTCCGGCCGGTGTTCGGTATAGGTACCAGGTTGATGGGATTCGTATTGAAATGCACCATCATAAACAACGATTGTAGAGACGCCCAATGTGGGCGTCTCCGTGATTGCATGTAAATATCTTGTTGATGGATATTCGGTTATACGGTTATTTGATTATAGTTTAATAGTTGAGAAGTTGAGGAGTTTAGAGTGCTCACTGACGCTCGCAGCGGAGAGCGGAGAGCGGAGAGAAGTGCTCACTGCATTCGCAGGCATAGGGCATAGGGCATAGGGCATAGGGCAAAGGGCATGGGGCATGGGGCATGGGCTCGCTGCTGTCGCAGCTCGCAGCGGAGAGCGGAGAGAGGGGCTCACTTAGTTCGCCCGGTCGGCAGCTGCGCTGCCGCGGTGATCAGTGCCGTCGGCTGCCGCCTCCGGCCGGTGTACGGTAAAAAAAAAAGGCGGCTGGTGCCGCCTCTGCTCGCTAACGCTCGCATGCATAGGGCATAGGGCATGGAGCATGGTGCTCGCTGCTGGTGCAGCTCGCAGCGGAGAGCGTAGAGCGTAGAGAAGTGCTCGCTAACGCTCGCACTAAAAGAAGCTTTAAGATATTTCGGGAAAAAATGAGCCCTTGCCCCCAGCACGGGCTGTGTAGTTATCATGCAAAACGGACAGGTTCTCTTATCACGGGCTGTGTTGTGAGCATATAAGACAGACCTGTCTCATTAGCAATAATGCGTAATAAGCGAGTCGATTATATTTGGCCTTAAGCGGGTTCGGGGTAAGAGTCTGATCGGAGGGCAGCAATAGCAGTATGCTACAAATATGATATACGGTTAGCATTACTGTTTGAGGGCTGCGCAGCAGACCGAGTTGTAACGCGGTGTGCTGACCGCAGGGAAGACTCCCCGAAACCGCTTTAGCCTTGACTTTTTTTGCTCCCATCCGGTCGCGAGCTCGCCC
>SLNP01000107.1 GCA_007132995.1 Bacteroidales bacterium | reverse complement strand
TCTGCTGCGCAGCCCTCAAACAGTAACGCTAACCGTATATCATATTTGTATCATACTGCTATTGCTGCCCTCCGATCAGACTCTTACCCCGAACCCGCTTAAGGCCAAATATAAGCGACTCGCTGATTACACAGTACTGCTAATGAGATAGACCTGTCTTACATGCTCACAACACAACCCGTAATAAGAGAACCTGTCCATTATGCATGATAACCACACAGCCCGTGCTGGGGGCTGGCGCACATTTTTCCCGAAACATCTTAAAGCTTTTTTTAGTGCGAGCGCAGCGAGCACTTCTCCACGCTGTGAGCTGCAACAGCAGCGAGCCCATGCCCCATGCCCCATGCCCCATGCGTGCGAGCGACAGCGAGCACCTAAAAACTCCCCTTCACAATACGCGCTACATTATCTGAGCGGCCAAGGGTGTAGTAGTGTATGCCCGGCACACCGGCGCTTATCAGATCGCGCGACTGCATCACGGCCCATTCGATACCTGTCTCGCGGGCCTGCTCGTCAGAGCTGCACTTCTGCAGCTCCTGTACCAACTCTTCGGGCATGTCGATATGGAAGGTTTGTGGCAGCAGGTTGAGGTCGCTCATTGCCGATACCGGTTTTAGCCCCGGTATTACCGGCACATCTATACCGGCTTCGGCCACCATCTCGCGGAACCTGAAAAACTTCTCATTATCGAAGAACATCTGTGTAACGATATATGATGCCCCCGCCTCAACCTTCCTCTTAAGATGTTCGATATCGGTGGCCATATTGGGCGCTTCGATATGCTTTTCGGGATACCCTGCCACTCCGACGCAGAATGGTTCGGTAAGCTGTTTGCCCGTCAGCTCGTAGAGGTAGTCGCCGCGATTTATTGCTGCTATCTGCTCAACCAGTTCGGAGGTATAGCTATGACCACCTTTCTCCGGAATAAACTTACGGCTTCCCTTTGGCGGATCGCCCCGCAGCGCCAGCACATCATGTATTCCCAGAAAGTTCATCTCAATAAGTGCATTCTCTGTCTCCTCTCTGGTGAATCCGCCGCACAGGAGGTGCGGAACCACGGTGATGTTGTACCTGTATTTTACTGCCGCTGCCAGCGGAATGGTGCCGGGCCTTTTCCTTATCAGCTTCTTCTCTGACAGCCCGTCTTCCCTCTCGGTATATACAACCTCGTTGGCGTGTGAAGTGAAGTTTATATAGGCCGGCTCATACTCCAGCAACCGTTCAATGGCCCGGTAAACCCTGTCAATGCTGTGCCCCTTCAACGGCGGTAGCAGCTCGAAGGTGAAGAGGGGTCTTGTGGCACTTTTTATTAGTTCGGCAACGGTCATAAAGGCGTGTTTTTAAATGTTTTCTGAAAGCCATCGGGCAGCTTCGTCCCGCTTCATCCCTTTCCTTGCGGCATAATCGACAAGCTGGTCTTCTCCTATCTTCCCTATCTTGAAGTAGGCTGACTGCGGGTGGGCAAATATATATCCGCATACCGACGACGGAGGAACCATGGCATATGTCTCTGTAAGGGTCATGCCGGTTAACCTGGTGGCGTCAAGTAGTTCAAAAATTTTCTTCTTCTCGGTGTGGTCCGGACAGGCAGGATACCCGGGGGCAGGCCTTATACCACGATATTTCATCCTGAACAGCTCTTCCGGCGTCAGTTTCTCATCGGGTGCGTAACCCCACTGCTCTCTTCTTATCTTCTCGTGAAGATACTCGGCGGCAGCTTCTGCCAGCCTGTCGGCCAATATGCGTAACATAATGGCCCTGTAGTCGTCACCCCTGACCATCTCTTCTGCGCGGTCGGTTATTGTCACATTTAGGGCGAACAGGCCGGTGTAGTCTGTTATACCCTCAGAGAGGGGGGCCACATAGTCGCTTAATGAGAGGTTGAACTTACCTCTCTCACGAGGTTCCTGGTTGCGGAGGAAAAAGAGTCTGGCAATGTTTCTGGTGGCTTCCGGCGAATCATACAGAACTATATCATCACCATCGGACATGGCCGGGAAAATAGCCGCCACACCGCGAATGGTGAGCAGTTTGTCACTGCATATAGTTTTGAGCAGCCCCAGGCCGTCATTGTAGAGCTTGGTGGCCTCTTCGCCCTTTTCGCTGTCTGTCAGTATTGCAGGATACTTGCCGTTTATTTTCCATGAGTAGAAGAAGAATGTCCAGTCAATATAGTCGCAGAGGGCCTCTGCATCGATGTCGGGGTAGGCGACTGTCTCTCTGGTGGCGGGAGCAATAATGTCTCTCATTCCCAGAGGGGTTATTAACCGGTTCTCTCTGGCAGCATCTATCGGAACAGTCGCTTTTGTCTCTTCGCGCGACTTGTGCATAGCCCGCAGCTTCTGATACCTCTCTTTGACATATTTTTTATACGAGCCGTCTGCCAGCCCGGTAATGGTGTTTACAGCCCTTGAGGCATCTCTTACATGCACTGCCGGCTGGGAGAGCAGCGGTGCTATCTTAACGGCAGTATGCAGCTCTGATGTAGTTGCACCACCAATAAGAAGCGGCAGGCTGAGGCCTGACCTTTCGAGCGCCACGGCAACATTTATCATCTCTTCGAGCGAGGGGGTGATAAGCCCGCTTAGCCCTACATAGTCAACCTGCAACTCCCTGGCCTTTGACACTATTGTGTCGGCCGGTACCATAACACCAAGGTCTATGATCTCATAGTTGTTGCATGCCAGTACTACGCTGACAATATTTTTGCCTATGTCATGAACATCGCCTTTTACGGTGGCCAGTAGTATGCGGCCGGCACTGCCATGTCCCTTGCCCTCATTCTCTCTCTCAATATGGGGGGTGAGCCATTCAACGGCTCTTTTCATGACCCGGGCACTCTTTACCACCTGCGGAAGGAACATCTTGCCCTCTCCGAAAAGGGTGCCCACCTCATCCATACCTTCCATAAGAGGGCCCTCAATAATATTCATGGCAAGCGGGAATAGGGGGCGAGCTTCGGCCATATCTTCCTCAATATGGTCGGATATGCCCTTTATAAGAGAGTATCTTATTCGCTCTTCAACATGCATTGAGCGCCAGCTTTCGGTTCTCTCTGCAGCGGGCCGCTCATCGCTCCCCTTTGTCTTTGAGGCGTAGTCAAGAAGCTGCTGCGTGGCGTTACTGCTGCGATTAAGTATTACATCGGTGGCAAGCTCAAGCAGTGTGGGCTCTATGTCGCTGTATACCTGTAGCATTGACGGATTAACAATACCCATGTCAAGACCTGCCTTTATGGCGTGGTACAGGAATACCGAATGCATAGCTTCGCGTATGGTGTTGTTGCCCCTGAACGAGAAGGAGAGATTACTTATGCCCCCGCTTACCAGCGAGTGGGGGAGGTTCTGCTTTATCCATTCGGTTGCCCTTATAAAGTCAACGGCGTAATCTGCATGCTCTTCCATGCCTGTAGCTACAGCCATCACATTGGGGTCGAATATTATATCTTCCGGCGGAAAGTCTGCCTTTGTGGTCAGTATGTTGTAAACCCTCTCTGCTATCTCTATACGCCTCTCATAGTTGTCTGCCTGCCCCCTCTCATCAAAGAGCATCACGACGGCTGCGGCCCCGTACCTTCTTATAAGCCTTGCCTGCCTTAGAAAATCATCGGGGCCCTCTTTCAGACTTATAGAGTTAACCACCGCCTTACCCTGTACACATTGTAGCCCCGCCTCAATTACACTCCATTTAGATGAGTCTATCATAAGCGGCAGCTTAGCGATGTCGGGCTCGGCCATTATCAGGTTGATGAACCTGACTATTGCCTTTTCAGAGTCTATCATCGCCTCATCCATGCAGATATCGAGTATCTGGGCACCACCCTCTACCTGGTTTCGGGCCACGGCGACCGCTTCGCCATATCTCTCCTCCCTGATAAGGCGACTGAATTTCAGCGATCCGGCTACATTGGTGCGTTCACCAATATTTACGAAGTTGGTTTCAGGGGTTACTTTAAAGGGTTCCAGGCCCGATAACATGGTTGTTCTGGGCCTGCTTTTTGCACTCCTGGGCTTGTGCCTCTTTGACTCTTCGGCCATTGCCCTGATGTGGTCAGGCGTGGTTCCGCAACAACCACCAATAATGTTGACCCACCCCTCTCTCATAAAGCTGCCTGTCAGCTCTGCCATATATTCAGGCGAATCGTCGTAGCTGCCAAACTGGTTGGGAAGGCCGGCGTTGGGATGAAGAGAGACCGGTACCGGCGATATCGATGAAAGCTCTTCAGCATAGGGGGCAAGCTGCTGCGCTCCCAGGGCACAATTAAGGCCAAGAGATAGCAGCGGATAGTGAGTAACAGATATAGCGAAGGCTTCAAGTGTCTGCCCGGTAAGGGTGCGCCCGCTGGCATCGGCAATGGTGCCCGATACCATTACCGGAAGCTCACGGTTAAGCTCCCGGAAAACTGTTCCTGCAGCAAAAAGGGCCGCCTTACAGTTCAGAACATCAAATACGGTCTCTATGAGAATAATGTCGACACCTCCGGTAACCAGGGCATATATCTGCTCGTAGTAGGCCTGTGACAGGTCGGAAAATGTTACGGCTCTGTAGCCGGGGTCGTTGACATCGGGCGACATTGAGGCGGTCTTGCTGGTTGGCCCTACTGACCCTGCCACGAAACAGTGCCTGCCACCTCCACCCGACATGAAACGCTCTGCTGCCCTTCTGGCAAGTCTGGCACTCTCACTGTTAATGGTCGCTGCAATATCCCGGAGGCCGTAATCGGCCAGAGAGACCGATGTGGAGTTGAAGGTGTTGGTTGTTATTATATCGGCGCCGGCATGAAGGTATTCAAGATGTATCTCCTCTATCAACTCGGGCATGGTGAGCGAGAGCAGGTCGTTGTTGCCCTTTAACTCTGTCTGGTGCCCTGCATAGCGTTTGCCACGGAAATCCTCTTCGGTCAGGTTGTTTCTCTGTATCATTGTACCCATGGCCCCGTCAAGGATCACTATGCGCTCGCGCATCAGGCTCTTTATATCATCTCTCTTCATCTCTCTCTACTGTTGCCTCTGTCCCGTAAATCTCGCCTGCATAGCGGCTGCAGGTGCCACTCCGCAGGCCGGGGAGGCTGCATGGTTGTTATGTGCAAAGTAAGGCATTTTAAGCTTACTATGGAACCCCGGGTATGACGGCCATGAGATAGCCGCTGTCAAAAAAACTCAGCTACCGGCCCGCCTCTTTTTTCCGGGGTAGGTAGGGTAGGCGGGCCGGCATGCTGAGTAATGTGTGCAGCTGAACAGAGGTTGATAACGGGCTGCAACACCTTCTGAACTCTCTATATCTTCACCATAAATACCCCTGACTCTCTGATGGCCTCTCTGTTTTGGTAGAGGGTCTGAAGGTTAACAACACCTTTTACATAACGGAATCCGGTTCCGCAGAAATACTCTGTTATCTCCTTGAATCCGAACAGGCGGCGCTCTTCTTCGAGGTTGTAGCGCAGGTATATCTCGGTAAGATGGTCGTTGGTTATCTTCTTTACCCTTCCCCGGGCTCTCTTTTTATACTCATACCTGTAGCCATAACTGCAGGCCGATATATCTGACAGTACGGCGCATCCTGTCGCATGACCTCCGGCGCCCTTGCCGTAGAAAAATTGCCTGTCGGCGAAGGCCCCTTCGGCAATTACACCGTTGTACTCATCTTTTACATGGTAGAGCTTATCGCTGCTCTGTACAAAACGGGGCATTACAAATGCTGTTATGGTGTCGGCGGCACACTTCGATACATGTGCCACCAGCCTGATGCGAAGCCCCTTCTCCCGCGCATACCTTATGTCATGCTCTGTGATGTTCTCTATGCCGGTGTGGAAGATATCATCGGGCCGGGGGAAGAGCCCGTAGGCGTGTGCTGTTATTATGCAGAGCTTCTGTTTAGAGTCAAGCCCGGTAACATCGAGTGTGGGGTCTGATTCTGCGAAGCCATTATCCATGGCCTCTCTGAGAACATCGTGATAACCGGCTCCGCTACTCTCCATTTTGCTTAGTATGTAATTGGTAGATCCATTGAATATTCCCTCTACCGAGTTTAGAAGCTCATTGTCATAGTACTCTTCAAGATTCCTGATAACCGGTATGCTAGCGCATGCAGATGCCTCATAGAGGAGCGGTACACCATACCTGCTCTGCATATCTGTAAGGGCAGCAAGGTTGTTGGCTACCATAGCTTTGCCGGCTGTTACAACCATTTTGCCTCTCTCCATTGCCCCGCTTACAATATTGAAAGCCTCGCGGGCATCGTTGGTAAGCTCTACCACCAGATTTATCTCGCTGTCATCGAGTATGTCATATCTGTTAAGGGTGAAAGCCCTGGCAGGCAGCCTGCGTGGTTTATCGCCGTGCTTGACGCATATTTTCACTATTTCGGCATCAAAGCCGCTGCTGTTGATTATATCATGAAGTCCCTGACCAACACAGCCATAGCCGAATAGCCCTATTCTCAGTCTCTCTCTTTGCATCTCTGTTATCTGTTGTTTTTAATGTTGCTCTAATACTAATTCCCTGTCGCTGATGAACTCTCTTGCAGCCGCGGTTATCTTCTCCGGCTCGGTCAGAAAGCCATCGTGACCGTAGTGTGAATCTATCTCACAATATTCCGATTTCGCCACCCTGTCTGTTACTCTCCTTATATCATCTGGCGGATAGAGGATGTCAGAACTAATGCCTATGCCCAGCACTTCGGCTTTTACCTTTTTAAGAGCCTCTTTGACCCCTCCGCGCCCCCTGCCGACATTATGGCTGTCTGCCATCTGGGTAAGCCTGTAGTATGACCAGGGGTTGAAGCGCTGTACCAGCTTTTCTCCCTGGTATGCCTGATATGAGGCCGCCCTGAAACCATGCAGTATGGAGTCGCCGCAGTCTCTCTGTGAGTTGTTATATATACTCTGATTGCGGTAGCTCAGCAGGGCCACAGCGCGGGCCGCCTTCAGGCCCTCCCTGCCTCCGTGAGGGTTCCTGATACGGAACGAGGGGTCGGCCTCAAGGGCCAGGCGTTGCGATTCGTTGAAGGCTACTGCCCACGGTGACTGCCTTGCATTCGAAGCTATGAATATTACCTTCCTCACAATAGATGGAAACATGATGGCATACTCCAGTGCCTGCTGCCCCCCTACAGAAGCGCCGGTCATAGCCTTGATAGTGGTTATTCCAAGGTGCAGTCTGAGGAGTTCGAGGGCGTTTACCACATCGCGAATGGTGAGTATCGGGAATGAGTGGTACCATGGCTCTCCACTCTGTGGGTTTATGCTGAGAGGGCCGGTAGATCCGTAGCATGACCCGGGTATGTTGGCACATACAATGAAGTGGCTGGCCGGATCAAAGAGGCAGTCGCTCCCTACCATTCCGGGCCACCATGAGGCCACATCTGAATTGGCAGTAAGGGCGTGACAGACCCATATCACATTGCTGCGGCTCTCATTCAGGCTGCCCCAGGTATGATAGGCTATCTCGAGCGAAGGGATCTCCTCTCCGCTCTCCGTAATAAAGGGTTTTTTGTATATGAACTTTTTCATCTTTTCTCTCTTTAGGTGCTCTTCTGTTATCTGTATCTCTGTTTTCTCCGATGTAACCGATGGCAGTTGCCCGGATGCCGGATTATCACAACTCTCTGATTTCGGAAATCGCGTTGTCAAAATCGGATATTATATCGGCTATATGTTCCAGCCCAACCGACACTCTGAAGAGACCCGGTTCGACTCCTGCCGCCAGCTGCTCTTCTCTGCTGAGTTGCGAATGGGTTGTGGCCGCGGGCTCTATTATGAGGGTTCGTACATCACCCACATTGGCAAGGTGGCTTACAAGCCTGAGCCTTCTTACCAGCTCTGACGCCTTCCCGGCGGGAAGGTCAAGTCTGAAGCTTAGCACGGCACCGGCCCCTTTTGGCATATATCGCCCACCATTTTTGTATGAGGGGTGGGAGGGTAGCCCGGGGTAGCTTACATCGATAACCGAGGGGTGGCTCTCAAGCCACCGCGCCAGGGCCAGAGCATTACCAACATGACGATCCATGCGAAGCGATAAAGTCTCCAGACCCTGCAGCAGCAGGAACGAGTTGAAGGGGCTTATGCAGGCTCCGATATCGCGAAGCGCCTCAACACGGGCCTTTACAATAAAAGGGGTGGCTCCTTTGCCGTTGCCGAATTTTTCGGTGTAGACCATGCCATTGTAACCCTTTGATGGCTCGGTAAATGCAGGGAATTTCCCTCCGCTCCAGTCGAAGTTGCCTGCATCGATGATGGCTCCGCCTATTGAGTTGCCGTGCCCCCCTATCCATTTTGTGGCCGACTCTACCACTATGTTTGCTCCGTGGCTGATAGGCTGGCAGAGGTAGCCACATGCGCCGAAGGTGTTGTCAACTATCAGCGGTATTCCGTTGTTTGCGGCCATATTAGCCAACGCCTCAATATCGGGTATCCGGAATCCCGGGTTCCCTACTGTCTCAACATATATAGCTTTAGTATTCTTGTCTATCAGCTTTTTGAACGATTCTATGCTGCCCTCTTCGGCAAACCTGGCCTCTATACCGAAATTGCGGAGTGTTACATTGAACTGGTTGTGTGTTCCTCCGTAAAGCCAGGGAGAGGAGAGGAAGTTGTCGCCCTGCTTCATTATCGAGGTGATTGCCAGAAACTGGGCTGCGTGACCCGAGGCCACAACCAGCGCACCGCAACCACCCTCAAGGGCGGCAATGCGCTGCTCGAGCACATCGGTGGTAGGATTGTTGATACGGGTGTAGATGTTGCCGGGGGTGTCGAGACTGAAGAGGCCGGCAGCGTGAGCGGAGTCCTCAAAGGTGTAGGAGGATGTCTGGTAGATCGGTACGGCGCGCGAGTGGGTTACTGCATCGGGGGTGTGGCCGTGATGTAATTGTAGCGTTTCAAATCTATAGTTATGTGACATGGCAGTATGCTTTTTAGTTGTGGACTTCAGGCAGCGGGATGTAGCATATAGCTTTAGCCCGTGCGTGGAAGAAATTCAGAAAAGTAATGTGATAAAAAGCGGGAAACGGTATAGAAATTACCGTTGGCTGCGCATGCACATAGGCAGCAGAGGCATGATTAAATTGCGATCGTTATGAATACTTCTTGTCATAAACCGGTCTGTATGCCTTTAGTTTGAGCGACAAAGGTAAAGCTGTTTTTTTAAATACAAAATTTTTTTTAAAGGTGGTCGCGAGCTCGCCCGGCTTCGCCGACCTCGGTTGGTCACCTTTTTTTGTCAAGCAAAAAAGGTGGAAACCCACTTTTTGGCGCGTCAAAAAAGTTAGAAATCAGCACTTTGGGACAAGGCCAAAAGTTGAGAGATAATTGTTGGTCAAGCAACAAAGATGAAAAGCCAAAATTTGGTCAAGGCCAAAAGTTGAGAGCGCGCGCTTAGCGTCAAACCATAAGAACCAATCTTGACCTTCTACTCATGAGAGAGCCTTGAAGTTATAAACCGTTTTGAGGTGATCGGCCAGTATGGCAGTATCACCGATAGAGTCAATAATCTCCTTCATTGGCTTGTAAGCTTGTGGCGCTTCATCGATAGTCGCTTTGCCTACGGTGCTGGTATGAATGCCCTTCATCGCCTCGCGGAAGTCGTTGATGTTGATGAGCGCACGGGCTTTGTTGCGGCTCATCAACCGACCGGCTCCATGCGGGGCAGAGTAGTTCCAATCGCTGTTGCCTTTGCCGATGCAGAGCAGCGAACCATCGCGCATGTTAAGGGGTATTAGTAGCCGCTCACCTTCTTCCGCGCTTACAGCTCCCTTACGGAGTATCATCCGTTTGAAATCTATATAGTTGTGGATAGTCTCGAAGCGCTCCTCTTCGGTCACATTCATCTCTTCTGTTATGATGGCAGCCATTGTAGCCCGGTTATATGAGGCGTATCGCTGTACAATAGCCATATCGTGCATGTAGTCGTTGAAACCGCTTCCCTCGAGATATGCAAGATCGCGCTCAGCCATGTTGAGTTTTGCTTTGCCCAGGCGCTCCTTAAGCCGCGCGATAGCCATGTGCTGGTAATGCTCGCACACCTCGGTGCCCAGCTTCCGGCTGCCGGAGTGGATTATCAGATAGTAGTTGCCGCTCTTCTCACCCCGTGCCACCTCAATAAAGTGGTTCCCTCCCCCCAGGGTGCCGATGCTGAGCTTTGCCCGCCCTGTGTCTACATGCTTTTGGCAGCGGAGAGATGAGAAGTCGAATCTGGCCACCGGCTTCTTATGTGTGCTGAAGCCACTGGGTACAGCGCGTCGTATTACCTGATCGAGGCGGGAGGAATCTGGCTGTGTGCGGCCAATGTTGATAGTCAGCATTCCGCAGCCAATATCGACACCCACCAGGTTGGGGGTGACCCTGTTGCGTATTGTCATGGTGGTCCCTATGGTACACCCCTTGCCTGCATGTACATCGGGCATTATCCGAATTACTGAATCGGAATATGCCTCGTACTCCGTGAGTATCTCTATCTGATTCAGAGCCTGCTTTTCAATGTTGTCTGTAAAAACAAGCGTCTCTCTGTCCCTGCTATCGCGTATTGTAATCATCTCTCTTCCCAATTGCCCGACTGTTTGCCGGTTATCTCCGTAATAACAACCTTAATGACCGACATATTGTCAACCTTTCTCTTATCATAGTCGAGGTTGTG
>SLNP01000122.1 GCA_007132995.1 Bacteroidales bacterium | reverse complement strand
GTTATGGCGGGGAAGTGATCTGTCAGACCCATAAGGGCTAATGATGCTATGGCAAGGGCAAAGGTTGCCAGTTTTTTGATGAAGAGCATTACAGCCGGTGAGAAGATGAATGGCTGTGATGCAGCATCTTCTACAGGGGTTATATCTTTTTCCAGAGGTGGCCTGTATGCCAGAATAAGATAGATTGCTGCAAGGGCTATTGCTCCTGTTATAATAAAGGGATCGCAATGGGCGCTTTCCAGGTGGCAGAGGACCACGCCGGCTATAAGCACTCCCAGTGCTACCTTTTCAACAAGCAGTATGAGCCTGTGATACCTGTTGGCAAAGGCTCTCTCCGGAGGTCGGGTACTTTTTTCCATGGGGATTATATTAGCTATCAGCTATCAGCTATCAGCTATCAGCTCTTAGCTTTCAGCTTTCAGTAATAAGTTTGATTGTGGTTTTGTTGCTATCACTGTCTGTTAAGAGAACGCTTCTGACGGATGCCGGGTCTGTCTCTGACATCACTTTAAGCATCTCGTCTCCGCTGTAGAGTTTCTCTCCGACCTGCAGATTATACCGCATTGTGAATTCCCGGTGCGGGGTTGGCCTCATATTTTGTGACATGGCGTGCTTTGAGAGTACTTTTTCTGCGAACTCCTTTATGGCATGGTTCTTACTTAATACCACTATAAGGGGCTCGCTGCCTCCTGTAATTGCTTCTGTCTCCCGGCTCTCGCGCACTATTTTTACAGAGAGGATATCGTCCGGTTCCATCGCCCTGAGCCGCGTATTGCCGCCTCTGTCGAAAGTGGTGACTCTGGGCTCTGTTTCGTCGTCTACAATATAGAGGGGATAGGGTTTGTTGGCCACGCTCCCGGCATACTGGCCGCTGTAAGCCTCATAGAATATCTCTATATCATTGGCGGGTGTTGGGTTAAGCTCACGGAAACTCCATACCAGACGATTCTCTTCTGGCTTTAACTGACCAGGCGATGCATGCAGTATATGGTCTGCCGGTATATCTTTGAGATTCACTATTATATCTGCATGCTCAATGCTCCCTTTCCAGCCTGAACCGGTGCTTACCAGATATGTAAAGTAACGGCACCTGCCTTTTACCACACCATAAGGCAGGGTGTATTTTACAACTATTGTCATTGTATCGCCCTCTTCGAAACCGGTATCCCAAAGCAGCCATGGCCTCTCATCATAGTTTTCAGGTATGGCGTGGCGGGTTCCCGGTAATTTATCGAAACCCCCATTGTTTGAAGGTGAGCCATTGCCTTCGGGGCGATAAAGCCTTATATCATGCACCTCTTTACCGTTCTGAAAAACCCTGAAGGAACCGGGGGGGAGCTCAGGCGTGACACCCGGCTGATAAATTCCCTGATAAAAATGCATCTCGGGGAAGCCGATGTTTACCACCTGACTGGCGCCTTCATTGCGCATAAAGAATGTTGCCTCCACAACAGAGCTGTCACGGTACAGGTCTACCTCTACACGCTCCCACACCATTCTGATATCGACGGTGCCGGACGGAATAATACCCTTGGCCCTTATGGGATTGGGGGCTATGTCGGCTGCCACATAGAGGGAGGGCAGCAGCAGCAATAAAAGAACAGGAAGTTTTGTTCTCATGATGGTCTGGTTTGATAGGGTAATGGTAATATGATCTGGTTATGGGTTTGACAACTCTATTGTATCAGTGGCACTGAACCACTGCAGTGATGATGTGGCGCAGACTCTGCCGGACGGTAAAAACAGGCGTTGGTGGTTTCTGTTTTTTTGGGCCAGGGTACGCAATCGCCCCGTCAGTCACATGTGACTAACAAGCAGCAGCGGCTCATTGCCCCTTATTATGCGGCTGCTCCTGCCCGCTTTCCGGCGGAACAGTCTGCAGGTTTTACATACCAAATTTAGGAAAAAAAATGTTGCCGGAGCCATTAAAAAGGCAAAAAAGAGATTTCGGTCGTTTATTCCGAAGAACGGTGAGGGAGGATGGTTATATTGGCTCTTCCCCGGCGCTTTCGTTACCGTATGCGGCTGCCTTCTCACATCTGTTTTTCTGAGAATCAGTTGGTGCTGATCTGTGCGGGCCGGTATATCTCCAATATGACATCTGGCATTACCGGTAAAGGTATTGATGGACTACTGCTTAGCTCTCTCTTCGTTAGTGGTATCTTTAATAACTTTTTTAACCTCTTGCGGTTCATCTGTGTCTGTCATCAGGAGTCCCGCCCTTTTTATCAGGAAGTATGCTATGGCAAGAACCAGTATCATGGCGGCAAGACCAAGAAGCACATCGCCGCTTATCTCCTCTATGTCGAGTACCACTACTTTTCTGGCAAGGGCTATTATTGCCACAAGCACTACCACCTCTACATGAACAATATTGCTCTTCAGGTATACCTTAATCGTGTCAAGGAGCTCTATGCCTATGAGTACCAGAAGGAAGACACCGAAAAGATCCATCAAGCCCGCCAGACCTATAAGCAGGTAGTCAGAGTCTTTTACCGTTGTGGCTACAAGCCATCCGAGCTCTATGGTGGCCAGTACCAGTACCATAGCCATAAGAACTATAAGGGTGTAAATTATTCCCTTCTCAATACTCCGTGCAATTGTGTTGATGTTCATAACCTGTGGTTTGTAAGTGGTAATCGGCCTGGCTTAGTAACAAACTGTATGCCAACCACAATATCGGATGGAAACTGCATTATGCAGGCTCCCTCTCTGTACCGTAATATGCAATGCCGCTATGCAG
>SLNP01000072.1 GCA_007132995.1 Bacteroidales bacterium | reverse complement strand
TTTTCTCAGATCAAAAAAGAAAAACTGCGCATAGCCATAGCTATGTAAAGGTTTTATTTTGCTGAGATGAGGAAAAAGAACAAGACTTGGGCCGGCTAAAGTAGCGTTGACATGACACTAGGCTGTCTCCGTAATATCCCACACAAAAGCCCTGACGCCCACCTCCTCATTGAGAGAGTCAACCTTTTTGACAAGATCGAGCAGGGGCTTCACCTTATCCTCTTCTGTTACAACCAGCATAGCCGAATTCATCTCGGGCCAGGTGTGTGTTCCCATTCTCGGATTACCTTTTTCGCTGCCCCGCCCAACAACATCGGGGAAACGGGTAAAGCCTCTTAACCCGAGCTTTATCAGTACATAGTCAATCTTTTCGGTCAGTGCCTGATTGTGTACTATCATAACTGCTTTCATAACATATTTTTTCACAGGGGCGGGGCAGACAGAGTCCATCTCTTGCGGTGGTCTCCTCAGGGTCGTCTGCAGATGGCTGACATTTTACTTTCAGCCTGCCCGGTTAATACTATAGCTTCACTTTTAAGGTATAACCACACCGGCCGGCGTGGCCGGTGCGCTATACTATTGTATATATGTATTACTCCTCATCGAGAAACTTCAGCTCTTTCCTTATATGCTTAAGCTTGTCACGCTCTCCGCTACGGGCAAAAACCACATACCAGACAGGCACTATAACCAGCGTTACAAATGTCGAAAAGAGTAGTCCGCCAATAACCGCAATACCCATCGGGCTCCATATCTCGGCACCCTCTCCTGTGCTCAATGCCAGAGGCAGCATTCCGAACATGGTTGTAAAAGAGGTCATCAGTACCGGTCTCAGACGCGAGCGGCCAGCAGTTGACACAGCCTTAAAGAGCTCAACCCCTCTTTCACGGGTAAGGTTTATGTAGTCTACAAGCACAATGGCATTCTTAACAACAATACCGACAAGCATCACCGAGCCTATACCCGATATGGCATTAAAGGTAGTACCCGTTACCGCCAGGGCAATAAAGACCCCGGAGAATGAGAACGGTATTGAGAACATAATAATAAAAGGCATCTTGAGCGATTCGAACTGGCTGGCCATAACAAGGTAAACCAGTATAAGGCTTACCACAAGCAGCATGGCAAGGTCGGTAAATACATCCATCATATCCTCTATGGCCCCGGAAACCTCCACCTGCACACCCGGAGGAGCATCTATTTCCGCTATAAGATTCTGGATATCTTCGTTCAGCTCATTGAGCGGTCTTTCGAAAGGAGTGGCAGAGACCCTTACAATACGCTCACGCCTTTTACGGTCTATCCTTGGCGGAGCCCATGCCTCCTCAATCTCTGCTATCTCTGAAAGTCTTATGACCTGTCCCTGCGGATTCATTATTCCGATACTGTAGATATCGGATATAGAGCTGGTATACGAACGCTTAAGCCTCACTATCACATCATACTCATTACCAAACTGTCTGAGACGGGTAGCTGTTGTACCGGCCACCCGGTTTCGTACAGCAGCTGCTACAGTAGCCGTGTTAAGCCCGCTCATCATCATCTTCTCCTGGTCGAGTACTATCTGCAACTCAGGTTTAGACTTATCGCGGCTTATGGTTATATCGCGCGCACCCTCTATTTCACGCATCCCGTCGGCCAGTCTCTGAGCCACCTCGTTGGTCTCATTGATATCGAAGCCATACACCTCCACGGTAACACCTTCACCGCCAAAGGGGCCTCCCTGGCTGGCATCGACATTAAACCTTATTATTTCCGGAAAATCGGCCAGTCTTATACGAAGGTCTTCTGCGATCTCCCATACAGACCTATCTCTCTCTCCCAATGGAACAAGGCTCACGGTAAAATCAACGATATGTGTTCCCCCAGAGCTGAACAGAGATTCAAAGCCTCCCCTGTCATCAACACCGGTAGATGAAGCCACAAGGTTGAGTTCGGGAAAGTCATTCATGATAATCTCGGTTATTCTCTCCGTGGTTTTCATGGTCTCATCGACCCTGGTGCCGGTCTGAAGCTCTATTCTGGCAGATATCTGCGACTCATCTATCTCAGGAATAAACTCCGTTCCTATGTGGGTAACCAGCAGGGATATAGAGTATGCGAAAAAGAGAAGTGACAGCACCAGTGTGAAAAGTTTGTGTCTTATTGCCCAGTTGAGGGTCGCCTCATAGAGCGAGTCAACCTTGTCCAGAAGCACCCTTACGGTTTTATCGTAATAGCTTCTTCCATTGCCATTCACCTTTCTACGCATGTTCATCATCAGTGCGCTTAGGCTGGGTGTAAGGGTAATAGCGGCAATGGTAGAGGTTACAGTAGTTATTGTTACAATAAAGCCGAGCGGCTTGAAAAGGACACCCACCAGTCCGCCGATAAAGGTCAGTGGCAGGAATACGGCCACAACCGTAAGTGTGGTAACTATAACTGCAAGCCACACCTCATTGGTTGCATATATTGCTGCCTCTCGCGGGCGGCTGCCCCTCTCAACATGGCGGTTAACATTCTCAAGAACAACTATGGCATCGTCAACCACCATACCAATCGCTATTGAGAGAGATGAGAGCGATATAATATTTATTGACCCACCTGTGGCATACAGGTATATAAACGACACTATCAGTGATATAGGTATTGTGAGCACCACAATTATGGTTGCCCTTATCCGCCCCAGGAAGAAGAGAACCACGAAAACAACAAAAATACCGGCAAACATAAGTGTCCGGGTAAGGTTGTTGATCGAGTCCACTATAAAGTCAGAGGTGTCAAAAATTTTCGAGATAGTGACATCATCGGGAAGATTCGGGCTCAGCTCTTCTATGGCCTCTTCGACAGCACCTGCCACCCTTACTGTATTGGCACCCGACTGTTTCTGGACGAAGAGCCTCATGCCCCTTTCGCCGTTCACCTGCTCATATATCCTTGACTCTCTGAGCGTGTCGCGCACCTCGGCCACATCATTCAGGTATATATTACTCCCCTCAAAGCTTCCGACCACTATATTGCCAATAATCTCACTCTCGGGAAACTCACCCTGAACCCTCAGCGGGTAGTCGAGCGTACCCATCTCAATAAAGCCCGAGGGCATATTCATATTTTCGGCCCTGAGAATATTGGCTATCTGCTCGACATTGAGGTTATGAGCCTCCATCCGCATAGGATCTATATCGACATATATGGTTCTGCCAGGGGCACCTGACAGCCCCACGGTACCAACACCATCTATACGGTTAAGAGGGTTTACGATTCTCTCATCCAGTATCCTCTCCAGGCCCGCGTAGCTCTCATCAGCCGTAATAGCATAGAATATTATCGGCATCATTCCCGTATTTATCTTGAATATTACGGGATCTTCGGCATCGTCCGGCAGAAGGCGTTCAACAAAGCTCAGTGAGCTCCTTATCTCATTGGTAGCCTCGTCAAGGTCGGTACCAAACTCAAAACGCATAAATACAACTGAGGTGTTATCGCTCGACCTTGATGTTATTTCGCGCAGGTTACTGGTTGAGTTAAGAACATCCTCTATCGGTCTGGTAATGTTCTCCTCAATATCTGCGGCACTGGCACCAGGGTACTGAGTGAAGACTGTAATAAAGGGGAACTCCACCTCGGGGTAGAAATCGACAGGCAGCCTGATAAGCGAATAGATTCCCATCACCACCAGGCCCACGAAAATCAGTATTGTGGTTACCGGCCTGTAAACTGCTGTTTTATATATACTCATCTCTCTATTCTCCTGTTTTCTGTTACACCTTTATCTGTCAGCGGCTGTTCACTACCGTTACCCTGTCATTATCAGAGAGTCGGGCCTGCCCCTGCACTATAAGCCTGTCGCCCTCCCTCAGAAGATCTGAGTTAACCTCTACCATATCGTCAAATCTGGCTCCCGGAACCACATTCACCCTTCTTGCCCTTCCGTTCTCCTCCACGAAAACATAGCGTATGTTGGTTCCCTCCTGTAGTAATATAGTGTTGGCCGGTATAACAAAAGCCTCCACCTCTCCAAAATCTATAGATGCCCTGGTAAACATTCCCGGTCTGAGCAGTTCTCCCCGGTTGGGCACCTCCACCTCAACCTGAAATGTTCTTGTCATCGGGTTTACAGAGGGGTGTACTACAGAGACCCTTCCGCTGAAAGTATCATCGGGCCTGGCATCGGCAGTAACATCTACAGGCATACCTGCAGATATCATTGGAAGGTGTTGCTCAGAGGCGTTAAACACAATTTTAACCGGATTAATCTGAGTAACCGTTACCACAGCCACCTTCCCCGCACTCGCTGCTGTGGGCGCCCCGGAGAACATCTCATGGTTTTCGTAGTAGCGTCCTGTAACTATCCCGTTAAATGGTGCCACTACAGTGGTATTCTCTTCCAGGAATTCAATATTCGATTCCAGAACCTCATACTGCGTTATAAGCTGGTCATACTCAATCTGCCGGGCGCTACCTGTTTTCATCAGGGTATCCAGACGGGCAATTTCCTGCTCAAGGGCCGCCATCTGTATCTTGGCCTGGGCCAGCTGAGTCCTGTCCATTGTAAAGAGTACCTGACCAGCACGCACCCTGTCGCCTACCTCTACATTTATTCGGTCAATACGCCCGGGTGAGGCGGGCGAAAGGTTAACCTCTCTCACAGGCATCACATTGGCCACATTCTGCAATGTGCGGGATATTGTGGTACGGCTTATCTCCATAATTTCTACAGGTCCGCCGAAATCTTCATCTTCAGTCTGCTGTTCAGTCTCTCCCGCCCTGCGGTCTGAGCAAGACATAGCTATCATAGCAACTGCTGCAATCAGTAATAGGTGTCTGAGTGATTTCATCTCTTCTTCTTTTTTTTAAACACACGCCTTTGCGAAATATAACCGGCAGAATGTGCTTGGCTTATCAATATAAATAGATACTTATTTTTCAATGTTTTACCTTAGGTTGCCACGCAACTTGTCCAGTTCAGTCTTAGACTGCAGCAGGGCAAAAAGTGCGTTTATGTAGTTGCTCTCCGCCTGCAGATAGCTTGAGTTGGCCTGTGAGAGTTCCAGGGCAGAGGCCATGCCCTGCCGGAATTTATTTTCTGTACTCTGGTAGACCCTTTTGGCCACCTCAATATTGTCACGCTGAAGTTCATACTGCTCACTGGCATTTATAAGGTTAAACCGGGCCTGGCGCTCCTGAAGGGTCAGCTGTTCAGATACCATCTGCCGACGGTTACTGGCGTTATTATACTCAACCTCCGCCCTTCTGATTCTCACATATCTTTCGCCGCTGCCAAAAAGCGGTACCGATAGTTGCAGGCCCACCATAGAGTTGGGGAACCACTGCAGGTCATTAAGCTTATCGCCAGAACCGCTTCTGGAATAGCTATAGAAGGTAGAGAGAGTGGGAAGCACAGAGGCCTTTTGCATATCCAGGGCCAGCCTCGACATCTCCTGTTGTGTCTCCGTTAGCCGGTAGTTAATGTTCGATGATATATTGAACTGGGAATCTCTCATCTGTTCAATATCTACAGAAGCAAGAATAGAGTGCATATCCTCTGTAAGCACCAGTTCCCTGTCGGGGCCGGTTCCCAGCAGGAATCTCAGGGTATTATACCCCTGCTCACGGTTTCTCTCGAGCTGGCTAAGGCTGTTTTTGAGCATTGCGAGGTTTACCGCCACCTGTTCAACATCGGTAATTTCGGCCACTCCTGCAGCATGCATAGATCTGGTTGCCTCCAGCGTCTTCTCCATTTCGCTGATATTGCCCTTCAGAATAGCCTTTGATTCGTAAGTCACAAGAACAGAGTAGTATGTCATGGTGACCATCTCCCTCACCTCCTCCTCAGCGCTCTCGCGGCTCATCGCAGCCAGCTCCCTGGCAAGCCTTGCGGTTCGGATGCCGACAATATACTGCCCGTTGAAAAGCAGCATAGAGGCCTGCATGCCTATCGAGGTGTTGAACTTCTGGCCGAACTGTACAGGTACCATGGTACCCGGCTGGCCTATTATCTCTCCCGGAAGCAGCGTGGTCATCAGTTTAAGGTTATCGTTAAGCGACGCTGATCCGTCAACTTGTGGTAACCCCGGAGCCACCGCCTCCCACAATCCGTAGCGGGCAGCCTCCTCTTCATACTCTGCCATGCGAACAGTTATATTGTTGCCGACAGCATACTCCCTGGCCTCGTTAAGCGACAGGCTGAGTGCCTGTGCTGCCGCTGTTCTCGCAAAGAATGGTCCTCCCGCAATAATGGAAAAGATCAATATTAGAACTACTCTCTTCATATCAAATAGACTATTTATTATATATAATGAACATAGCTATCAGAACCTAAGTTCGAACACATTGGTATAACACTCTATAAGCTCAGCACCCGCCGGGGTTGCTATACCCCTGAGGTAGCTGATATATACACCTTTAATTATCTCCTCACGGGTAAAGTCGGGAGCCGGGAAAAGCTCGTAGTTGGCAGCCAGGGTAAAAACCCCGTACATGGCCCTGTTGGTCAGCTCCGTACCTATTTCAGGCCTGAAAACCCCATCCTTCTTCCCCTTCTCAACTATTGCCAGCGAACCTGTAAGATCAGGGATACCGCACAAGCCATTCGCTTCAAGCACGGTCTGATGCCTCTTAAGATCATCGAAGAATGCAGGATTCATACTCCTGAAGTGGTCGCCAGTATGTTTAAGCAGCGTAAAGATGGCATGAATTACATCGGGCGAATCGTGAAGAGTTTTCTGTACAAGCTCAACACGCTTCATCTCCATATACCTGACAACACCGATAAGAAGTTCACTCTTATCATTGAAGTTTTCATATATAGTCCGCTTCGACATACCGAGCGATGAAGCCAGCATATCCATGGTTACAGCCCGTATCCCGTAACTTCGGAAAAGCGTTGCCGCCTCATTTACTATTCTCTCTTTTACCTCATTCATCTCCCTGAAAAAGTAATCTCTTGCCAATAATAGAGTGACAATCAGTGGCGCAAAAATGATAAAACTTTTCCGGTTTACATAGTTTTTTCTGTTAAACTCCTGTTAAAAGCAGATGAGTGCCGGTTTTTGTCCAATGAACAGACCTGTCTGATCATGCCAGTTTTTGTCCAATGAACAGATCTCTATGATCTACATTTTTTGGCGTTAAGCTGCATACAGAACTAGTCATATACACTGTAACAGCAATATGAGAGGCACCACTCCGAATCTACGCCCTCACCTTCCTGTAGCGCCACACTGCCACGCCAAGGGCAATAGAGCCATATATCCCCAGAAACAGCAGGTCTCTCGTTACATCGACAATGCCTGCGCCCTTGAGCAGAATCATCCGCAGTGCTCTCATATAGTATTTGAATGGATTGATAATATTGATTCTCTGTGCCCATTCAGGCATACTCTCCGTAGGAGTGAAAATACCGCTCATAAGAATAAACAGCAGCAGGAAGAAGAAGATTGTAAAGCTCACCTGCTGCTGATTTGAGGATATTGCCGACAGCAGCAACCCCAGACCCAGTGCCACCAGCAAAAAAGCAAATGTTATCAGAAAGACTAGCCAGAGGCTACCCAGCACAGGCATATCAAACAGCAGGTATGCCGCCAGCAGACCAAGAGCAAACTCAAAGAGAGCAATAATAAGAAAAGGTATCAGCTTACCGGTTATAAACTGGTATTTAAGTATGGGGGTAGCATTTATCTGCTCTATGGTACCCTGCTCCTTCTCCCTCACAATATTTATTGCAGTAAGAAACATGCCAACTATTGTCACAAGTATCACCAGTATACCGGGAAGCATATATATGGTATACTTCAGAGTAGGGTTGAACAGGAAGCGATGGGTTACCTCTATTGGCGATAAAGCCGGCTTCAGGCCACCCGGTCTGTCCGGTTTACCCTGACCGATGGTCTCGTCCGGTTGCGACAAACCTCCGAAGCCGGCAGGCGAATCACCGCTGCCACCCAAAGCCATATCGCTGCCGTACTCTGCAATAATATTTCCGGCATAGAGATCAATAAGACCCGCGGCCATCCCGTCTATGGCATTGATTAGAAGCTGCACCGGCGCTCCTCCCTCCCTCACCATCGTACGCTCAAAGCCTCCGGGAATAACCAGCACCACATCTGCACTGTTATCGTAAAGAGCTGCTTCAGCCGCTCCCTGCGAAAGCAGGTGAGTCAGCTTAAAGTAGGGAGAGCCCTCAAAGCGACTGACAAGCTCATGAGACATTAACGATCTGTCAGAGTCCAGCACCGCCATATCTATACTCTTAAGCTCAAAGGTGGCAGCATTAACCAGAACAAGCAGCTGCACCACCGGCATAAGCAAAATCATAGGCAGCATGGTACGGTTGCGAAACACCTGCAGAAACTCCTTCTGTAATATAAATAGAATGGTACGCATACCCTTCCTATTCAAGTCTCGGTTTAAACTTTAACACACTCACCACTATAAACAGCAGCATCATACCGGCAAGCACCACCATCTCAACCCATACGAACCCTATGCCCGCCCCCTTAAGCATCAGATTCTGTATTATCACGATAAAATAGGTGGCAGGAATAAGCTTTGACATCCACTGCAGTATCAGCGGCATACTGCTTATCGGAAAGATGAAGCCGGACAACAGCATTACGGGCAGCAGCAGCATAAACATTGATATAAATATTGCTGTCTGCTGCGTGCGCGCCATGGTAGAGATCATAATACCCATAGAGAGCGACAGAGATATATAGAGCAGCGTCACCCCCATCAGCAGAGCCGTGCTCCCCATAACCGGCATATCGAAAACCAGCACCCCCAGCACAATTATGATCACCGCATTGAGAAATGCCAGAACCACATATGGCAGCACCTTGCCCAGCACTATCTGCACAGGCCGCAGCGGCGACACCAGCAACACCTCCATGGTTCCCTTCTCTTTCTCGCGTGCAATAGACACTGAGGTCATCATAGCCGACAATATCATAAGTATCAGTGCCATGGTACCGGGCACAAAGGTGAATGCCGACTTAAGCTCCTCGTTGAACAACATACGGGTTTCGGCTCTTACCGGAGCAACACCGGGCCTCATCTCCTGCATGCCGGACACATAGTCACCTATCACGGCGGTGGCGTAACTGACAACCATATTGGCCGCGTTGGCATCTGAGCCATCGGCTACTATCTGCACCGCAGCACTCCCCTCCCGCACCATCCTGGCAGCAAACATAGGTTCAAAAATTATCACCTGGCGCACCCTGCCGCTCCTTAGCAGCGGCTCCACCTCATCAGTCGAACTGATATCTGCCGCAAGGCGGAAGTAGCCCGATGAAAGGAGCTTGGCCGTTATCTCACTTGTAACCACATCGCGACTATGGTCGAGTATGGCTATATCGGCATCCTTTATCTCGTTGGTAAGCACATAGCCAAACAGTAGTATCTGAACCACCGGAATACCAAACAGTATCATCATAGTACGCAGGTCTCTGATGATGTGGAGCGACTCCTTCCCTACAAATCCGAAAAAGCGATTCATAATCCTGTCATTCTATATTGCGTGCCAGCATCCTGAAAACCTCATCTATCGACTCAGCTTTGTAGGCACTTTTAAGCTCTGCGGGCGACCCTATAGCCATAATTTGTCCGTCGGTCATTATGGTGACCCTGTCGCAATATTCCGCCTCATCCATATAGTGGGTGGTCACAAACACCGTGATACCCCTGCTGGCCGCCTCATATATCATCTCCCAGAACTGCCTTCGGGTAATGGGATCGACACCGCCGGTGGGTTCATCAAGAAATACTATCTGCGGATCGTGGAATATGGCTATCGAGAAGGCCAGCTTCTGCCTCCACCCAGTCGGCAAATCGGCTATAAGCCTGCCGGCAGCATGCTCCAGTCCCAGCTTCTTAAGCATGGTGGCCGAGCGCTTCCTGATCTCCCTGCGCCGCATACCGTATATGCCCGCGAAAAACCTGATATTCTCCAGTATTGTAAGATCTTCATAGAGGGAGAACTTCTGACTCATATAGCCAATATTCCGCTTTATCTGGTTGGGATTATGCCTTACACTGTAGCCGGCAACCCTTATCTCCCCCGAAGTAGGCTTTGACAGTCCGCACAATATTTTAAGCGCCGTGGTTTTTCCCGCACCATTGGCTCCAAGTAAACCAAATATCTCGCCACGATATACATGGAAGTTAAGCCTGTCGTTGGCTGTGAAGCTCCCAAAGCGCTTAACCATATCACGCGCCTCTATTACTACCTCCCTGCTATCCATTGCCGGCCTCCTGATTCATCAGTTCCATAAAACAGTCTTCTATATCTGGCTCTCTCTCTTCAAACCTGAAGTCATTGACCCCATTCTCTCTCAGATAAGTTTCTGCAACAGCTATATCGGCTCTGCCACCGGCCGGCACAAAGTGAAGCACCTGCCCGGAGGGATATACGGAGTGGACGGCAGGAGACTCCCTGAGCAGAAGGAGGGTTCTGTAGAGGTTGATCGATTTAACGGTGAAGATGCTCCTGCCAAAACCCTTTACAATAGCTGCAGGGGTATCCACCTGCATTATATCTCCCTTCTGTATAAGAGCCACCCGCTCACAACGCCTCGCCTCATCCATATAGGGTGTTGAGACCATTATGGTGATACCATGGTCTTTAAGATTTGTGAGCATCTCCCAGAACTCGTTTCTTGATACAGCGTCAACTCCGGTGGTGGGCTCATCGAGCAGAAGTATTGAGGGCTTATGAATAAGGGCGCAACAGAGGGCAAGCTTCTGCTTCATGCCGCCGGAGAGTTTGCCGGCAGGCCTCCGGCTGAAAGGTGCTATCTGGGAGTATATATTGCTTATAAGAAGTGAGTTGGGGTCGAAACGCACATTGAAAACCGAGGCAAAGAAGCGCAGGTTCTCTGCCACGGTCA
>SLNP01000084.1 GCA_007132995.1 Bacteroidales bacterium | reverse complement strand
GGGGCTTTGTTGCTCCCTTTAGGTCGCGAGCTCACCCCGTCGCTGCGCTCCGGACCTCGGTTGTAACTTTTTTGGCCCGTCAAAAAAGTTAGAAATCAACACTTTAGGTCCAAGCAAAAAAGGTGAGATAGTGATATTGGTCAAGCAAAGGTAGAGAGCCAAAATTTGGGACAAGGCCAAAAGTTGAGAGATAGCTTTTTTGGTCAAGCAACAAAGATGAAAAGCCAAACTTTGGGTCAAGCCAAAAGCTGAGAGCTAAGAGCTGAGAGCTGAGAGCTAAGAGCTAAGAGCTAAGAGCTGACAGCTGACAGCTGACAGCCAATAGCTGACAGCTTTTTCACTACCTTCGCATGCTGTAAGAAAACCCCGCAGATGAACCGACGAATTCTCGATCTTGCAATTCCAAATATTGTCAGCAACATTACCGTACCACTGCTGGGACTGGTAGATATCGCGCTGATGGGTCACCTCGACTCGCATGTTTTTATCGGTGCCATAGCTATTGGGTCTCTTATCTTCAACTTTATATACTGGGGCTTCAGCTTCCTGCGGATGGGTACCAGCGGTTTTACCTCGCAGGCCCTTGGAAGGCGCGACCTGCAGGAGGTGACCAATATTCTGACCATGTCATTGATGATAGCGATAGGCTCGGGAATAGCTCTTATTATTCTACAGTACCCTATTGAACTTCTCAGCTTCCTTATCATAACAGCCGAACCCGAGGTTGAGGTTCTGGCTGCACAGTATTTCAGGATAAGAGTATGGGCAGCACCGGCCACCCTTGCGCAATTCGCCATGATGGGGTGGTTTCTGGGCATGCAGAACGCCAGAATACCCATGATGATATCAATTGCCGTCAATATCGTAAATATTGCCGCCAGCATCTTCTTTGTAAGGGCACTGGAGATGAACTCTGCCGGAGTGGCACTCGGAACGGTTATTGCACAGTACTGCGGACTGCTGCTGTCGCTGATACTCTTCCGCCGTTACTTCTCAAAACTGATCTCATATATCAGCATCGCCAAAGCCTTTGTCAGGAACAAGGTGAGAGCTTTTATGGTGATTAACCGCGATATTTTTATCCGCACCATCTGTCTGGTAATTGTATTCTCATTCTTTACAGCCAAATCGGCCTCGGCCGATGCCGAAAGTGATGCCGGAGAGACAATACTGGCTGTAAACTCACTGCTGATGCAGTTCTTCATGTTCTTCTCATACCTGATAGATGGCTATGCTCATGCCGCTGAGGCTCTTACCGGACGCTTTACAGGTGCCCGCGACCAAGGCAATCTCAGGAAAATGGTCAGGCTGGTATTCCTCTGGGGCGGTGCCGGAGCCTCCCTCTTCACACTCACCTATCTCTTTGCAGGCGACCACCTGCTTCGTATCCTAACCAGCAACGAAGAGGTCATCAGCAACGCTGCCCCCTACTTCTTCTGGGTGCTGCTGGTGCCCCTGATCTCATTTCCTGCTTTCCTCTGGGACGGGATATTCATTGGCGCAACCGCCGGCAGGGAGATGCGCAATGCTATGATAATATCGTCGCTGCTGATCTTCTTTCCGGCATACTTCCTGCTGCAAAATATCATGGGTAACCATGGCCTATGGCTCGCTTTCGTGCTCTATATGGGATCCAGAAGTCTTACCATGAGCCTTATGGCACAAGGAGTCATCTCACTCAGCGATGATGGAAAACCGAATAGAGAGAGGGCAGATTAGAAATAGAGGGCTTACTTAAGCTTTCAGATCGCCCTTTATCAGTATAGAGAATGTCTGTGCCAGGAGGTAAAAAAGCCGGATCACCATACATAAGATTAAGAACGGTTTCCGCCAGGACCTTATATCAGGAAAATTCTCTCCGGCAAGGGAGGTATCACATCACGCTCACGGGCAACGCGATATAGCTCGCTGACTGCACTCCTGCCCCTGGTACCGAGTTTTTTTGTAAACTCATTCACATAGAGCCTGATATGGTTATTGATAACATCACCCTGCATGCTTCTGGCGTTGTCTCTTACAAAATAGTACGATGCGAGTGAGTCTGTACGGGCATGCTCAATACTACGCTCTATTATCCTGTTAACCTTCAGGGCGGTGTCGTTATCAATAGATCTCTTTATAACAATGGCTCCCAGAGGCAGCGGCAGCCCGGTCAGTTTCTCCCAATATTCGCCAAGATCGGAGACCTTGACCAACCCCTTCTTATAATAGGTAAATCTGGTCTCATGAATAAGCAGGCCTGCATCTGCCTCGCCGCTCAAAACAGCATCTTCAATATCGCTGAACAGATACTCTCTCTTGTTCACCGCTGCAGGCCACGCTATACTGAAAAGCATATTGGCAGTGGTATACTTCCCCGGTGTGGCAACAACCCCTTCAACAAGAGCTTTTCTGCTCAGCTTACTCTTTGAGATGACCAGGGGGCCGCTACGATATCCGAGGGCACTTCCGGAGTCAAGTATCAGGTAATCTCCGGCCACAAATGCATATGCATGATAGCTGATCTTAACTATGTCTGGCTCACCCCGCATGGCCCTCCTGTTAAGCTCCTCTACATCGGCCATATCATACTCAAAGGTAATACCCTCGGTATCTATACGGCCATGCACCATGGCATCGAAAATAAAGGTGTCATTCGGACAGGGCGAAAAGCCTAATGTAAGTTTCATTTCACTGATAATAGCCTGATAATTTCCTCTGTTCTTTCCCCAAGATTTTTAAGAGCCCTCTCTATGTGCCAATTGCGGCGGTCACGGACCTCAACACGATTCGATATAGACCTTAGTGCTATAAAAGGGACCTTCTCAAGAGAGCAAATATAGAAAAAAGAGGCTCCCTCCATACTCTCGATATCGGGGCCATACAGCCCTCTGAGTCGCCCTATCCGCTCTTCCGACCCACTTACGGTATCGGATGTTATACCGCTGCAGAAAGGCAGTCTCCCTCTCACTTTCTCAATATAACGGTTCCTGCACCATATCCATCCCTCATCGTCAAACGGCTCGGTTCCGGCATTAATAAAACGAGCCTCTGCGGCCTTGATAAAACGGCCATTGTCATCAATGCCGAGGTCTGCAAAGCAGTCGCGCTCCACCACTACCACATCGCCCACACCGGGTTGCTCTGCATAGGTTCCTCCGATACCCGCATTAATTGCCAGTGCAGGTATGCCATTCATGGCAAAATGTTTCATCAGCGAACGGGCCGAAGAGACCATACCTATACCGGTTACAACAACATTGATGGAACCGCAATAGCTATCATCCGCACCGGAACCTAATGATTCAGCGGCTTGCCGTAATGCCGAGGCCTCCATTTCGGTCGCAGTAACAATATCTATTCGCGGGATCATTTTACAACGGTGCCAGACAAAAATTTAAAGCACCAAATGTATTGTTTTTAACGGAAAAAGGGGCATTTTTACCGTGCTATTCATAAGCATGAATTTATGATTTTTCTTACCAGAAGAGAGCGATTCAGTGCGGCTCACCGCATGTACCGGAAAGACTGGAGTGACAGCAGGAATTACGAAGTTTTTGGTAAGTGTTCCAATCCCGAATGGCACGGTCACAACTACACCCTCTACATCACAGTAAAGGGCGAGATAGACAGTGAGAGGGGCTTCTTAATAAATCTCTCCGACCTCAAGGAGATAATAAATGATGCTGTGATAAGTAAACTTGATCATAGAAACATCAATACCGAGGTCGATTTCATGAAAGACAAGATAGCCACAACAGAGAATCTGGCTGTCGCCATATGGGATGTTCTTCAGCCCCTTATAGAGGAGCGTGGCGTGCTTCTGCACCGCGTAAGAATTGAAGAGACAGAGAATAATTCAGTTGACTATTACGGATAAAAGTGTATGGAGACAATAAACAACGGATCCGGCAGGATGACCACAGGATATAACAAGGTAGAGAGCTGGAACGATGAAACCGTGAACAGCATTGCAGATATGTACCATGAGATACTTGGTCACCTCGGTGAAGACCCCGACAGAGAAGGGCTTCTGGATACTCCCAGAAGGGTTGCCAAGGCGCTTCTCTACCTGACTCAGGGTTACGGACACGACCCGGTTGAGATACTAAAGGGGGCAATGTTCAAAGAGAACTACCGCCAGATGGTAATAGTTAAAGATGTTGATATCTACTCGATGTGCGAACACCACATGCTTCCCTTCTTCGGTAAAGCGCATGTGGCCTACATACCCAATGGTGTTATAACAGGGCTTAGTAAGCTGGCCCGTATAGTTGAGGTCTATTCGCGCCGTCTGCAGGTTCAGGAGCGGCTTACCTATCAGATAAGGGATTGCATACAAGAGACGCTCAATCCTCTCGGTGTTGCTGTGGTGATAGAGGCACAACATATGTGTATGCAGATAAGGGGTGTTCAGAAACAGAACTCGATAACCACCACATCTGCATTTACCGGCTGCTTCCTTACCAATCTCAACACCCGTGAGGAGTTTGTGCACCTTATTAGTTCGAAGCTACATTGATAGTGACTAGTCGCTGTGCTGATGGTGCTCGCTGCGCTCGCACGCAAAGGGCATGGAGCATAGGGCATGGGGCATGGGCTCGCAGCTGGCGCAGCTCGCAGCTGAGAGCGGAGAGAAGTGCTCGCTGGCGCTCGCACGCATAGAGCATAGGGCATAGGGCATAGGGAATGGAGAATGGAGAATGGATTATTTGTCACAACTTAATAGGAGATCAATTTAAACTATAAGAATAATAAAGCATTACTATGAGAGCATTTGTTTTTCCCGGACAGGGAGCGCAATTCAGTGGAATGGGTAAAGATCTATATGAGAAACATGGTGTAGCCAGAGAGATGTTTGAAGAGGCCGACACGATTTTGGGTTTCGGCCTTAAAGACTTGATGTTCAGCGGCACCGATGAAGATCTCAAGCAGACAAGGGTAACACAGCCGGCCATATTCCTACATTCGGTAGCCATAGCAGCTGTTATGGGCGACAGGTTTGCTCCCGATATGGTGGCCGGACACTCACTGGGTGAGTTTTCTGCACTGGTTGCCAACCGGGCACTCTCCTTCAGAGACGGGCTTGTGCTGGTATCGAAAAGGGCAGAGGCCATGCAGAAGGCATGCGAGTTGCAGCCCTCAACCATGGCAGCAATACTCGGACTTGATGATAATGTTGTAGAAGAGGTATGCCGCTCTCTCAATGCGCTGGTAGTACCCGCCAACTATAACAGCCCCGGCCAGGTAGTGATAAGTGGTTCTATAGAGGGCATTGACGCAGCCGTCGAGATACTGAAAGAGAGGGGCGCCAAAAGGGCTCTCAAGCTACCTGTCGGCGGTGCCTTTCACTCGCCGCTAATGGAGCCTGCACGAGTAGAGCTGGAGGAGGCTATCGCGGCAACCCCTGTCAGTAAACCGATATGTCCGGTGTACCAGAATGTAAATGCGACCCCCTCTACCAATCCGGAAGAGATAAAGGCCAATCTGGTTGCACAGCTCACCGCTCCGGTACGATGGACACAGACTGTTATTAATATGATTGCCGACGGCGCAACCTCTTTCACCGAATCGGGTCCGGGCAATGTACTGCAGGGACTGATTAAAAAGGTAAACAGAGAGGTAGAGACCGCCAGCGCTGAGGTGTAGGCGGGTGCTCGCTGCGCTCGCAGCCATAGGGCATGAAGCATTAAGTGATTGCTACCGGAACAGAAGCTCTACACTCTGCTTCAGGTCAGGATGCAGAGAGAGGGCTACAGGACAGGTACGGGAGATATGCTCCAGAAGCCGCTTCTGTTTATCGCTGTAGTCGCGCATTGTAAAGTCAAGCTCAATGATCACCTCTCCTATTCGTCTTGGCTTATCGGCCATTATCTTCCGGATTTTGCAGGTCACCCCCTCTATTGAGAAATCGTGCTCCCGGGCCGAAATACCCATAATGGTAAGCATACAGCTTGCAAGGGCTGCCGCCACCATATCGGTCGGAGAGAAATACTCACCCCTGCCGCGGTTGTCAACCGGTGCATCGGTTATTATCGAATTGCCGGAAGCCACATGTGTGGCCTCGGTCCTTAGTTCTCCCAGATATTTTGTAGTTACCGTATTCATTTTTATTGCTGACTATTTGTACCGTTATCTGATTCATCTTCTTCGTCCTGTTTCACTTCATACCCGGGCTTCATCACGACACCTCTGTGTCTGCGGCCATCAATCATTATTTTTAGAGGCTCTTTAAAAGTTAGGTGTCTTAAAAACTCATCCTCATATACAGCCTCAATATTGTCAAGAAAATCCACATCGTAAAAGCCGTCATTCATAAAGGGGTTAATGGTAAAGTAACCCACCCTGAAAGATGTGAGATTCTGGAAGAAATGGGTTCCCTGACTCGGATCTATACGATAATGCTTAAGACCAGACTCTACTATAAGTCGTGCTGCCGATATCTGGCCCCACTTAACAGGTATACCAAGCCACGGGTCTGAAGAGCCCCACCTGCCGGGCCCTACAAGTACATAGTTTTCACCCCTGCTGACAAATCCGGCATTTATCTTATCAACATTACCGGCTATCTCCTCATTGCGTGCGGCATCGAACGAATCGGGTTTAACATATACAAGATCTTTTATACCATGAATCGAGCCATTGCCAAGGGCTGAATCGGAACAGATAATAGCCTTGTCATGATCTATATTGTCAATATCAACAATCTGAGACTGATCGCTCATGACAATGGGTCGTATCTGCAGGAAATTGAAGATAGCCGGCGAGCCGGGAGGGGTCTCAAGATTGGCAGCAAACTCTATCTCAATAGGGTTATTCATCTCCCTCTGGCCTGTTTCAAGCAGCGTATCAAGAATTTCAGCAAGAGGGAACAGTTTATGCTGCAACACATTGGCAAAAGTTATTACCCTTTTGCCCTGATGGTTAATGCCGTCGCGTATCATATCATTTTCAAAGTCGTAGGTCGAGGCGGCATAGCGAAGAGTCGATTCTGAAATCTTGTCATTTACAGGTAGCTTTAAGATATTGATGCCATCGTCTGTCGACGGAACGAAACTCTCCTCGTTGAGGTCGAGGGCATAGAACATCTTCTGTGTATCCCTGAGCGCATATTCGGGTGACGAAAGCTGCAATATCTTTTTGGGATGCTTGGGGCATAGTCTCAGAGAGAGACCACCATCAACAATCAGTTTCCCCAGCCCCATGGCTATGTTGGCAATGCCATCTTCTGTCTTTTCCGAGCCAATCGGGTAGAAGTTTATTGAGCGCGCCACCCCCGATAGTGTTGGGTAAAAGATATCACCATGCTGATTACCGCAAACCTCCTGTATTATAATGCCCATCTTCTCTTCATCTATAACATTTGAAGTGGCAGCCATATAGGACTTACTCGTCTTATAGTAGACAGAAGCGTACACCTCTTTAATGGCATCGGAGAGCAGGTTTACCATTTCACGGTTATCGGAAACCCTGGGTATCATGTAGGTAGAGTATATACCGGCGAAGGGTTGGTAGTGTGAATCTTCAAGCTTACTCGAAGATCTTACCGCTATAGGCTTATGCCGCGACACGGCAAAGAATGAGTAGAAGTCCTGATATACCCAGCCCGGCAGTTCTGCTTCCAGAAAGTGGTTCAGTATCTCCTCATCAGATTTGTCAGACAGAGCAACCGGATAGAGGTTGTTGTTGTCCATAAACTCATCGAAAATGTCTGTTCCCAGTACCACAGTTCTGGGTATGGTAATAAGAACATCCGGAAAGGCGTTGAACAGCTTCTGCTTCTTTATTATGCTGTTGATAAAAGCCAGACCCCTGGCCTTACCGCCAATAGATCCCTCTCCTATCCGCGAGAAGGTGGTGTATTCATCATAGCTCGACTTGTCGAACTTGGCTATTACCCCCCGCCCCTTGCCCAGTCTGAAGCTTGAGATGGCAACATAGATAAAGCGGCGCATCTCGCTTGTATTATCAAAATCGTCCTGGTTTATATACTTAAACATCTGCGCGACAGGAAACAGGGCTCTGGCATTAAGCCACTTACTAAAGTCGTTCCTTTTGGCATGGTACTCCAGCGTATCATCAGGTATTGTCAATATTTTTTGCTGCAGCCCCTGCAGGTCGGTCGCTATAGCAATAGCATCCATGGTGCCGGGGTCTCGAAAAACGAATGGACCGAAAGCCAGATTCTGTATTATAAAGTTCCTGAGCTCCTGCAGCAGCGACTTGGAGTACTTATTTATAAAACCGACACCAAGCTCTTCTGCCACCCCTGAATGCTCCTGACTTGACGACTGCAGCAGAAAGGGTACCTGCTCAACATCATCCAGAACATATTTACACAGCTTAACCCCGGCATTATCATCTATGGCCCCCTCTCTGCTGTAACTTATATCCGAAATCACACCCAGAACGCTCTGCTTGAACTTCCTGTATAGCTCCATAGCCTCCTCATAATTTGTGGCAAGCAGTATTTTCGGACGTCCTCTCAGCTTCAGCATACGCTGGTGTTCGTTAAGGGCCTCCCGCTGAAAGTCGCGAGACTGAACAAGAACTATCTTATAGAGGTTGGGCAGGTATGATGAGATGTACCTCACCGAATCTTCAACAAGAATAATTGACTGTACACCGACTTTTTCAATATCATGTTCGGCATTCATCCTGTCTTCAATAAGCTTTATAATAGCAAGCAACAGCGACGAATCGCCCAGCCACGAGAAGACATAATCGACGGCCGAGAGATCCTCCTTCTCAAGTTTCAGTGACACCTCTCGTGAGAAGTAGGTAAGTACAACAATAGGTATATCAGGGTATTGCTCTTTCATCTTCCTGGCCATACCAAAGGCATCACTTCCCCTGAGACTCAGCATCGATATCACCAGATCGATATTATCTTCCTCCAGGAGCGCAAAGGCATCTTCAGCGTTATCGGTCTGCACAAAAGTTGGCGGGTACCTCAGGTTAAGGCTCACATACTCATTGAATATCTGTTCGTCAATCCTGCCATCCTCCTCGAGCATATAGTGGTCATAGCTGCTGCATATCAGCAGCACCCTATGTATCCTCTTTTGCATCAACAGGTTAAACGAAGTGTCACTGAAGTCATACTTCTGCAACTCATTTATTCCCTCTATTACTGCCATTTTCCCTCACTCTTTATCAGGTTATACTACATTACCCTCTTCGGACATCCTCCCTGCAGTGGCGGTGAATAGGCTGCGGTTCCGGTTTTTCGGCGGAACCGGGGCCTCCCAGTGAAACTACAGCAATCCGTTTTCTCCCATCCATCCTTATCATAAGGGGTCTTTCAAACCTTATATGTTTAAAAAAATCACCTTCCCACACCGTCTGTTGCTCTCTTAAGAGATCCCAGTTAACAAACTCTTTATCAGAAGCATGATTAACTGAGAAGTAGCCCACATTCATCGAGGTAACATTATGGAAAAAGTGCGATCCAAGCGATGCATCAAGCGGAAAATCGGGCAGGCTGATCTCAACAATAACCTTAGCGTTCGATATCTGAGGCCACACCACGGGTATTCCGATAAATCTGTCGCGGGTTCCCCATCTTCCGGGGCCTATAAGCAGGTACTTTCTCCCCTCTTTAAGCATAACTTGATTAACTGCCTCAATTTCACTGGCCATCTTCTCTGTAAGCCCGTTATCAAACCTGTCGGGTTCAATAAACACCACATCGTCAACCGTATCTACCAGTCCGTTACCCATGCTCTTCTCTGTTCTAAGCAGCATCTCCTCGCCCTCCAGCGCATTTTCATCTATTTCATATCCTGCACCGGTGCCCACCATAGGCTTTATCTGTAACAGGTAGAAAGTTGCATTACCCTCCCTGTCTTTTGACAGATCTACCGCAAACTCAATTTCAACAGGGGTACCAAAGGCCTCCTTTACCACATCCAGCACAGTAGAGATGGTTCCCGCAAGGGGAGTGTAGTTATATTTCAGAATATTGGCAAAGTTGACCACCCGCGGTCCGGGGGTGTCAAGGCCGGCAGTAAGCGAGTCATTATCAGGATTATATACAGACACGCAGTGTTTAAGGGTTCCATGCCTCTCGGCATCTGTCAGCTGCAGTTTAACCAGGCCGGCGCTCTCCCCTTCAAGAAGGTTTATCTCCTTATCTTCCATATTGACAGCATAGAAGTGAACCTGCGAGTTTTTATAGAGGTCGCGCTGAGAGACGATATCGGTTTCCGGATATACCGGTGAGAAGCGATAAGCCTTCTCTCCCTCTACCACATACTGGCCCAGTCCGAGCGCCACTACCGAGAAACCATCCTCAGGAGTCATATGAGAAACAGGATAGAAGTTATACGATTGTGCTGTACCGCTGATATGGGGGTAAAAGGCATTTTCAAACCTGTTGCCTGCCACCTCCTGAATCACTACAGCCATCTTCTCCTGCTCAATCTTATAGTTTATTGCCTCAAAGTATGTCCGTGCATTATGTGAGTATACCGATGCGAAAACCAGTTTTATCGCCTCGCTTACCTGTCTGAACCTGACATCAAAGTCGCTATGGTTATTTGGCAGAAGGTAGGTGCCATATATTCCTGAGAAGGGCTGGCTCATTGAGTCTTCAAAGAGGCTTGAAGATCGTATAGCCAGTGGCTTTGTGACATACTTCATAAATATACGCAGCAGTTTGTCGAGGTTGTAGCTTAGGTGCCCTTCTATAAACAGGTGCTTTATAGCCTCATAGTCGCGCTCCTCCTTCACCTTGTCCCACAGATGGTTTCTATCCATGAACATATCGAACTCATCGGTTCCTATTATAGCGGTAACAGGTGTCTTAACCGATATTCCCGGCAGTAGTCTGCCAAGGTCGAAACTGTATATCAATGTATTTATAAAGGCCAGGCCTCTCCCCTTACCCCCGAGCGATCCTCCGCCCAGGCTTACAATATTTGTCTCATCTATTATTGCAGACTCCTCAAAGTTTATCACCTTCCCCATATTCATCTCACGGCGTCGGG
>SLNP01000110.1 GCA_007132995.1 Bacteroidales bacterium | reverse complement strand
CAGGAGAGGAGCGTTTTATAACAATTGAGAACGACCTGCTTGAGCTTGTGATAGCCACAAAAGGTGGGCGTCCCTACTCCGTCAGACTGAAGGAGTACAAGACATCCAATGGTGATCCGCTCATACTTTTTGATGGTGATTCAACAGTTTTCGGCTTTAATTTCTTTACTGTCGACAACAGGGCTGTGGGAACCGGAGAGCTCTTTTTTACACCCGACACCGGGGCAGAGAGAATAGTTGTTCCCGAAAGGGGAGAGGCAGAGCTTGTAATGCGCGCATACGCAGGCGAGGGTAAATATATTGAGTATGTATACTCGCTTAAGGACGATGACTATATGGTTGGCTTCGATGTCAGGTTCGTTTCGCTGACAGAAGTTATCGCAAGAAATCAGAATGTGCTCTCATTCAACTGGCAGATATATGCTCCCCAGCAGGAGAGGGGGAGATCGAACGAAGACAACTACACCTCTGTAAGATGGAAGTTTTACGAACCTGACCCTGATGCCAGAAGGGTTGATGTAGATGGGTTTCGTGAGAGATCGAACAGGGAGTTCGAGGAGGATGATATAAGTACCAGATTAAGGTGGGTAGCCTTCAAGAGTCAGTTCTTCTCTTCGGTAATTATCTCTGACGACTTCTTTGCCAACGGAACCATGACAACGCGCAAAGTTGATCCGCCATCGCGTTACCTGCGATTCTTTACCGCCGAGCTTGGTGTACCCTATGAACCAGGCAGAGATAACCATATGGCTATGAGGCTATATCTGGGTCCGAACCATATCCAAACCCTTGAAGAGTATGGTGTTGGTCTGGAGGAGCTTGTCTTTGTGGGAAGGAATATCATAAAAGTGATAAACAGGCATTTGATAATCAATGTGTTCAACATACTGAATAATCACATTGCCAACTACGGTATCATTATACTTATACTTACTATACTCATTAAGCTTATACTTTCACCACTTACCTACAAATCGTATAAATCGACGGCCAGGATGCGCCTTCTGAAGCCGAAGGTAGATGAGATTAATGCCAAGTACAAGAAACCTGAAGATGCCATGAAAAAGCAGCAGGCAGTAATGGCTCTGTACAAAAAGGCGGGCGTCAACCCACTGGGAGGATGTCTCCCCCTGTTGCTCCAGATGCCATTCCTTTTCGCCATGTTCAGGTTCTTCCCCACATCTATAGAGCTACGACAGGAGAGCTTTCTGTGGGCCGATGATCTATCTACATACGACTCGATACTCGATTTACCATTTACCATACCGATGTATGGAGACCATGTAAGCCTCTTCACCCTTCTTATGACAGTATCGACAATACTCACCATGCGCCTTAACACACCTGCAACCGGAGGTCAGGAGCAGATGCCGGGTATGAAGATGATGATGTATATCATGCCGGTTATGTTCCTGCTAATACTGAATAATTTCTCATCGGGGCTCACCTACTACTATTTTCTCGCCAACATCATAACCTTTGGCCAGAATATGATTACAAAAAAATTGACCGACGAGGAGAAGATTTTACGGCAGATAGAGGAGCGCTCGAAAAAACCTGTTAAGAAATCGAAATGGCAGAAAAGGCTGGAAGAGGCTGCCAGAAAGCGGGGACACAAAATGCCCGGTAAATAGATTCTTATTGCGCTCTCTACCTGTAAGGGTGAAAAGAGATATTTAGAAAAACTGCACCAGATGTTGTATATGTCACTGTAACATTGTTTTGGTTTTCTAAATTATTGTTTCTATTTTGCGCTTAAATTGAATCGATATTATGGGGAAAAGGGTAAAAAACAAGGATATTGCCACCAGGCTTGGCGTATCCGGAACACTTGTATCGCTGGTGCTTAACAATAAGGGCGATAAGCATGGTATTAAAAAAGAGACACAGGAACGGGTAATGGCACTGGCCCGCCAGATGGGCTACTATGATTCCGACAAGGAGTCAAAACCGCAGGATGATATCTACCATCCTCCACCCATCGAGCCTGTTGAGAAAGAGGCGTTAATCGGTATGGTCGTTGCATCGCTCCATGACCCCTTTGTTTACGCCATCACTCCATGGATTCACAGATACCTCAACAATCTTGGGGTCGCTCTCTCTCTCATATCAAAAAATCCTGATGACAAAAGGTTTAGTCGCCTGGTTGGCGGACTGAGGAACCACTACAGCGGGCTGATACTTGTCGGTGATGCCGCCGATGATTACACCATGAGGACTCTTAATTCCATGGAGTATCCGTTCATGATGGTTGAAAAGACAACCAAAAAACTAAGGCTGAACACTGTGTCGACCGACATCGATAAGGGTAATGAGATATTGGCCAGTCATGTGGCTGAACTTGGCTACAGCAATATTGTGATTTTCCAGACCGACACAGGAAGTAAATCTGACATACCTGAGGTCGTCAGCCTTACAAAGACCCTGGCCAATTATGACACCATCAATCCTCCTGTTACGGTCAAGGTGGGGCCTCCTGTTTCCGATGAGAGTATATATTACGATACCTTCAGGAATTACCTGAAGCCACCCTTCAGGGCCGACCTCTTTATTGTGGCCAACCCCGAACTTGTGGCACCACTTGTACGGACACTCAATAATAATCATGTTCGTGTTCCACAGGATGTTGCCATCATCTCTATGGAAGATGCTCCGGGGCTTGATTTAATGCAGCCCTCCATAACCGCCCTGCAGAAGCCTCTTGAGGCGATGGCTGCCAAAATCTCAAAAATTATATGGAATGAGGTAAAAAGCAGAGGTAGGGGTAAATTCCGGAGGCAGGTTGTAGTACAGCATAATATGATTATACGCAAGTCATGCGGTTCCTACATTCAAAGCCTCAGAAAGTCACGGAAGACCAGCTGACAGGCTCTGTTGAACTTTTCCTGAAAAGATATCACTGTTCGCAGGAACAGAAACATAATAATTATATATTTGCACCATCAGGTGCAATATGATGCTACATCTGTACCATCATGCATAATAGGGAATACGGTTTGAATCCGTAACAGTACCCGCTGCTGTGATGCCCGTTCGCGTCTCTCAACACGCGATCATTGGTTCAGGTATTATATGCCACTGTTCAGTCTGAATGGGAAGGCACCCGAGCCGGGGATAAGTCAGAAGACCTGCCTGATGTGACCGTATGTTCAAAGCTTTCGGGATTAAAGGCGAAGGAATCACCAATCTAACCACCTTCTTACCCGGGTTGCCTTGAACTTTGGTTGCGGGAGCAATCAATGTTTAATGTTTAACCTTTTAAAATGAAACAGGCGTATAGCAGGCAGTCTCTCTGCACCCGACACCGGATCGGCACCGTATAGTGTGTTGTGCCACTGAAAAGGGGGGTAGTCTTTATGCTGCGCCACAAAACGAAACTGTTATGAGAAAAATTCTGTTTAATGTGGTGGTTTTTACCGCTGTTGTGGTCCTTACAGTATCATGTGAGAAGAGTGAAGATCCGGTGAGGATCATTATAGATTTCGAGGAGCTTGATCCCGGCGAGGAGGGGTTCTGGAACGGATCGGACGGCTCCGGCGGATTCAGGTCGGGGGTCGCCTTTTTTCCCAACAGCTACTGGGAAGATTGGGATTCATGGGTGGGATTTGCCTACAGTAACCACACCGATACCGTAAGCTCCGATCTCGATAATCAGTATAGTACAATTGCCGGCTCGGGCGCGTCGGGTTCTGATAATTTCGCCCTCTTTTTCTCTATGGGGGAGCCCGACACCATCACTTTTGACTTTCCGGTAAAGATTGTTTCTACTTCGGTTACAAACTCCACCTACACCTATATGACCATACTCGAAGGTGGCCCCTTCTCAAAAAAATTTGGGGGTGACAGCGGGAATGATCCCGACTGGTTTAAGGTTCTCTTTACCGGAATAGACTGTGATGGCCTTATTACAGGAACCAAAGAGTTCTACCTTGCTGACTACCGCTTCGATGATAACAGCCTGAACTATATAGTAGATACCTGGACAGAAGTTAGCCTCGCCTCACTCGGCTATATACGGTATCTGCAGATAGAGTTTTTCTCCAGCGACACCAATGAGTTTGGAGTTCTTACACCGTCATACATATGCATAGACAATATCGTGACTGAGCTGCTTCCCGATGCTGAGTAAGGAGATGACATACCGCACCCTTTTAATGGCAATGACCATCTCGCTTCATTGTACTGTTGCTGTAGCACAGCCCCTTAACGAGAGAGTAGATGCCGGTCCCATCTATAAATATCATCAGGCAATTGTTGGGTGGGCAACATCGGCTGCTGTAGTAAGGGGATACATGCAGATAGACCGGCCGGAACTGGGTCTTGCCTCCTTCGGAGAGACTTCAGACCTGATCGGCCGGTCAGATAACAGGGTCGTAAGTCTGGGCGATGGAGGTATGGCTATATTCGCTTTCAGTGAGCCCATACGAAACAGGAAGGGGCCCGATTTTGCAGTCTATGAAAACTCATTCGATGGAAAATACCTTGAGCTGGCATTTGTTGAGGTGTCAACAGACAGCATCAGGTGGATCAGATTCCCAAGCTACAGTGGTACCCAGACAGAGGTGCAGACAGGCCCGTTCGGAACCACCGATCCCTCTAAACTCTATAACCTTGCGGGGAAATACAAGGTGTACTTTGGTACGCCCTTCGATCTTGAAGATATAGCCGACTCAACAGGCATAGATATTGACAGCATTAACTATGTGAGGGTAATAGATGTAGTGGGGTCTATAGATGATCAATATGGAACAAGAGATTCTTACGGCAATATTATTAATGATCCCTGGCCAACGCCATTTCCGCAGTCAGGATTTGATGTAGATGCGGTTGCGGTTCTCAACTTCGAAGCGGTAAACATTGAGAGTATGGCAATAAGACCACGGATTCAGATATACCCCGTACCTGCAAACGACTATATGGAGGTTACATTTGATACTCCGCTGCCGGCCATATTGGAGATATTCACCACCGGGGGCGAGAAGCTCTTATCGAAGAAGGCTGATAGCCATATAGTAAGCCTGTCAGTTGCGAACTACCCCCCCGGAATATACATCATGGTGGTGCGTCATTTCAACACCTCATATTCGGTTAAAAGGTTTGTGAAGATATGATAAGGAGTACCCTGCTGATATCATCACTCATATTTCACAGTGCGACAGCTCTCTTCTCACAGCATAGCTGCATTACAACCGGTGATACAATCGAGCTTGGTGAGGTCGTAGTAAACGGAAGGGCCTCGGTAAGAGGGGCCGGCTTTATGAAGACATCTCTCGATTTTGATATAGCCGGCCGGGGCAACTCCACGACATTATCTACCCTTATCTCTTCCGCATCGCCTGTCTATGTGAGGAGCTATACACCCGGTGGAATCGCATCACTCTCATTCAGGGGTACAGGAGCGGCTCACACTGTAGTTACCTGGAACGGAATAACGCTTAACAACCCCATGCTTGGGCAGTCTGATGCCTCATTGCTCCCCCTTATAGCGGCCGATCAGGTGACCCTATATCATGGCGGATCTGCAGTTGGTGCCGGCCACGGCGGTTTGGGCGGAGTAGTCGAAATGGCTACCGAACCCGGATGGAACAGCAGCAACCACCTCTCTGTAATGACTGAAGCCGGCAGTTACGGAAGGATATCTACAGGAGTGGTGGCAAGATATGGGTCTGAGAAGATAAGGCATACAACCAGGATGGGCCACTACAGGGCAGAGAACAACTATAAGTTCAGCAGTAAGGTGCTTACGGGCGATCTGGTGAGGGCAAGAGTGAAAAATGCTTCGGCAAATAGAGATCTCTTTATGCAGGAGCTCTTTATAAGGGGTCAGCGCTCTCTGTCGACGGCAAGAGTGTGGGTGCAGCGCAGTGACCGGAATCTTCCTGTTCCGGAAAACATATCACCGGAAAGCCATAGAGAGCGACTGGAAGAGAATACATTAAGGACTGTCGCCTCGCACGACCGCACTGCCGGCAGAGCCACCTGGGGTCTGTCTGCTGCCCTGAACAGCGGTAATATGAAATATTCAGATGAGGTTACAGGAATAATATCCGATACACGCTACTACAAGGCCATTGCCAAATCATCGCTCCTGTGGCAGTACGGCAAAGGGCGGTCATTAAAGGGGGGGGTGGTTTTTGAGAATGACATTGTACAGAGCGAAAATTACAGCAGCGACAGGTCGAGATATATGGCCTCCCTCTCCCTTATATCCGATTACCGTATATCTGACCGCTTCGATTCAAATATCAATATGGTTTTACCTCTGAGTGATGGTGATGTCATAACTCCTGATATCTCTGCAGGAGTAGAGTACAGGCCTGTGCGGGAGAGAGATATCTATATGAGCGGAAATATAGCCGCCAAATCGAGAATACCGACAACCAATGACCTTTACTGGATACCGGGAGGGAACCCTGACCTGAAAAGAGAGAGGGCGGTTAACAGTGAGCTTTCAGTGGCCTATGAAGGCTCAGCCGCCATGTTCTCATGGGATATGGGTTGTGCGCTTTACAGCAACCGTATAACAGATATGATATTGTGGCAACCTGTCAATGCATCTCTATGGTCACCGCGCAATGTGGGTAAGGTGCACTCAAGAGGTTTTGAGGTGCGGGCAGTGGTTACAGCGGGAGAGAGTGGAAGGATGCTCAGGGCAATGCTCTCATCATCAAGAACTATATCAGGGACAAAAGAGAATAATGAGTTTCTACAGACCATCTATGTGCCCCGGAATCTGGCCCACTTTTCTCTCAGCGGTCAGTATGGCCGTTTCTCTGCAAAGTTGATGGTTAACCACACCGGCAAAAGATATACAGACTACGATAACAGCCGATACTTAAGACCGCATACCATTACCGATATCGAAATTGGCTACTCAGCAGAGCTTTTGGGAGGTAAAACCAATCTGTCACTGCGTGCAGAGAATGTTCTTAATGTGAATTACCAGAATGTAGCCTACTACCCAATGCCCCCTGCATCTCTGATGGCCGCATTGAGATGGACTGTTGGTGAGAGATAAGAGAGAGGGGCTCCAGACCTGAATGCAGCACTATAAAAAAGTAGAGAGAGAGAATGAGCAGTTACCACAATACCATATACCGCTACCTTCTGCTGGTGCTTATACCGTTGATCTCTATCACTGCCTGCAGCAGCGATGATACGCCCCCCGGCAGCGACGATTACCGGCTTTCGCCGGGTGAGCGCGGTCTCTTTCTTATGAACGAGGGGAACTTTACAAGGGGAAACGGCTCAATCTCATTCTTCTCTGTAGATTCAAACAGGATTGTCAACGACATTTTCCTGGCAGCCAACAACAGGAGCCCCGGAGATGTCCCGTTCTCTATGCTGGTTCGTGGTGATACCAGTTATATTGTTGTTAATAACTCCGGGAAAATAGAGGTTGTATCTACCTACAGCATGAGAACCATAAAGAGCGTGACAGGCCTCAATTCACCCCGTTATATAGTTCCGGTAGATGATAACAGAGCCTATATCTCCAGCCTCTATTCGAATGAGATTATGGTGATAGACCTTGTGACTCTTGCCATAACCGATACACTCTCTATAGGTATGACATCTGAGCAGATCGTTGTAGTTGATGATAAGGCTTTTATTGCCTCATGGTCAGGAAACAATATTGTCACGGTTGTAGATATTCCATCAGGTGAGGTGATTGATACAATAGAGACAGGGATTGAACCGGAGAGTATGGTGCTGGATATTGACGATATGATATGGGTGCTCTGCTCAGGCGGTTTTATGCATCAGGAGGGGGGAAGGCTATTGAGAATTGACCCGGCTTCACTGCAGGTAGTTGAGAGTATCGGATTCGCTCAGGGCAGCTATCCGACATCACTGCGTATAAGTGGTTGCGGAAAGCATCTATACTACCTTGACGGAGCCGTCTACTCAATATCTGTAAGGGAGCCTGCTCTGCCCGATAACTCTTTGATCGATAATGGGGAGAGGCTGTTTTACAGAATCGAGCCCGATACAGATAATGGATATATATTTGTAAGCGATGCTGTAGATTATCAGAGAAGGGGAAGCCTGTTGAGGTATAGCCTGACAGGCACCTTTATAGATAAGCACTCAGCCGGTATAATACCGGGCAATATGATCATTCATGGTAAATAGGATACCCGACATTGAACTGTTTGCTACGGCAGTAAAAAGAGTTGTCATACTGACATTTATCTCTTTTGTTGCCCTCCAGGGCCTTGTAGCACAGAGAGAGCGTGCCCCCGGAGTTGTATCGGGCCTGAGTGCCGGCGAACCGGTTGTTATCGATGGCGGGGTAATAGCACAGGGTATAAGGGAGGTCACAGGCTCTGCGTCAGAGGCCCTCACTTTTGCCATTCCGGTTAAGACAGATATAAACCCTTCCAATGCGGGTGTTATGCACCTCAACAGTGATGGCTCAAAAACATGGGTAGTCTCTGTAAGGTCACCGGGGGCCCACTCTCTTAACCTGATTTTTGAGCCCTACAATCTCAGCAAAGGGTCATCGGTGACAATATACACCCCCGGCGGAGGCTTTATCAGGGGAGCCTTTACCGAAGAGAATAACAGCTCCGCAGGAATAGTTCCCACAGCTCCGCTGCCAGGCGACGAGGTCATTGTCGAGTACAGAGTAGCCAGAGGAGCTTCTCCTGACGGATCGCTGGCAATCGCACAGGTGGCACACGACTTCGTCGGGCTATATGAGAGTGAGGTGGCCAAAAGCAGTTTGTTCGGTCGCTCCCAGCCATGCAATGTGGATGTAAGCTGCAACGATGATGACTCTGTCTCTGCCAACGCGCGGTCTGTTGTAAGGATAATTGTGTCGGGATTTCGCCTCTGCAGCGGTGTTATGGTTAACAGCACCGGCACCGCCGGCTCTCTGAAGCCTCTGCTTATTACCGCAAACCACTGTATATCTAATAGTCAGCAGGCTGAATCATCGCTCTTTCTCTTTAATTACGACAGCCCCTTCTGTGACGGGCCAGGGGGGTTAACATCGCATACCATAGCAGGCTCCAATCTGCTGCTGAGCTATGCTGATCTGGATCATACCATGGTAGAGCTATCAGAGTTCCCTCCGATTGTCTACTCCCCATATCTTGCAGGATGGGATGTTACCGGCTCACCACCTGCCTCAGGGTACACCATACACCATCCGGCAGGTGATGTAAAAAAGCTGACCATCGATAACTCGGCCCCTGTAACATCATCTTTCCTGAACTATAAACCCGGCGCCTTCTGGAATGTCTTGCAGTGGAGTCAGGGTGCCACGGAGGGCGGATCGAGCGGAGCTCCTCTCTTCAGCGATGAGGGACTTGTTACAGGCTCGCTCTCGGGAGGTGAGTCGGTGTGCGGCAGAGCCTATAATGACTATTTCAGTAAACTCTATGCTACATACCTTATATCGGGATACGGTGAAGGAACATTGATGGGGTACCTTGATCCGATGGGCTATGGATTCCGTAAATTAGGGGGGCGCGACCCCTACAGTCACAATATGTCAATAAGCGACACCATAAGGGGGTACACTCTCCCACAGACGCTCTCCGTAACACCCCTGCAGTCGCCGCAAACGGGATATACAACAGGATTCAGCAGTGACAGTATAACCGGATATGCAGTAAGAATTGAGAACAGCGATACCATGCAGCTTCTGGCCATTAATATTACCCCGTCAGTAATAGGAAGCAGTGATATTAATGACTCCGTAACATTCGTTCTTATGTCGGGCGATGACCAGCCCGGTGAGTCGCTGGCTACAAAGAAGATACCCCTTAATTGGTTCAGGGAGGGAGAGAGTGTGGCTGTCGATTTTAACAGGAGCGTGGCCATTAGTGGTTCATTCTATGCAGGCTGGTATATAAAATACCGCGACGATGTTCCCGCACATAGCAGGCAACTTGCAGTGGCCCACACAGAGAACCTGATCGATGAATCATTAAACAGTGCCTGGTTTTTCAGGGATGATGAGTGGATGCCATTCATGGTACACCCCTCAATGCCGGGCGCATACTCATTAGCTATAAGTGCTGTGGTAACCGGCAGCGGACAACCAACCCTTGCCGGCGAGATAGCCGTCACAGACCCTCGTCTGAATCTCTATCCCGTCCCTGTCGGTGACCTGCTCTATGCAGAATCGCCCTACCTGAGTGGCAGGGTAAATATCACCATATACGATATCGGCGGAAGGCGCATGATGAGTAAGACAATATATAACAGTGGCAGTGTGCCGGTCTCACTCCCGGTCGCCGATCTGGCTCCCGGCATATATATTTTAAGCGCAGAATCAGGTGCTCACCTTCTGCATGGTAAATTCATTAAGAGATAGTATGGCTGAACGGTACAGTATATTGTCATTATTAACATGGCTTGCGGCCCTTATAGTCATTATGACCGGCTGCCTGAGTAATGGCAATAAGAATGTTGAACCGGGTCGTGATATGGCGCCAGATGGTGGCTCTTCACTTATGTATGCCGAACGGTTCACCCTTGAGGATAATGAGACATACACCCTTTTAAGAGTTATTAATCCTTGGCAGGGCGAGGGCGATATTGTAAAGAAGTACTGGCTTATTGAGAGAGATGTAGATGCTGATTCTCTAAATGTTCCCGATGATGTTACCGTTGTAAGAACACCTGTCGACAGAGTGGTCTGTATGTCGGTAACACATGTCGCCATGCTTGATGCTATTGATAAGGGTTCAGCTATTATAGGAGTCTCCGGCGGAAAAATGGTTTACAACAGAGATTTGAGAGAGAGAATAGAGAGGGGAGAGGTAAGAGAGGTAGGTTACGAAGAGAGTCTTAATCGCGAACTTATCGCAAGCATGGATGCAGACCTGCTGATAGCTTACGGGATAGGGGGGGAATCGGCAGGCTATTTCGCAAGGCTCTCAGAGATGGGTGTCAATATACTTTATAATGCGGAGTATCTGGAGAGATCGCCCCTTGGTAAGGCTGAATGGATAAAACTATTCGGCGCCCTAACCGGAGAGAGGGAGAAGAGCGACTCTATATTTACAGAGGTACGGGAGGAGTACTACCGGAATATGAGGCTATACAGAAACGAGGTTGTGAGCGATATTCCTTCGGTTCTACTTGGTCTTCCCTGGAGAGACACATGGTATGTTTCGCCCGGCAACTCATTTATCAGCAATATTATAGATGATGCTGGCGGGAACTATTTATGGCGCGACAGAGAGTCCGGGTACTCCATGCCAATGGGTATAGAGAGCGTATATATGAGAGCCCTTGAGGCAGACTACTGGATTAATCCGGGCGCCGCTGAATCTCTCAGGGAAATTGCTCTTTCAGATGAGAGGCTAACTACGCTTGATGTTTACAAAAGGGGAGAGGTGTACAATAATACAAAGCGGGTTAGGGAAGGAGGCGCCAATGATTATTGGGAGACAGGGAGCGTGAGGCCGGGACTTCTTCTCCGGGACATAGCTCTCATAATAAGTGGTCGTGGCGAAGAGGCAGATCTCTACTTTTATAAGAGACTGGAGTAGGAGCGCCCGGGTTAAGGGTTATATGATCTATGGATAACAGAAGCAGAATCTGGTCGAAAAATAGTTTACTATTCGCCATACTGGCAGCAGGGGTGATAGTTGCTTTTGCCGGCTCACTCTTTGCCGGCTCGGTAGCTATAGGTCCTGCTGAGACACTCAGGGCTCTTTTCGGCCATGATGTTGGAAATACAGCCAGCACAATAGTTATGAAATTCAGACTGCCCAGGTCTGTGACTGCTCTTCTGGCGGGCATCGCCCTAGCCGTAAGCGGGCTTCAGATGCAGACCATTTTCCGGAACCCCATGGCCGGACCATATGTTCTTGGCATAAGCTCAGGAGCGAGCCTGGGGGTGGCGGTTGTTATATTGGGGTTCGCTTCGTTTCTGCCTCTGACAGCGGTCGGGTTGATGGGAAGCTGGCTGATAGCCATCGCAGCATGGGCCGGCGCCGGGGCGGTGATGGTTGTAATGCTGTTTATGGCAGCGCGGCTGAAAAACATTCTTACTGTACTGGTACTTGGTATAATGGTGGCAGGGGGCATATCATCGCTTGTGACCATAATGCAGTACTTTTCCGGCGAAACAGTGCTTAGAAGTTATGTGGTCTGGACCATGGGCAGCCTAGGTAACCTCTCTGCCACGCAAATACAGATTATGGGCAGTGCCATAACAGTTGGGCTGCTTATAGGGCTGGTCGCTACCAAGAGCCTTAATGCCATGATTCTGGGAGACTCCTATGCATCAACAATAGGTGTTAATATCAGAAGGGCCAGGTTGATGATTTTTCTCAGTACCACGGTGCTGGCCGGCTCTGTGACAGCTTTTTGTGGACCTATCGGCTTCATAGGTATTGCAGTGCCTCATATAGCGAGAATGCTGTTTCGAAGTGCAGATCATAGGGTTCTTCTCCCTGCCACAATGCTGGCAGGGGCTCTGCTTATGCTTATTAGCGATATTATTTCGCAGCTACCGGGAAGCGACAGTGTGCTGCCGATAAATGCGGTAACATCGCTGCTTGGAATTCCTGTAGTTATATGGGTGCTGCTGAAAGGTGATGCTTTAAGAAGCCATTTTTAGTTTAATGATGAGAGCAATAGAGCTTAGAAATACGGTAATTGGCTTTGATGGCAAGGATATACTGCCACCGCTTTCTGCCAGTTCAGAAAGAGCAGAAATAACAACCCTGCTCGGATGCAATGGCATAGGCAAAAGCACTCTGCTTAAGACGATTGCGGCTCTCCACAGCCCGATATCGGGAAGTTTGGTGGTGGATGGAAGGGATATTTTCTCTATGACCAGAAGAGATATTACCGCAACAATAAGCTATGTATCTACAGAGCCGGTAAAGGCATCAAATATGAGGGTTTCAGATCTTATCGCTTTTGGCAGATACTCTCACACCAACTGGATAGGGAGGCTCCTGGAGAGCGACAGAAGGGTGATAGCTGAATCTGCGGATAAGGTAGGACTTTCAGCGCTGCTTAACAGATTCGTCGATGAGATATCTGATGGCGAAAGGCAACGGGCAATGATAGCCAGAGCTCTGGCACAAGACACCCCCCTTATGGTGATGGATGAGCCAACCGCGTTTCTTGATACCCGTAACAGCAGTGAGATACTGAACCTGATGGTGTCACTGGCAAGGAATGAAGAGAAGGGTCTGCTTATGTCGACCCACGATATTCAGTCTGCTATAAACTATTCGGACAAAATATGGCTTATGACCGAAGGGGGTATAAAAGAGGGTGGTACTGAAGATATGGTAGCAGACGGATCGATAGGGGAGATGTTCAGGGGGTCGTCTGTCACATTTTGTCCTGTCGAAGGTAGTTTCAGGCCATCGGCCAGGGGAAGGGGCAAGATGCGATTCTATCTGCAGGGTGAAGGTGTCGAAGCGATTTGGGCTGGTAAGGCAATAAAAAGAGCTGGTGGTATATTATGTGATAAGGCAGGGGAGGATGCAGACTTCAGATTAACTGCGGGTAGCGGCAGAGACGGCAAATGTCTCTTCAGCCTTGATGATGGCAGTAACATTGTAACATTCAGCTCTATTTATCAGATGTCACAATACCTCAGATCTGGCAATATCATCTGTTGACCGAACGGTGGTTGTTGATAAAATTCTCTACATCGGCGGCGGCCAGCCTTTTGGCAACTATTCTCTTCTCGCTGTCAAGTATATATATTAAAGGTGTGGCTGTAACATTGTAATAAAAGTCATATCGGGTGTTTCGCTGAGGATCCCAGCCATTTATCCATGTAAGCCCATTCTCTTTTATATGTTTTTCCCACTCATCTCTATCGCGTGAGGTTCCGACGGTAAAGAAGAGGACTCCCTCATCTTTGCTTCTGAGGTGGTAGTCATGCAGCAGTGGTGTTGCCTCTTTACAGTGTCCGCACTCGGGCTCCCAGAAGTAGATAACAATGTACTCTGCCTCCAGGTCATGAAGCTCTACCCTGCCATGACTGTAACTCTCCATGGCCATATTTGCCGCCTTATTACCTATAAGGGAGGGCCGCAGACGCTCAATATCCTGCCGGAGGTTGTTGATAAACTCTTCAGAAGCCCAGTCGGCCCTACCCGAAAGATATATATCATCTGCTATCTTTACCAAAACAGCGTCATGCCCCATAATTGTGCTCTGGCGGAAATGGTTAAATAGAAAAACCGCTATATGCCTGAAGATATCCCTGTTGCCATCGGTAAGCTCCAGCACATTATCAATAGCCCTCTTCAGGGTGTCGGGGTGCTGTATAAGCTCACGGGTAAAGTACTGCGATATCTTGTTATTGAATAAGGGGCTGCGCAATAGCCGCTCATCGCTAAGGTCGAAATTATCAAACCATGTCGAAATACGGTGATTGTAGCGCATTACCCACAAAAGGGAATCTCTGCCCGGAGTATCAGCGGGCAGATCGGCCTCAAAAGTCGGCGGCGGCGCCATGGCCGCTACCAGTGTTGCAAACAGGGTTCCCCTGTTTTCAGAAATAAGTTGCTCAAAATATTGATTCACCTCATCTTCATGCTCTGCAGCCATCTCCGTGAGAATGTAAACAGAATCCTGATTGGCCCTGTTTCTGTTGAGCCGCTCGCGTATCTGCTGACCCCGCGAGTGTCTCTCCATCCACTCCTTCTGAAACCGGGCAAAGAGGCTGTTCTCGTCCGAGCCGCTGAACCGGAGAGTACCATTAAGGTCTTCCGGGTTAAAGAACACCTCAAACTCCTGATTGTCACTGATAAGCAGTTCGAAATAGGCCCCTTCCGGAAGCACAAGTATATAGACGCCATGAGGCAGCTCATCACTGCCACGGGCAACGCCCCTGCCCTCTGAATCAAGAGTGATGGTGTCTTTTACAAACTGTCGGCTGCCAAGGTGATAAGCAAGAAGAAGCTCTTTGCCTCCAAGCCCCTCTGCATGAACAGATATGGCATATCTGTCTGCCTCTTGCAGAGCCGCTGCCGGGAAGAGGCAGTGGGTGGTGGGAAATAGCATCAACAGGGTGCCAATAATCACTTTAACCGATATTCTCATAGCCCTTAAATGTCTGATTTTACTCTCTTGCAAAATATAATAAACCAATATCTCTGCCAAATGGTAAGCCGGTTGAAATATATTATATATATACTTACCTTTGATTTAATTCAGAACTAACAACTGAGAGATCTGTATGCATTCTGTTTCAATACTGATACCTGTTTATAACTACGATATTGTTGCCCTGGTACACAATCTTGGTAAAGCGGTGGAGATGGTGCCGGAATTTTGTGAAGTCATTATTGGCGATGATGGCTCGTCTCCCGAGCATAGCGCCAATTATCAACAACTTGCCAGGGCAGGAAAGAGTGTTAAGCTCTATCATGCAGAAAAAAACATAGGCAGGGCATCAATACGAAACAGGCTGGCGGAGGAGGCCACTGGAGATTTTCTGCTTTTTATTGACGCTGATGCAATGATTCCGGGAACAGCAGAGAACTACCTTCGCAAATGGCTCCCCTATATTATTCCCGGCAGAGTTATATGTGGCGGCACAACATATCCTCCCTATCCACCTGCCGATCCTGATAAGTGGCTTCGATGGAGATACGGAAAGAGACGAGAGGAGAGGAGCAGCGGTGAGAGAAACAGGCACCCCTATGCAAGCTTTTCCGGCTTTAATTTCCTTGCAGAAAAGGCCTTGTTTGGTAAAATAAGGTTTAATGAAGAGCTCAAGCAGTATGGCCACGAAGATACCCTGCTTGGATATCAGCTGAAAATTGCCGGTATAGAGATTCTCCATATTGACAACCCCCTTATTCATGACGGCATTGAGCCGGGATCTGATTTTATAGCCAAAACAAAGCAGGGAGTAGAGAATCTTAGCTTCCTCTGTGATAAGGTTACTGACAAAAGATCTTTTGCAGAGTCGGTAAGGCTTGTAAAGATATATAACAGGCTATCTGCAATAGGCGCGAATCACATTCTTACTAAGATATACATAAGATACCGGGAGAGGATGGAGGTTAAACTGGCATCTGAAAAGGGGTCTATACTGCTTTTCGGCCTCTTTAAGATGAGCCTCTTTGCAACATACCGGGCCATACACAAACGAAGAGCAGTACTGACAACCACATGATCTGGCATCAGATGTTCCGGTAGCTGCCATACAAGAGTGCCACTTCTCAATAACTACATGCTACAAGATCACTTCTCAATGGCTGTGGTGATAACCCTCCCTTTCATTGTGAGGTATGACCTCATAGCGTCGGCAGTAAGACAACTGTGTACAGGGAGAATCGCTATCAAAGAGCCGGGACGAACAGTGCCGGCGGCCTCTTCGGTAAGTTTTACAACTCCATGCTCCTGCGAAAGAGAGGTGACATAACCAAGATGGCCGGAACAGTGCCATCTATCACCATCCAGACTTACCGCCTTGCCATAGCGTGTCTCTCCGTCAACGGTAACCCCATCTTTCGATAGGTGCACAGAGCCTCCGTATATAACAGCCTCGTTCCTTCTACGGTTAACAGAGACTACAGGTACTGCAAGCGCAACCGCTATATCCTCTTCACTGCAGGAGCCGATGAGTGATTGCATGTAGTCAAAAAAGATGAAGTTGCCGGGCCGGATCTCATCAACACCTTCGAACTCATCGGTAAGGGCGGCCGAAGGGGTGTCGCCGAGTGAGACTATAAGGTCATTACCGGGAATAATACCCTTTGTGTTGAGCATTTTATGCCTGGTGTCATTATATATGGCAAGAACCTCATCCCTGCCCCTCGCCCTGTATGTATGCCCGGAATGGGTAAGGAGGCCTGTGGTGCGAAGCAGCTCTCTTTCGTTTGCAAAATTGACTATTCGCTCTATATCGGGATAGGAGTTCCAGTCTATTCCGGACCTTTTGTAGCCGGTATCTATCTTGATAAAAAGGGCTGTCTCATGCTCTAGCTTATCAGCAAACGAGACAAGATGTTCATAGTCTGTTGTAAGAAGATTTATCTTGCTGGTACGGGCCAGCCGGTTAATCTCATCGGTTTCACGGGGGTTGGCGGGAAAGGCTATGGTTATGTCACTCCAGCCATGCATGGCAAACTGTGCTGCCATTGTTACCGATGAAACAGCAATTTTGTCAACACCATATTCACGGAACATCATGGCTATAAGGGGTGACTGATGGGTCTTGAAGTGTGGCCTGAAGAGAACATTGTTGCTCTTTGCCCTCTTTACCATATTCTCTATGTTGGCAAGACATTTCTCTTCGTCAAGCAGCAGTACCGGCCTGGTGATTTTCGATATATCCATACGACAACTCTACGGGAAGAAGGTTTAAATATATGCCTCCCCTTACTACAAAAGTAGCTCTTTTTTCAGACCTGCGGCATTGACTCCAATCTTTTAACGACCCACTTTACGGCATAGCTTCGTTTATATCGATAGTGCCATAAGGGGGCGCTGCCTACTCGACAGAGATCGCCCCCCGCTTCCTGTGTAAATAGAGATATATCAGTGGTAAAATTCCACATGTGTTGAATATTCCAAGGCAGATATACCATGCCTTCTGCCCCCGTCTTGCAGACTTCCACAAGGTGATAAGCTTAAGAATGGTGTCGGCAATCAGTATGATGATCGCCACTGTGACCAGCCATGTCAGATTTTCAGATAGGTACTCTTCCATAATTTCCCGGTTTTATACTTGATTAGTAATGCAGGTTCTATATACTATTGAAGTGGTATTAAATAATTCATATGCAGCTGATTAATAAGTATCGAAACTATAACGGCTACAATAAGAACGATGATAAATGACAATACAGCCCTGGTTCCACCGATATTGCAGGAGATGCGATAGGCGTTGTACATTAATGCTATGTACCAGGCAATAACAATAATCAGGGCTATAGATATTGAGATAAAGAGTGCCATCTCTCCGGCAGTAAAAGGCTCGGTGCCGTTTTCAATTCCCAGTGCAAAGTCAAGCAATTTTTCGGTAAGCCTCTCCATAACGGAATTGATGTTGAGAAACGGGGCAAAGAAGTATGGAAACCGTGCCAGAGCCTGTGTGCCAATGACATCAATAAACCGGATTGAAGAGGTTGAGAGAATAGTGCCGGAAATGTAGAATAGCAGTGAAATGGTAAGCAGATTCACAACACCATAGAGAAGATGTGTCTGAATGCCATATACTGATGTGCCATATTTGATCTCCAGCAAACCGTTGAAATGAGTGTCGAAGCGCAGGGCAAGAAGGGTAGTTACAGTGATGATAACTATACCGGCAACAAGTGCATGTGCGCCGGCTATCTTGTGAAATGGATTCACCAATAGCATGATTCCCTTTACTCTGTTATTACTGTTGTATGAGCTTTCCATAACATGAGTCTGTTTTTGTCAGCTCTCCTGACTGTTTAATGATTCAATCTTTGCGATAATGGCGTCAAGCATATTCCTTACAGAAGGATAGCTCAGTTTGAGATGTTTGGACATGTCCTTGATGCTGCCGCTGAACCGGACGAAATCAGTAATAAAGAGCTGTTCGTCATCGGTGAGAAGCAGAAGAGGGGGGAGCGCGAAATTTCCGCTCACCGCTGTGTCACAACTGCTGCACTGAAGGGTTCGAACATTCAGTGTAGAGCTGCAAGAGGGGCAGGTCGTTGGTAATTTTGATCTCTTTTCCATTGCAGATAATTTTAAACCATATTGAATAGGTGTCTTCTATAACTGACAATCATTGATGCAAATATATAATACAATTATGTATAATGCAATAATATTAATATGAAAATTAATTTTATTGATTTAGCAGTTAGTATGGGAGTTGAGGCAGACCTCCGGTGCAGACTGATTCCGGATGAATAGAGATGCAGGTAACTCCTTTTTTATGTGGGTTCTTTATATAATCCATTTTATATATTAGTTTTACTGTCATGTAATTGATGAGTGGTACGATGAAAAATCCCTTCCGGAATATTCCCGCAAAAATCAGGGAGATAAACAATTTTATATGGAATACCCGACTTGCCGAAACATCTGGCAGAAAAGGGTTTCTTGTCAGATACCTCCGCACTCTCGTGCTTGCCGCCAGGGGATTCACGCAGGACAAGGTGCAGCTCCGTGCGTCATCTCTCACTTTCTATACTCTATTATCTTTAATACCTATGGCCGCCATAGCATTTGGTATAGCTAAAGGGTTCGGGCTTGATGCAGAGCTTGAGAGACAGCTGATATCTGCCTTTGCCGGAAGCGGAGATGTTCTCGACTGGGTACTGGAGCTTAAGGACAACACCCTGCAGGGAACAAGGGGTGGCTACATGGCAGGGATTGGTATTGTGATACTCTTCTGGTCTGTTGTGCAGTTGTTGAGCCATATTGAGAACTCATTCAACGGCATCTGGCAGGTGAGGCAGTCACGCCCACTGATAAGGAAATTCGCGGACTATATTGCCATTATGCTTATCGCTCCTGTCTTTGTTATTCTCTCAAGCAGTGTTACCATATTTATCAACACAAGTCTTACTGAATATATGGCAGAGGCTTCGGTTCCATCTACAGTAAGAGGAACCATTACCTCTCTGGTGAAATTCTCGCCCTACCTGATAATGTGGTTTGTTCTCACCTTTACCTACATTGTACTGCCCAATACCAAGGTTAAATTTGGCTCGGCATTTCTGGCCGGTGTAGTCGCCGGAACCCTGCTTCAGGTTGTTCAGTGGCTCTACATTGACCTCCAACTGGGGATTACCCGGTTAAGCGCAATATATGGCAGCTTTGCCGCCTTCCCGCTCTTTATTATCTGGATACAGACCAGCTGGCTCATTGTTCTTCTGGGAGCCGAAATATCGTTTGCACGCCAGAATGTTCTCCGGTACGAATTTGACACTGATGTACACAATATAAGCAACTACCACAAAAGAATACTGACCCTGCTTGTACTGAAGGGTCTGGTTGATGATTTCGTAAAGGGTAGTCCGCCTGCCAGCACAGAAGCTATAGCTGCCAGACATAAAATTCCTGTGCGGGTTACAAGCAGTATAATACATAATCTCTCCCGGGCGGGTCTGGTATCTCAGATAATGGCCGATCAGAACAAACAGCGAACCTATCAGCCGGGTGTCGATATCAATAAATTATCTGTGAATTATGTGACAGAGCGCCTCGACAAGATGGGCAGCGACCACATTACGGTTGAGAGTTCAGAGTCTCTTGGTAAAATTGAAGAGATAGCCAGTGATATTACCGGTGGACAGATGAAGAGGGGGGAAGTACTTCTTAAGGATATCTGAACAGGCAGTACCGGCGGGCTGTAATGATGCAGAAGAGATGCCGCCTGGCGGCCTGACTGCCTGCGACAGCCCTGTTAGATTCAGCTTGCCGATAATATTAAGCTCTCTCGAGCAGCATCGAAATTCCCTGCCCTACGCCAATACACATAGTGGCCAGGGCAGTTTTCAGTCTCTCATCATGTTTCATCTGATGAAAGCATGTGGTGATAAGTCTGGCTCCACTCATTCCAAGAGGATGCCCCAGGGCTATGGCGCCCCCCAGCCTGTTAATGCGGCTGTCGTCATCTTCAAGCCCGAGTGCCCTTATACAACCAAGAGCCTGAGCCGCAAAGGCCTCATTAAGCTCTATTATATCTATATCATCAAGGCTTTTGCCAAAGCGGTCAAGAAGCATGTTGGTGGCAGGAACGGGTCCCATACCCATTACTCTTGGATGTACGCCCGATACGGCTGTTCCAACTACACGGATAAGAGGAGTGAGTCCATATCTCCCGGCGGCATCGGGCGATGCCACAATAAGTGCAGCGGCTCCGTCATTTATACCCGATGCATTGCCGGCAGTGATGGTGCCCTTATCACCTGTAACAGGTCTGAGGGCGGCCAGTTTCTCCAGCGAGGTGCTGCGAGGGTGTTCGTCAACTTTTACCACAACAGGATCTCCCTTTCTGACCGGTATGGTAACAGGTACTATCTCACGCTCAGTTAAACCGCCGCTTATGGCATGTGCAGTCTTCTCCTGACTACATAAGGCAAAGAGATCCTGATCTTCCCGTCCAATTTCATAATCTGTTGCAATATTCTCGGCTGTCTCAGCCATTGACTCGATACCATAGAGCTTCTCCATAGAGCTGTTGGGAAACCTCCAGCCAAGGGTGGTGTCATACATCCCTACTGCTCGGGAGTAGGGCGATTGCGATTTACTGATGACAAAAGGTGCCCTTGACATACTCTCAACACCTCCCGCTATAATAAGGTCTGAATCGCCTGTCATGACCGCCCTGGCAGCTATGGCTACCGCATCCATTCCTGAACCACAAAGACGGTTTATGGTCACTCCGGGTACAGTAACGGGCATGCCGGCAATAAGAAGTGACATTCTGGCAACATTGCGGTTATCCTCTCCGGCCTGATTGGCGCAGCCTGCAATAACATCATTGATCGCTTCGGGAACAATGTTGCCATTTCTCTCAAGAAGTGCCCTGATGACTAAAGCAAGAAGATCATCAGGTCTGACAGATGCCAGCGCACCTCCGTACCTGCCCACGGCTGTCCGGGCAGCATCGCAAATAAAAGCCTCTCTCATAATACTATACCTCTTTTTCTTTCAACTTTTCAAGTGCCGGCTTTATGGCCCTGAAGCCATTAAGCATCGCCTCACTGAGAATATCTATCTCGCGCCTGGTTATAGCGGTCGACATCATGCATGAGCAGGTGTTTATCATCATTATCCTTCCCTTGTGATAAAGGTGCTCAAGCAGCTCCTTCAGAATAAGGGTCACCTCTCTCTCCTGATAGGCCTCACGATATGTAGATGGCGGGGTCTCGCTGAGATGAACCCGTAACATAGATCCCGAACCGGTTACCGATGCAGGAACTCCTGCAACTTTAATAGCCTCCCTTATCTGATCTGTTGCAATGGAAGTAAGCTTGTTGAGGCCGGCAACAGACTCTTCGTCAAAAAGCTCCATGGCCACCCGGCCCGCAGTGGTGGTAATGGGATTGGCAGAGAAGGTTCCGGAATGGGGAAAGAGCAACCTGCTCTCACGCGGGTCAAGAACCTTCATCACCTCACTACTGCCTCCGAATGCACCAACAGGGAAGCCGCCTCCTATAATCTTGCCCATCGCAGTCATATCTGGTTTTTGGCTATATCGCTGCTGGGCTCCACCGTAGTTAACCCGCAGGGTAATGACCTCATCAAAGATCAACAGGGCACCATTTCGGCGGGTCCATCGGTAAAGCTCCTCTATGTACCTCTCATCTGCCGGTACCAGACCGACACGGTGGGGAACCGGGTCTATCATTACGGCGGCAAGGGTTTCTGCGTGAGCATCAAGTATAGAAAGGGTGCGCTCAATATCGTTGAAGGGGAAGATTACCATGTCATTCAGAACCCCCTCGGGTGTCCCATGCGCCAAAGGGACGCTGCTGGGTCTGTCAATAGAGCCCCAGTTGGCTGGCGACGATGTCTGGCTTATCTCTGCAAAATCGTATGTACCATGGTACGCCCCCTCTGCCTTCGCAATTTTCGGTCTGCCTGTATAGGCCCGGGCTGCCTTCATCATGGCCATCACAGCCTCTGTGCCGGAGTTGGTAAACCTTATCTTGTCAACACCCTCAACCCTTTCGCACAGGAGGCTCGCAAATTCAACCTCGGCTACAGTCGCCATGGTATAAGCGGTACCTCTCTGCAGTTGCGATATAACTGCTTCAATAACTGCCGGATGGGCATGGCCATGTATGAGTGACGCCATGTTGTTGGCAAAGTCGATTCTCTCAATACCATCAAGGTCTGTGACAAAACAGCCTGACGCGTGAGAAGCATAGTAGGGGTGGGGAGTGTTAAATACGGTGTTGCGACTTACACCTCCGGGAATAACCTCACACGCTTTCCTGTAGATATCCTGCTGACGGGCGGAACTTCCATCCCCTTTTTTAGACAGTGTTGACATGGCGGAAAAAGAGTTTAATGACAGTTTATGTTATTTGGAGGGGAAAGTAAGGGGTGCATCGGTTATGCTTTCAAGATACTCCCTGTCTGCCCCGGGTGCAGTCTCTCTAACCATAAGGCCATTTTCTGTAATATCAATTACGGCCATATTGGTATAAATTCTTGATACCACCCCCTTTCCCGTGAGGGGATAGGTACATTCCGGCACTATTTTAGATTCACCGCCTCTTGTAGTGTGGTTGGTCATAACAAATATGGTCTTTACTCCCTCTACAAGATCCATGGCACCACCAACAGCAGGTATAGCACCCGGCGTTCCTGTTGACCAGTTGGCAAGATCGCCCTTTTCAGATACCTGAAAAGCCCCCAGAACACAGATGTCTATATGCCCGCCCCGCACCATGGCAAAGCTGTCAGCATGATGGAAATAGCTGGCGCCCTTTATGGCGGTAACAGGCTTTTTACCTGCATTAATCAGTTCGTCATCTTCAGCCCCTGTAACAGGTGATGGCCCGACACCAAGGAGTCCGTTTTCGGTATGAAAAATAACCTCTCTGCCCTCCGGAATATGGTTGGCAACAAGCTCAGGCATACCAATGCCGAGGTTCACATAGGAGCCTCCCGGAATATCTTCTGCCACCTTGCGGGCCATCTCTTCACGACTCCAACCCTTAATATCTCTGCTCACGGGTACCTCCTTCCCTCTTTTAATAACCTGTTTTCACTTGCCGGATCGGCGATGTGCACAACCCTGCTTACAAAAATGCCGGGAGTAACAACGGCTTCAGGGTCTATACTGCCGGCTCCAACAATCTCTTCAGCCTGAACTATTGCACACTCTGCGGCCATGCACATGACAGGCCCGAAGTTCCTGGCAGTTTTATTGTAAAGCAAATTGCCATAGCGGTCGGCAGCCCTGCACTTAACAAGCGCAAAATCTGCCTTTAATCCGTACTCAAGAATATAGGAGCGGCCACCAAACTCTCTTAACTCTTTACCCTCAGCAAGGGGTGTATTAACCGAGGTGGGGGTGTAGAAAGCGGGTATGCCGGCACCGCCTGCACGGATTCTCTCAGCCAGAGTTCCCTGCGGAACAAGTTCAAGCTCTATCTCTCCCCGGCAGTAGAGCTCCGGAAATACAACAGAGTCTGCCGTTCTCGGAAATGAGCATATCATCTTCTTTACCTGCCTGTTTTCGATAAGGGCTGCAAGCCCTACATGGCCGTTACCTGTATTGTTACTTACAACAGTCAGGTCTCTTGCACCATGGTCTATCAGTGCGTGAATAAGCTCTACGGGACTGCCGGCCTCACCAAAACCGCTTATCATTACAGTTGCACCATCAAAAACCGCAGAGATAGCCTCACTGGCAGAATTGGCAATTTTATCTATCATAGCACATCCTTTTAGCTTTTCTCCTTACGCCTGCCATCTTCTATTGACCTCTCAAGCGAGGCCTCTATCTCTGCCAGTTCATCTTCATAAAAATGTCTGGACGCTCCGTAGGGTTTGAGGTTGGCAATAGTATTCTCCTCTTCATCATATTTGGCAAGTATCACCTTGTCCATCCACTCCATATTTCTCGCTTCATTGAATTTAAGAGCGAAGATCTTCTCTCCGTTAATCTCGGCTGTACCCAGAAGAGATATCTTACCGGCAGAAGATGTCATTGTAATGTAGCGAGATGGTCTGTTAATAGATGCCAGAGACCTGTATACCTTGCTGAATATTTTATCAATAACAGCTACAGGCTGGGTGAAATAGTGATGTTCACCGGTAGGTCGGGCGCAGTACATAGAGTGGAAGCCGACACCAAGCATCGCAAGAATATTACCCAAATCAATCCAGTTTTTTGCAGACTTCTCTATATCGATCTCACCATTGCTCTTTTTAAACATACTTATATTGGTCATAACCGGGCTCTGGCTCTTTACGGTAACGCCGTTACGCCGTAATCTTCTGATGGCCGCTACGGTATTTATGTTGAGAATCTCTCTCGGAGTTGAGAAGTGCGACATAAATACAAGCTGTATTCCGTTATCATAGAGCCTTCTGAAATGGGATAGCATCTTTTCATAATCACTTGTAAGAAGCAGTTCCGGACTGTATGTCAATATTCTGGTACCAAGCCTTATTGTTTTAATATGGCTTAGACCGGGATCGTCTATGATGGGACCTATATATTCACCAAACCGTTCTGGTGTCAGGAATCCGGCATCGCCCCCGGTAATAAGAAGATCTGTTATCTCCTTGTGCTGCTTCATGTAGAGGTGTACCTGATGAATATCTTTCTGAACAAACATATCCTCATCACCCCGTACCTGTGCATGCCTGAAACAGTAGTTGCAAAAGGCGAAACAGCTCTGGGTCTCGATGTCGAAAACCAGATTGCACTGAGGGTACTTGTGCTGACTTCCTTCAACAACATCCAAAACCCCATCATCATCATAGTATGTGGGTTTATTGAGCTTCTGCTTGCCATCATGCGGGTTGGTCTCCCTGATATAATCCTTAATAAGCTGCTCCCTCTTCTCCTCGTCACTTGTTGCAAGATAGGCCTCTCTGATATCGGCTCTCATCATTCCGGGCTGTGGGAATACAAGCTGAAAAACCGTATCATTGGTAAAGTCTGACCAGTTGATGGTATTAAGCACATGTCTGGTAGCCATAAAGCGATAAACTCTTATAAAGAGCTCCCTCTCCTCAATATGACCTATCTCTATTCCATTCTTCGATAGTACTGAGACAATCTCCCTGAAGCCTTTAAGTCCTGAGTAGTTCTTCCGGTCATGAAAAAGGAACCGGGCACTCTCTGTGAAACCGGAGTATTCCGGATACTGGCTATGCAGCCTGCCGAGAAGTCCGGGCGGAAGCAGATTCTCTTCCTCAATAATAGCCAGAGACTCATCAGTGTAGTGAAACCTTTTCAGAATATCATCCCTGTCTTCTGCGGTAATAACCCTTTTATTCATTCTGCTATATCTTATATTTAAAAAATAGAATACTAATAGTTATGCTTTCCCCGGTTTGAAGGGCGCACTACAAAGGCCCTGACCGGCAAGATGCAAAATTACGGAAAAGAAACTTATATTTCAGAGCTTCAGATCAAATTCGTCCCTGTCCTGCCATGCAGGAAATTTGGTCTTAAATCTCATAAGCTCATCGAAATCGAGGGTAGCATCCAATATGGCTTCGGCCTCCTGCTCTGCCTGTACCACAATATTACCTTTGGGGTCAACAACCATAGAGTCTCCGCTGTAGTCGATTCCGTTTCCATCCGATCCGATCCGGTTAACGGCTGCAACATAACACTGATTCTCTATGGCCCTTGCCATTAATAACTTATGCCATACATCCCGTCGTGGTGCAGGCCAGTTGGCAACCAGAAATATCGCCTCATAATCTTCACGGTTCCTCAGCCATACCGGGAACCTGAGGTCATAACAGACAGCCAGCAGTATGCGCCACCCTTTGTCTTCTACAACAACACGCCTCATACCGGCTGTGTAGTTGCCGCTGTCACGCTCAAGAAAAAAGAGGTGTCTCTTATCATATGTAGAGAGAGTACCATCGGGTACAGCCCATATGAAGCGGTTGTAATAAACATCTCCCTCAGATATAATGATTGATCCGCCAATAGCTTTTCCATATCGTGATGAAATCTTTCGCATCCACTCTGCGGTAGGCCCATCCATTGTCTCGGCGTGTCGCTCTGCATCCATGGTAAAGCCTGTCTGGAACATCTCAGGGAGAAGAACTGCATCGACACCTCTGTCGAGACCCTGTATCATAGCCTCGAACATATCGAGATTTCTATCCCGCTCTTCCCAAAAGAGTCCGGTCTGAAGAAGTGATAATCTGTAGGGGTGCATAGGATGTATATATTTAATGATTAGATGCTTACATAAAAACAGAGAGTCTGGTTATGCAAAAAACAAAGCTAATAATAATTACTTAACCGGCAGCCAGCATCTCTTTTGCGAATTATGCTGTATAAACCCCAATTAGTGGTAAAACCAGACAGCCTAATAGTGGTGCATGGCAAGGCAGCAAAAGAGGCGATATTTGAATAATTCGACTTTATTGCCTTATTTTGCCCGATCAGAGTGAATAGATGACATTTTTTAAGTGATAACCGGATTACACATATGGTGCTGGCGACCCGAAGGTATAACACGGGAAATATAGCTGCTCGGTTATGTGAATCGATTTTTCAGAGTGAGCCGCGGGTATTTCCTGCGGCTTCTACTTTTTAAATTGGTTTTTTATGAATGCGACAATGGTTTGGTGGAGAGAGACTCTTTTATGTTGGTCCTGGTCAGCGCGGGCAACAAATCTGCCCGCATATATACAGGCATACCACAATAGTTTCATAATTAATCAAATATAATATATTAACGGTGATGAGAACAGATATTGACAGTAACGGTGATATAACGATATTAAGCAGAGAGGCCTCAGATACCCCCGGCTACTATGGTGAATTTGGCGGAGCACATGTGCCCCCTGTACTTCAGGATAATCTGGCCCGGCTTGCCGAGGCATTTACACGATACAGAAGCGACAGTGAGTTTATAAGAGAGTTCGATTTCTATCTGAAAAACTATACAGGAAGACCCTCACCGCTCTACTATGCCCGCAATCTTTCACAGAAGACCGGAAGCAGAATATATCTTAAAAGGGAAGATCTAAACCACACCGGCTCTCATAAAATAAATAATACAATAGGACAGATACTTCTGGCAAAAAGGATGAATGCCAAAGAGATAATCGCAGAAACAGGTGCCGGTCAGCACGGTGTTGCTACCGCTACAGCCGCGGCTCTGCTTGGTATTAAATGTAAAGTATTTATGGGGCAGGTGGATATTGAACGGCAGGCCATGAATGTCAGCAGGATAAAACTGCTGGGGGCAGAGGTGATACCTGCCACCGGGGGAACCAGAACACTGGCAGATGCCGTTAATGCCGCACTTGGCTATTTTATTGAGAACCCCGATTCATTCTATCTTCTCGGATCGCAGGTCGGACCCCATCCATATCCCAACATGGTGGGCTTCTTCCAGAGTGTAATAGGAAGAGAGGCAAGGGAGCAGATACTTGAAATAGAGGGAAGGCTGCCCGACGACATATTTGCCTGTGTTGGAGGAGGATCGAACGCCATAGGGCTATTTCAGGCTTTCATTGATGACGAGTCTGTTCAGATACATGGGGCAGAGGGCGGAGGCGAATCTGTTTTACCAAGAACCGCAGCTACCCTATCTCTTGGCAAACCGGGACTGTTTCAGGGCACCTACTCGTACTGCCTGACAGATGACGATGGTAACCCTTCGGTCTCATACTCAATAGCCGCCGGGCTGGACTATCCGGGTATAAGCCCCCAGCATGCACACCTTAAAACAAGCGGCAGGGCCAACTACTATCCGGTATCTGACAACGACGCAATAGAGGCCTATATTGAACTCTCCAGAAGTGAGGGAATAATACCGGCAATTGAGTCATCTCATGCAGTTGCACTGGCCACCAAAATGGTTAAAGATAAAAACCGCCTGGTAATAATAAACCTCTCCGGACGGGGAGATAAAGATGTGGAGAGAAAGCTTGAGGGGTACTTCAATCAACCCTGACTCCTGACAAATGCTATAAGGTCTTCAAAGCTGTTCCACCTGTGGAAGGGGTAGTGGGGGTCGGGTATCACAATACTTTTTGTCTCAGGTCTGCTATTCCAGTAGGCAAGAAGATTTTCGGCAGGGAATATTCTGTCCTCTCTGCTTATCAGGGCAGTATCCCAGCGAAGTGTGTTCTCTCTGTTCTCCATTATACGGTTGTACAGCCACCTTAACTCATCACCCAGCGACTTAACCGTTCTGGCAGGAACGCGCGAGCGGTTACGCTCGTAGTTGGCCTTGGTACCGAACATCCTCAGATAGAACTTATACATATTGTCGTCGGTGATGTTATTGAGCGTTCCCTCGAACGCTTTAAGAGGCACTCCATACCTGTCGTCGGCAGGCAGAGGGGTGCCGTTTACAGCGATGGTGAAGTCGGGAACAATACCCACTTTTCCGGCCAGATAGCCGGCAGCCCAGACACCAAGCGACCAGCCAATAAGAGTTATGCTGGTATAGCTCTTCATTTCAGGGAGAACCAGCGGCTCATCTGCCGAGTAGTTATAGAAAAGGATAAAATCAAAATCATCGCCCGAAAGGGGAGTAAATGCGTGCTCATCATTACCCCACCCGCCAAAAAGCACCACGAGTCTGTTATTCTCTTCCCTTCTTTTAATATAGGTCTTCATATAGGCAGTAAATTGGCCTTTTGTTATAAGCCAAAGGGTCAGAACCCCGGTCTGCCCGTGGGCAGATTCTCTGCTGATGGCTCAATACACAATGCAATTATAACCATTTCAACTACAAATAAAAACTGTGACAGAGTTTATATTGGCATAGGGCATGGGGCATGGGGCATGGGCTCGCTGCGCTCGCGGGTAATTGGTGATTGGTGACTGGTCATTGGTGCCGTCGGCTGTCGCCTCCGGCCGGTAATCAGTTGTACGCAACTATATTAATGATGGTTATACGGTTATTCGATTATAGTTTAATAGTTGAGAAGTTGAGGAGTTTAGAGTGCTCGCTGCTGGCGCAGCTCGCAGCGGAGAGCGGAGAGATCTGCTCGCTAACGCTCGCAGGCATAGGGCATAGGGCATAGGGCATAGGCTCGCTGCTGTCGCAGCTCGCAGCGTAAAGCGTAAAGCGTAGAGCGGAGAGAAGTGCTCACTGCTTTCGCAGGCATAGGGCATAGAGCATGGGGCATGGGCTCGCTGCTGACGCAGCTCGCAGCGTAGAGAGGTGCTAGCCACTTGACTGTAAACATATAATTGCTGGAAGTCCGTATTGATCGTTAATGTCTCAATTAACACCCTATTCTATTCAAATCGCTTTCTGACATCAATGACTCTTCCCGCACGAAAAGTAACATCCCAAACATATCTTTTTCCCAGCACCACAGTTTCTGTCTTACCCCAAAGGGTGTCACCATCAATAATAAACATTTCCGGTTCTCCAAAATGTATTCTATACTGGCCGGGTAAATGCTCCTTAATGAAGGACTCAAATAGCGCTGTATGCCCGGCAATAATTCCACTCATGCTTTTGATCCTGATCAGACAAATTATACCATTGAGCTTGAAGAAGCTTATTATGGCCCCTTGCCTCAGGCCAATATTATGTTCCAAACCGAATTGGACTCTTCGTACACCTTCTGCTCCATCATAAATATCTGCAATAAGGAAGTATGGTAATTCTGACTTTCCCTGATGAGAAAGGGCTTCCTGATGGAAGGCAATAAAAAGTGAATCAATTTCAGGGGTGCTCAGCTTAACCTGGTTGCTTGCTTGATGGGAGGACTGACCATATGCAGAAGCCGTTAGGGTGACCAATATATTAAGCACCAACATTAGTCGACTGAACTTTTTCATATTAAATAATTTATTCAATTACAGCATTCCCATGGAACTCCATAGTGATAATAACCCATCTGTTACCAAAGGTAGTGAATTTCTTCATTCGATTGCGACTGCAGCAGAAGAGGGTACTTATTGCGTTCAGCAGTCGTGCTGCTAGTGCTCGCTGCGCGGGCTGGCGGCCGATGGCTCGCATTGCTCGCCATGGTGTTCGGTGATCGGTGCCGTCGGCTGTCGCCTCCGGCCGGTAATCGGTAAAAAAAAGGCGGCTGGTGCCGCCTCTGCTCGCTACGCTCGCAGGTATATGGCATAGAGCATAGGGCATAGGCTCGCTGCTGAGGCAGCTCGCAGCGGAGAGCGGAGAGATTTGCTCGCTGACGCTCGCACTAAAAAAAAGCTTTAAGATATTTCAGGCAATAAAGTGGCGTACCCCAAGTGCGGTTTGTGTGGTTATCATGTATAAACGAACAGGTTCTCTTATTACGGGTTGTGTTGTGAGCATGTAAGACAGACCTGTCTCATTAGCAATAATGCGTAATAAGCGAGTCGCTTATATTTGGCCTTAAGCGGGTTCGGGAATAATGTGCGCTTGCTCTCAGTACGGGTTGTGTTGCGAGCATGTAAGATAGTTCTGTCTCATTAGTAGTTCTGCGTAATCAGCGAGTCTCTTATATTTGGCCTTAAGCGGGTTCGGGTAAAAAAGTGCGCTAGCCCCCAGCACGGGTTGTGTTGTGAGCATGTAAGATAGTTCTGTCTCATTAGCAGTCCTGTGTAATTAGCGAATCGATTAAAAGGCCGGCGTAGGCGAAGTCCGGGAAAAAGAGATGGCTATGAGTAAAGCAAATTATGACACTGACCCATTAGACAGATGAGAGCGTTGATGTTTGAAGTTCTGCGCAGCAGAACAAGTTCAACGCGGGTGCTTTACGAAGAGCCATATCCCCGGACGGAGGCTAGCCGGGGGCTTTG
>SLNP01000077.1 GCA_007132995.1 Bacteroidales bacterium | reverse complement strand
TGACTCTATATCAGTTTGCGTCTGGAAAACTCAGAGAGAACTACAGAGACAGACATAGCAACATTTAGTGATCCGGTGCTGTTATCCTCTCTCTTTCCCGGAATACCCGTTACGACAGTTGCAAGGTTACAGGCAGCCTTTGAGAGTCCCTTTGACTCATTGCCAAAAAGCAGGATTCCCTCCCTTTTGCGGGGATTGAACTCATAAACAGAGGGGGCACCCGGCGAGGTGGCAACTATCTCTTTGCCCTCTGCAGCCGCTGCTGTAAGATAAGGTTGCAGATCCCTGTATGAAACCCTTACACCTATCAGACCACCCATAGCGGCCTGAACCACTTTCGGGTTATAGCAATCGACCGAGTCTTTACTGCAAACTATATGTTGAACACCAAACCACAACGCCGATCGTATTATGGTTCCCAGATTACCAGGGTCCTGAATGGTCTCAAGCACTATGGTGTAGGTGCCCTCCGGTGCCTCCTCCTTTTCGACAGATGTCCCGGTGCTTACAAGTGCCAGAGCATTGTGCGGTGCAGAGAGCGTGCTGATGCTTCTTAACTCGTCGAAAGAGACAGGAATAATTTCGTCAACACCATCAGTCAGACCCTTCTCAAGAGAGTTTAACCACTCTTTCTTGCAAATAAGGCTCTTTACCGGCATACCTGCCCTCAGGTACTCCCTCACCATCTTGTCGCCCTCAACGACATACATAGAGTGCTCCTCTCTTCTCTTTTTACGCTGTAGGGAGGTTATAAATTTTGATTTGGCTCTGCTTAACATCGGTGATAAATCAATTATATTTGCAAACATAACAGCAGAGGCAAAATTGATACTTTTTCAGACAAATAAAAATGGTGTTACCCAGTTAATCGGACTCCTCTTGTTAACTCTGCTAATGGCTGCCTCATGTAAGCCTGCAAGATATGTGCCCGAAGACCGGGCTCTTCTTGACAGGAGCGATGTAGCCATTGAGAGTGAGCATGTTGGCAGGCGTGATCTTCAACCCTTTATAAGACAGCAGCCCAACAGGCGAATCTTTGGAGCCAGGTTTCATCTCTGGCTCTATAATATTTCTAATCCTGACAAGAGCCGTTTTCCGCACAACTGGCTTAGAAGAGTAGGTGAGGAGCCGGTCGTTTTCGATCCCGGCGAGTCTGCCAGATCAGGTACCCACATGAGATCGTACCTCCACTCAAAGGGTTTTTTTGATGCAGCCGTAAACGATTCTGCTATAATAGACAACAAGAGGGCAAGAGTCTACTATAATGTTGAGCTGAATGACCCCTATACCGTGAGAAGCTACAGTTTCCGGATCGAGGATTCAACCCTCAAGTCCCTTATTCTTTTCGATGCTGTCAACTCCCTGATAAAACCGGGAGACCCTTTCGATACCGATTTAATTCAGAATGAACAGAGGCGTATTGAGAGGTATATAAGAGATTATGGCTACTACACATTTGTGAGTGAGTACATATTGTTTTTCTCCGACACCACAGCAGGTACCCGACAGGTAGATATTGTCTGTGAGGTCAGGAATCCCCAGCCATCTGAAAGGAATAACCATACCGGCCTGCATCTTCAACACAGGCTTAGAAACATATATGTATACCCCGAATTTAATCCGGGCGAGGCCCTGACAATGGGCCGTGACTACTTCCTGGATATGGATACCACCCTTTATAACGGACTCTATTTTATAGATGATGGGATGAGACCAAGGGTAAAGTACGGTCGTATATCACGCTCTATGTTCGTGAGCCCCGGACAACTTTTCAGTGTTACATCGGATGAGAGATCAAGGAGGTCGCTCTCATCTTTGCGAACCTACAGGCTTATAAACCTCAACTATTCCGATTACGGCCCCTCTGGCAATGATTCACTAACCCGCTACATTGACGTAACCCTGCAGCTTACCCCTCTTGACAGGCACTCCTTTACCTTTAGGCTTGAGGGAACCAATTCGGCCGGCAATCTGGGTGCAGCCATTAACCTGATATACCTGAATCGCAATCTGTTAAGAGGTGCCCAGCAGTTCAGTCTGAGATTTAAAGGTGCATATGAGACGCTTCCGGAAGAGGTAACAGGTTTCAGCAATATGCAGGAGCTGGGGGTGGAAGCAGGACTCCGCCTGCCCGACTTCCTGTTCCCTTTCCTGAGTAGTGAGGCCATTATTCAGCGATATGATCCAAAGACCAATATCCAGATGGCCTACAACTATCAGAAGATACCGGTATATACCAGAACGGTCTTCAATACCTCATTCGGATATAACTGGAGGCGTGGAAATTACAGTTCGCACCAGCTTCTCCCCCTGCAGGTGAACCTTGTAAGGCTCCCCTTTATAGACCCTGACTTTTCAATGAGAATTGATACCTCATCCTATCTATCTTACAGCTACAGAGATGTTCTTATAGCCGGAGGCAGCTATTCCTATATCTATTCAACCCGGCAGGCAAGAAGATCGAGAGGGCATGCCTATATGAGAATCACCTTTGAGGCTGCAGGAAATATGCTTAAGGCAGGTAGCATTATTTCAGGCGCGACAAGAGGAGAGGATGGATATACCATATTTGGGCAGCAGTATGCGCAATATGTAAGAGGTGATATAGACCTCAGGTATACCAGATCTATAAGTGATGTAAGCTCCTTTGCCAGTCGCTTTTTTGCCGGCGCCGGGTTGCCATATGGTAACTCCAGGGCCCTGCCGTTCGAAAAACAGTATTTCGGTGGAGGAGCCAACAGCATCAGGGCCTGGCAGGTCAGGTCGCTAGGTCCGGGATCGTTTGACAACT
>SLNP01000015.1 GCA_007132995.1 Bacteroidales bacterium | reverse complement strand
TCAAGGCCTGCAGTGAGTTTGGGGATCGGTTTTATAGTGAAGCCGTCCGCGTCGGAACTCGCGTGCCTTGCACGCTCAAACAGCCGACGCTTTAACAGCTGCAATTTGTAACTGCACATAATATGCTTCACTATTTCAACCGCTCTTTTCCCCAAACTCACTGAGGGCCAATTTCAAGAGACTCCCTGATTACACAGCAGGACTAATGAGGTAGATATATCTTACATGCTCACAACACATCCCGTACTGGGGGCTAGCGCACATTTTTCCCGAAATATCTTAAAGCTATATTTCAGTGCGAGCGCAGCGAGCCCCATGCCCCCATGCCCTATGCCCTATGCGTGCGAGCGACAGCGAGCACCATCCTACTCCTTTATAAACATCATCACCCTGACCACCGAACCTGACCTTATATGAATCAAGTAGGCGCCCGATGGCAATGATGATACATTAAACTGCCATATCCTCCCCTCTCCTGAGGGTGACATAACAAGATTGCCGGTAAGGCTATAGATCCTGACCTCGTCAATGTCCGACTGATGCTCAACAGTCAATATTGAGGAAACAGGATTGGGATAGAGGCTTATAGAGCCGGAGCGAATATGGTCTATAGATGTTGCAACGGATACCGTTACTGCCAGCGGCTCAAATGACCTGCAGCCATCGGCATACTGAACAGCAAAGTAGGTTACACCATCAACAAGAGATGTAGTATCGGGTAACTGACCGCTGCCGGAAATGGCATCTGAATAGGAACCATACCATTCAATATTTTCACCCTCTACAACAATCTCTTTCAATGTGTTGTTACCAGAACCGAACGACTGCTCAGCATCACCGGAAGGGGGAGGCGTCAATATTACCGACACGGTCATGGTTACTGTGTCGGCACAACTCCCTGCATCAGGAATAAAGGTATATTGAGTGGTCTCATCGCTGTTAAAGGCGGGTGTCCAGCTGCCAGAGACTCCGTTAAGTGAGATGTCAGGCAGTTGATATCCCTGATAGCCATAGCATACAGGATCGGGCTGATCAAAAAGAGGCGTAACAATGATGTCGGGATTACAGGCGGTAGTAACTGTAAATGAATCGACGGCGCTGCAGCCATACTCGTCGGTATAGCTGTATACTATGGTATGGTTGCCGGGTGAGTAGCACGACGGGGTGAATAGATAGTGACCCTCTGTCTCATCATAACTCACCGCCTCACCTGAATAGACACCTCCATCGGGAAGCGCTCCATCAAGCAGTACTGGTCCGGAATCGCACCAAACTACTATACCGGCAGGAAGAGATATAACCGGAAGAGCTCTCTGCTCTACTTCAACCGTGGCCATACCGGTGCAGCCATTTATATCGGTTACAGTGACACTGTACTCTCCTGCAGCAGCAACCTCTATACTACGCCCGGTTGCACCGTTATCCCAGATATAGGATTGGCCCTCTGTTGCAGTAAGTATTGTTGTCTCACCCTCGCAAAACCACAGATCGCCATAGACCGATATTACGGGAGTCTCATAGACCGTGATGGTAAAATGGCACTCCGATGTTCCGCAATCATTGCTCTCTCTGTAAATAAAATGGTACTCGCCGGCACTTTCAGGAGCGAAGCCGTAAACAGTATCTGAGCCGAACAGGTATATACCGGGAGCCTCATCGAATGCGAAGAAGGGAGTTCCTGCACAAAGGGTGGTATCTGTCGGACAGTCAATTACCGGAAGCGGCTTTACATCAATCTCAAAGCTGTATTGATCGGGGAAGAGCCCCAGAAGAACCTTGCTGTATGTTATCGGGGCAACACCGGCTCCGGCAACCGATGGGTCAAACATATAGCTGCCGCTCTCATTATCATATATGGCGCCCGGTCCGCTATAGCTTCCCCCGGCGGGTGTAACCATATCGAGTTCAAAGGGGGCGATGTTTTCACATACCTCTACATTGCCCGAACCTTCGAGCTCGGGTTGCTGCAGAAAGTTCCATCCGCTGTTGTTCCCCATATCATCCGAATTATAGAGGTTAAAAAGGGCATCGCCCTCTGCCGACATATCACTTATATGCACATAATTACCTGAAACGGTTCCCTCCTCTTTATAAAAGGTGGCCTGGCTACCCGGGGTGATGGATCGAAGCCTGAGTGGATTGTTTTCATCTCCCCACAGTTGCAGATGGTCTGTTATGGTCTGTGTGGAGCCTGCACCGACAGCGACATCACTGCCTGATGCAAGGCTCAGCATGTAGAAAGTGTTATCGTCCATTATGGTGGCATCGCCAAAAAAGACCAGTGTATCAAAGCTGCTGCCCCCGCTGACAGACCCATCCGAGCGGAACTCAGCAGAACCATACCTGCCACCTCCTGTTATTGTTCCGTCGGGACGAAAAACAAGACTCTGCAGAGTATGATTCGTGCGGACAGAAGATTCGCCTGTCATCGTAGGGAAGTATACAAGATTGTAGTTTACAGAATCTGGGGTTGTACTCCAGAAGCCCGAGGTGGCAGGCAGTAATCGTATTTCGGAACTATCAGCATCGAGTTCAAAATTACTGCCGTTGACATACCATGACTGACTTGATGTGGAACCGAGTGAGATAAGAGAGCCGGCTATCACCAAATGCCTCTCATCACTGCTGTTGCTGATGAACCTTCTGCTGCTGACCGGTAAGCCATTGGTTACAAGCATCCCCCTGTTAAAATGTATATCATTGGTCGAGAGGGTAAGGGGAGCCTGAAGTGACCAGACACCACCCTCGCCATTAAACCAGATATCGTTGCCAAAGCTATTTCCAGCCATATCTATCAGATAGAGGGTATCTTCCGGTGCAAGCCCCTCAAAATATGTTCTTCCGTTATATGAAAAATCGACAGTGGCATCAAGCAGCAGCGATCCGTAAATTCTCAGGTTATTCCATGCAGAAGAGGAGTAAAAAGAGGGCGAGTTCGATGCATCGCTCCAGTCCATATCCCTGCACTCGGCATTTGACACATTAAGGTTAACAGCTCCGCCACTCTCCGGGAAAGAGTTCTGATCAAAGACTACATTGTCCAGCCTTGTGGGAATGCAGTATCCGCCTTCTCCGCCGCTCGATGCAGACCAGTGTCCGATATCGTTCCAGTCGCCGCTACCACCAACCCAGTAAAGGCTGAGTGAGCTCTCGGGGAAATACCATCCACTGTTACCACCCGAATCCAATGAGTTATACGCTGTAAACTCCGCCCCTCCGGCAGCATCTATTCCCTGTATATCGACACGATAAAGCTCTACCAGACCTTCAGCAACCTCTAAAGTGGCAGCCGTTGCAACCGAACTGGATCTTATCACCACCGGTTCGCCGCACTCTGTTGCAGTATAAAGGGTCTCCTCTACAAGCTGAGTTCTTCCGGCCGGAAAGGTGTAGGTTCCTCCGGAGTTAAAAGAGATAGTATTAAATCTGTTGGTTCCGGAAATTGTGCCATTGCCCTCGATAACAACATCACCGTAATAGCCATCATTGGCAATGGTGGCATTACCGCCAAAGTAGAGATACCCAATAGTGTTGCCATCTCCTCTGACTGAACCGCCACTGTTTAATATGACAGTTTCGGCTGTCATATTGCCGCCAAGCAGGTTCCCGAAGTTGTTGCTGGTAATAGTGTTGAACTCCGACCCGGATGTGGTGATCCGTATATTACCCGATCCGGAGGCGCTCTCTATTCGGTAAAAAATGAGAGGTGGGCCCGACTGGAAAAATCTGGGATAAGAGCCGGTGAAGGTGATAACTGAGCTACCAGCATCAAATACGAGATTATCGCTGTTGAGCTGGAAAGCGTAATTGGAGCTTTGAGAGCTCGAATAGGTGAGTGTAATGACGGCATCACCAAGGTTCAGCTCTCTGTTGTTGCTACTGCCGGCCAGGAAACGGTTTGCCGTAATGTTATTGTTATCGAGGTCAAATCGTCCGTTCCCGAAGAAGAGGGTACCTGTTATCTGAAGATCGTCAACGAGAAGATACTCTCCATTGCCTGACAGGTAGAGGTGTCGACCCGCAACATGATGTGCCGTGGTAATGGTGTTACCCTGATTTTCTGACAAAAAGCTTATATCACCCTCAAACTGGTAATCTATACCTTCGGAGAGGGTCATAGATCCGTAAATATTGAGCATAACATCTCGCTCTGCATAAAAAACGGGACTATTGGTAACGCCAGACCAGTCAATATTAAGGCAGTAGGCGTTGCCGGAGGCGTCGCCCGAAACTGTTACCATGGCATCCGGCCCGGGAAAAGAGTTTTCGTCGAAGAATACATTGTCATACATTGTGGGAACGCAATATCCTCCCTGGCCACCACTTGTGAGCGACCAGTTATCGACATCATCCCAGTTACCGCTTCCCCCTACCCAATAGAGGTTTTGTGTCGCCGGAGCATTTATTATCCAACCCTCGTTGTTGCCAAGATCAATAGCATCATTAGCTGTAAAGAGAGCGCCACCGGTGGCATTTATGCCCTCCAGATTTACTCTGGTCACTATAACGGCTCCGTCGGCCTTGGATATAGAGGCACGATCTGTGGCGTGGTCTGACTCAATGATGATGGGACTGGCGCACTCACCCTCGGCAATAAGTGTCTGCTCAATAATCTGGGTGGTGGTGCGCCTCAGAGTAATCCTGTTACCTGGCATCATCATCATGGTACCATAGCTGTTGTTGCTGTTAATTTCAGAATCGCCGTTAAGTACTATGGTATCAAAGTGGTTGTCTCCGGCAGAAATGGTGAAGTTGCTGTTTACCATAAGCTCTCCGTACCATCCGTCACTGCCGCTTATTGTAAAAGATCCGTCAATTACACCATACCCGATACTGTTGTTGCTATTTCTTATATTACCTCCCATTGCCAAAAAGAGAGAGTCTGCAGAGAGCCCGTTGGAGAGTGTTGCGGAGTGATTTACCGATAGCGAGTTAATGGATGTTCCGCTGGAATTGAAGCGAAAATTACCCGACGATGATTGAGACTCCATATTGTTGTATGATACAGGGTCACCGCTGTTATTGACACGCACCCATGTACCGGTGAACCTGATGAGCGAGCTGCCTGCATCAAAATCGAGATTGGTACCATTAATACTGAGGGCATAATTGGATGATCGTGAGCTTGAGTATTGCAGCGTCATCAGTGACGACCCCATTGTAAGAGATCGCAACTCACTGTTGTCGCTGAAAAATCGGGACGCAACCACCTCCTGACCATTAAGATTGAGTCCGCCACCAAGAAGATATATATTGCGATTTACAATCAAAGCATCGTCGAGACGATAGTTGCCTTCTCCGTTAAAATAGATATTACCTGTAATGCCATTACCGGACATGACAATAACACTCTGCTCATCTTCCGACATAAAGTAGAGGTCGCCGGCGAAATCAAAATCGATATTCTCACTGAGAATAAGCGAGCCGTAAATATTGAGAGAGAGTGTACTGTTGCCACTGAAAACAGGGCTATTCTGCACACCAGACCAATCCATACTGTAACAGACAGCAGAGCCGGATGCATCGCCCGCTATGGTTACTGTCGCACCCTCCTGGTCGAAAGAGTTGTGGTCGAAGACCACATTGTCAAATCTTGTAGGGACACAATATCCTCCCTCGCCGCCGCTTTCAGATGACCAGTTATCTATATCTTCCCATTCGCCTTCACCTCCAACCCAGTAGAGTGTCTGTACCGAGGGGGGGCTAATTTCGTGCCAGCCACTGTTGTTACCACCATCTACTGCATTAGTAGCTATAAAAGTGGCCCCTCCTGAGGCCTCTATACCCTGCAGCGTTACCCTGTCCATAATTACTGTACCCTCTTCTTTGTATATGGTGGCCTGCGGACTTGCCGATGACTCGACAGTTATTGGTCTGGCGCAACTGCCGGCACCGGTCAGGCCGTCAAGAATGGTTATGGTGAGGCCACTGTTTATGGTAAAGACCCCTCCCTCATTAAACAGAACCGTTCCGAAGCTGTTGCCGGTACCCGAAAAAAGAGCACTGCCATTTAGCACCAGGTTCTCAAAGTGAGAGTCTGCACCGCTTAGTGTCGCATTACCGTCTATAACAAGATTGTGATAGGTGCCTCCGGCGGCGCTCACAGTGGCATTACCACTGATATGACCCTCTCCCACCCCGACGCCTGCTGCCTGAAAAAAGGCATCTGCCTCGGCAACAACCATCTCAATATATCCGGCCGAAATGATTCTGAGCTGACCATTGGCCACAGATATGGTATCGAAGAGGGACTCTCCGCCGGTAAGGCGAAAGTTACCCGAGCTGCTCTGACTTGTTACATTCCCAAATTGCAGGGAAGAGCCTGAGGTATGGAATCGGGGAAATGATCCGGTAAAGTTTATTGTTGAGTTGGTACCCTGAAGGGTCAGGGCGGTGCCATTAACACTCCAGCCATAGTTGCCACTATGAGAGCTGGAGTAGGTGATATTGACTACCGCGTCATCCATAATAAGCTCTCTGGTGCCGCCGGTGCCCTGCGACATGAACCGGCGCAATGTTAACTCAGCACCATTCAGGTCCAGCAGCCCGTTTTCGAGAAACAGCGTTCCTGTGGCCTCCAGATCATCGGTAAGTTGATATCCACCCCCTGCGGCATCAAAAATCAGGTCACCCTGAATTAACTGCCCGGCAGTGGTAATGGTGTTACCCTCTTCGCCGGAGGTAAATATGATGCTACCCCTGAAGCCGAACATAAAGCCCTCTGTGAGGGTCAGGGAGCCGTCTATATAAAGATTGCGACCTGTTGGGCTCTCCAAAACAGGCTCTCCGGTCACATCTGACCACACCATACTCCTGCAATAAGCATTACCGGCAGGATCACCCTCTATAGTTACTATCTCACCGGCCGATGTAAAGGAGTTGTTGTCAAATACCACATGGTCGTATCTTGTCGGAACGCAAAATCCTCCCTCACCTCCACTGGAGGCAGACCAGTTGGAAGCATCCTCCCAGCTGCCCTCTCCTCCGACCCAGTAGAGGGTCTGAGGGGCAGGTGGCGTAATTGTCCACCCGCTGTTGTTACCAAGATCTACAGACTCCGCTGCAATAAAGGGACCTGCTCCCTCTGCTGCGATACCCTTCATCGTTATTCGGGAGACTTCGACCGCAGAGCCGTTAAACGACATGGTTGCCTGACCTGTAGCTGAAGATGCCTCAAAAAGTATGGGTGCGGCACAGCTTCCTATGGCTGAGAAGAGTTCTGTAACAGTGTGTGTTGTAGAGTTTTCGAACAGATATCTGCCCCCTTCCGCGAGAATAACGGTTCCATATATATTGTTGTTACCTGTGAAGAAACCGTTGCCTCCTATCTCAAGCCGTTCCAGTTCACAGTTGCTGCCGCTTACATAGGCATCGCCTGTAACTGTAACAGATCCGGCGATAATTCCGCTTCCCTGTATATGCCCTTCAGAGTTAAAGATAACTGTATCTGCAGTGACCGGACTCAACAGGCGTCCCTGATTGTTCACTATAACTGTGCTGAATCTGCTTCCGGCGGTTGTCATTATCCTGGTGTTACCGGTTTGCGATTCGCTTGTTAAGGTATTAAAGGTGAGGCCCAGGCCGGAATTGATAAACCTGGGAAACGATCCTGTAAACCTGATATGCGAATCCCCGCCGCTGAAAGTGAGGTTCTCTCCGTTAATTGCCATGGCGTAGTTGCCGCTATGCGAACTGGAGTAGGTCAATGTTATTTCAGAAGAGCCCAGATTCAGGGAGCGCACCGTGGCACTGCTGCTAAGGAAGCGACCTGCGACAACCTCTGCGTCGTTGAGGTCAAGACCACCCAGGTTGAGGTGTATGGTTCTGCCCGTTATATCGAGGTCATCTTCAAGTCTGTAACTGCCTGATCCTTCAAAACGAATATCCCTGAGGAACCTCTGGCCGCCACTGGTTATGGTGTTTCCCGGTTGAGATGATAAAAAGTAGATAACACTATTGTAATTGTAGTCCATATCCTGAACCAGCGTAAGCGACCCATATATTGAGAGTGTAGATGATGAAGATCCGGTTAGTATGGGACTGCCGGTAACTCCTGTCCAGTCCATAAGGGCGCATTCAGCGTCAATATCGATATATACCGTTTCACCCTCACTCTCAAATGAGTTGGAGTCGAAAAAGACCCTGTCGAATCGGGTCGGGGGAGTTGAGTGATGTTGATCACCCCCGGAAGTGGTTGCCCAGTGAGAGGCATAATCAGACCAGTTACCGGAGCCTCCGACCCAGTAATAGTCCCCGGCGTGTAGCGCGGCAGAGGTAATAAATAGGATAATAGAGGGTAAAATGCGATAGACAGGGCCCGGCTTAAGAGAGGCCGCATAAAATGTTGTAAGATTCACGGCAGGTAATAGTTTAGTAGAACAGCAATGATTCTACAATAATAGAACAATCTTTAATCTCTGCAAAGGGCGCTATCGTACAAGGAGAGCCATAGAGTCACAGGCATGAAATATACAGAGAGAGCTAGTATCTGAAAAAGAGAGAGCTATATTTGGCCAATTGGCCGGCAATATCTATCACCAACTGTTATAGAGCATAGATTGGGGCTCCGGCCATTCCGGATAAAATTTATCTCTTAACTTTACGGCGTAACATATCAAACCAAAGCAAAAGGCAAAAAGCAAAAACCAAATATCATAGTATTATAACCTAAAAGAGCTATCTGTTATGTTCAAAAGTAATTATCGATTATCTATTGCAGTGACACTATTTATTGTGACTCTGCTGTTCAGTTCGTGCGGACACCCTGAGTTCACATCCGGAGAAATATCCCGTTTCAGGAGTCGTGCCAATGATGTTACAATATACCGTGACAATTATGGTATAGCCCATGTATACGGTAAAAGCGACGCTGACGCCGTCTTCGGTATGATCTATGCCCAGTGCGAAGATGACTTTAACAGGGTGGAGGTAAACTATATAACTGCACTAGGCAGAATGGCTGAGGTGGAGGGCGAAGGCCGTATATATCATGACCTTCGCATGAAGATGTATATTGATCCGGAGGTACTCCGCCAGGAGTACAGTGATAGCCCCCGCTGGCTAAAAGATCTGATGGATGCATGGTCCGATGGCATCAACTACTATCTCTACTCTAACCCTGATGTAGAGCCGAAGCTCCTGACCAGATTTGAGCCATGGATGGCTCTCGCCTTTACTGAGGGTAGTATAGGTGGTGATATAGAGAGGATATCTCCGCAGCAGCTTCGTGCCTTTTACGGTGATGGTATCGTAGAGGAGGAGGAAGAGGCCGATTACGGTAACGGTGACGGTATCGGGTACGATGAGAAGGATCTGACCGGTTCGAACGGCTTTGCCCTGGCTCCCTCCATGACAAAAGCAGGAAACGCCATGCTTCTGATCAATCCGCACACCTCTTTTTACTTCAGGCCCGAGATACATATGGTGAGTGAAGAGGGGCTCAACGCTTACGGTGCGGTTACCTGGGGGCAGTTCTTTATCTATCAGGGGTTCAATGAGAGGGCCGGATGGATGCATACATCGATCAGGCCTGCAGCCATTAACTACTTCAACATAACAGTTGTAGAAGAGGAGGGAGAAAAATTCTATAAGTTTGGTGATGAGCTCAGGCCTTTCACTACCAAAGAGATAACCATTCCCTACAGAGATGGAGATAAGCTTTCAGAGAGGGTCTTTACCGCCTACTACACCCATCATGGCCCCATTATACGCCAGCAGGGCGACCACTGGGTAGCAATCAATATAATGGTGGAACGGGAAAAGGCTCTTACCCAGTCATACCTGAGAACAAAGGCTATGAATTATGATGAGTTCCATAAAACCATGCAGATGAAGACCAACTCATCTAACGGCACCGTCTATGCTGATGCCGATGGCAACATAGCCTACTACCATGGCAATTATGTACCAAGAAGAGATCCCTCTTTCAACTGGTCAAGGCCTGTTGATGGCAGCAACCCGGCAACAGAGTTTGACGGTCTTCATGAGCCGGAAGAGATGATACTGATAAAGAATCCACCAAACGGATGGGTGCAGAACTGCAACTCTGACCCCTTTACCGCAGCAGGCGAGCACAGCCCGCGGAGGGAAGATTTCCCTGCATACATAGCCTTCGACAGGGAGAATGCGAGAGGGCTGAATGCCATAAGGATTCTATCATCGAGAAGAGACTTCACCCTCGACAAGCTTATAGAGGCTGCCTACGACCCCTATCTGATAGGTTTTGAAAATGTTATACCCAATCTTGTCCGCTCGTACGACCGGCTTTCACGCAACGACAGGGAGCTTAGAGAGAAACTCGCAGGCCCCATAGAGGCCCTTCGCAACTGGGACCTGAATGCCTCTGTCGAATCGGTACCCACCTCCCTTGCAATATTCTACTCTCAGTCACTTAGAGGGCAGAGAAACGATGAGAGAAGAGAGGTAAATGCATTGATAGCAGCCGTAGATCGCCTGACGGAAGATTTCGGAACATGGGAAACCCCCTGGGGTGAGATAAACCGTTTCCAGAGGCTTACAGGAGATATTTCTCACTACTTCAGCGATGATGAGCCCAGCCTTGCCGTCGGTTTCCCGGGCAGCCACGGATCGCTTGCCGTTTTTGGAGCCAGCAGGTTCAGAGGATCAAAAAGGATGTACGGAACCCGTGGCAACAGCTTTGTAGCGGTTGTGGAGTTTGGTGAAAGAATCAAAGCCAGAAGTATACTGGCAGGAGGTGTAAGTGGCGATCCTGACTCGCCCCACTTTTTCGATCAGGCAGAGATGTACGCCAGAGGCGAATTCAAGGATGTACTCTTCTACAAAGAGGATGTAGTGGAGAATGCCATCAGGAGTTACAGTCCCGGACAGTAGGGGCAACTGAACTCTGCCACTAATTATAGTGGTGGACAGGCAAAAAGCAGGGAAGCGGCCTCTACAGGATTTGCATATCGTGCAGTTTTCGGTAGAGGCCGTTCTCTATCTTCATAAGTTCACTGTGGGTGCCTCTCTCTTCTATCCTTCCCTCTTCAATAACGACAATGTTGTCTGCGTGCTGTACTGTAGAGAGGCGGTGTGCTATAACTACCGATGTCCTGTTGGCCATAAGGTTTATTATTGCCTCCTGTACCAGCTTTTCCGACTCGGTATCGAGCGAGGAGGTGGCCTCATCAAGAATTAGGATCGGCGGGTTTGCAAGTATCGCTCTGGCTATACTTATGCGCTGACGCTGGCCGCCACTAAGTTTGCTACCCCCCTCTCCCACTGCTGTCTCGTAGCCTTGTTCACTCTCCATAATAAAATTATGCGCATTGGCTATTCTGGCCGCCCTTTCAACCTCTTCCATGGTAGCCGAATCGACGCTGAAAGCGATGTTTTCTGCAAACGATGCATTAAAGAGTATGGGAGTCTGGCTAACTATACCCATCATTGAGCGCAGCCCCCTTATTTTAAGATCTCTTACATCAATGCCATCTATCATGACAGAGCCTCTCTGAACATCAATAAACCTGGGAATAAGGTCTACAAGGGTCGATTTCCCACCCCCCGATCTTCCAACCAGAGCCACCGTTTCGCCCTTACCGATACGAAGCTTTACATCTTTAAGTACAGGTTCGTGGTTATATGCAAACCACACATCCCTGAACTCTATGCTATTGTTGAACCCATTGAGGGTAACTGCATCGGGTTTCTCAAATATTCTGTCGTCGGCCTCAAGCAGCTTGTCGATACGGTCAACAGAGGCCATCCCTTTCTGTATGGCGAACCAACCTGTTGTTAAGGCTTTGGCATGGGGAATAATTTGTGAAAACACCAGAATAAAGAGTATAAGCGTTTCAGGAGTCATTCTGTCTGCGCTGCTGAGTACGAGGGTTCCTCCTGTATACATCAGCAGCATAACGACTGTGGTACTTAAAAACTCACTAAGGGGTGATGCCAGGTAGTTCTTCCTGATAACGCGCCTGAATATTTTGGAATATCTTTCGTTGATGGTACTGAATTTCGCCTTCATCCGGTTTTCCGCATTAAAGCCCTTAACTATGCGGAGACCGCTCAGGGTCTCTTCGATGACAGAGAGCAGTCTGCCCAGATTTTGTTGCCCCTCGAAGCTGGCCATTCTGAGCTTTCTGGTTATTTTACCTATAAACCAGCCACTGACCGGCAACAACATAAGGGCAAAGAGGGTAAGCTGATAGCTCTGGGTAAAGAGGAAGGTCAGGTAAACAATAATGTAGAACGGATCTCTGAAAAGCATAGTTAGTGAAGCCATGACGGAGGTCTCTATCTCCTGAACATCATTAGAGACTCTTGTCATAACATCTCCCTTCCTTGCCTCGGTGAAGTAGCTCAGCGGGAGTTTCAACACCTTGCAGTAAAGCTTTTCACGCAGATCTCTTACTGTTGCAGACCTGACATAGGCCATATTGTTATTGGCAAGGAATATAAACCCGTTTTTAAAGAGACTTGCCACCATAACGATAAGACCCACAAAGAGCAGCGATCCTGCCGGACCATATCGTACCACAATTGTGTGAAGAAGGTAGTTTACATAGCTTCCCAGATACTCTACTGAAAGATTAAAGCTACCCGGATGCAGGGCAGGTTCAACGCGCTGAAAGAGAATATTGAGGAAGGGGAGAACAAGCGTAAGGGTAAATAGCGAAAAAAGAGCGCTCAGGATATTAAAGGCAAAATTATTAAATACTGCCAGCCTGTATGGCTTTATGAACCTCAGAAGTGTCTTTATGTTTCCCACAGGACTCTCAGATTTATGTTATAACAGTGATATTAAAAATCACATCCTGAAGCCGATAAATTCCGGATATGATCTGTTCAGGAGGTAAGTTATTCAGATGCCCGTATAGTTGAAAGGGGTAACAGACATCATCTCCTCCTTAACCCTCTCGCTGACTTCTATACTATCTATAAAGTTGGCAATTGTAGTTTCGTCAATCCTGTCACCGGTTCTGGTAAGCGCCTTGAGCGCTTCATATGGTTCGGGATACCTCTCCCTTCTCAAAATAGTTTGCAGCGCTTCAGCCACAACGGCCCAGTTACTCTCAAGATCATGCTCAAGCCTTTCAATATTGAGGGTAATCTTATTGAGCCCACGAAGCAATGAACCGAAGGCCACCGTGATATGTGCGGCAGGAACACCGATATTGCGCAACACCGTAGAATCGGTAAGGTCTCTCTGAAGCCTCGATACGGGAAGCTTATCTGCCATAAACGAGAGAAGTGAATTGGCGACGCCAAGATTACCCTCTGCATTTTCAAAATCTATCGGATTAACCTTATGAGGCATAGCGGAAGATCCCACTTCACCGGCCTTTATCTTCTGGCCAAAATAGTCAAGAGAGATATAGGTCCAGAAATCTCTTGCCATATCGGTCATAATGGTGTTTATTCGCCGCATACAATCGAAAAGTGAAGCCAGATTATCGTAATGTTCAATCTGTGTAGTCGGATATGAGCGATGCAGCCCCAGGGTGTCATTAACGAATCGGTTGGCAAAACCATTCCAGTCATATTGAGGATAGGCTGCCACATGGGCATTCATATTGCCCGAAGCACCACCAAACTTGGCTGAGAAAGGGACGGTATTCAGTTGTCTCAGCTGTTCATCAATGCGGGAAACAAATACAGCAATCTCCTTTCCTACCCGCGTAGGGGAAGCGGGCTGTCCGTGGGTACGGGAAAGCATCGGAACATCTTTCCACTCATCTGCCAGGGTGGCCAGCCGCTCCCTCACCTCAAACAGCTGAGGTTTATAGTGCTCTTCCATATACTCCATAAGCGAAAGCGGAACAGCGGTATTATTGATGTCCTGCGAGGTAAGGCCAAAGTGAATAAACTCAACCCAGCTACCCAGTCCATGCTCTCTGAACAGATCTTTAAGGTAGTATTCTACAGCCTTTATATCATGATTGGTTCTTCTCTCTATCTCCTTTACCCGTTCGGCATCTCCGACAGAGAAGCCGGAGACGATATCCCTCAAAATTGGGTATGACTCCCTGTCAAAATCGTCAACTCCCGGCAGTCCGGTTTCGCAAAGCGAAATAAAATACTCCACCTCAACATGTATTCTATATTTTATAAGGGCATACTCTGAAAAATAACGGCTCAAACCGGCCGTTTTACCCCTGTATCTTCCGTCTATCGGGGAGATTGCTGTCAAATTGCAGATATCCATAAAAGCACTCTTTGGTTGACGATGCAACAGCTTAAATATTTGACAAAAATACTCTTTTTAAGCAGGTGTAAAAAAATTAAGAAGTAATTTAGCAGGGTCATTTTTGCCAAACAAGATGTAGCAGACAACCATTATGCTTCACCTTTTTTATCTCGGTACAACTGGCTAAGCATATGAAAAGGGTCTCCATATACAGCGTCTCTTTTGCCAACAGCTATCCGCTGAACTGGGGCATAATGAATGGTGAGACATCAAAATATTCAGATCTCCGGCTCACTCATCCTTCAGCCATTCCCCAAGCGGTAAGGAGCGGGAGGGCATTTGCCGGGCTGCTTCCCATTGCTGCAATTCCGGGACTGCCAACTTACCACATCTTTGGAGAGCACTGTATAGGATCTTACGGAAAGGTGAGAACGGTAACCCTGTTCTCAGCTTTACCGGCCGATAAAATAGAGCGAATATATCTTGACTACAGGTCTGTAACTTCGGTAAGGCTGATAAAGGTAATTGCAAAACACCACTGGAAACGCAAATATGAATGGATGAATACAGAGCCGGGCTTTAATCCGCTCGATATTTCAGATAGAGATGGTGTATTGATTATTGGTGACAGTTGCTTCAGCATGGAGGGGAAATTTCAATACAGCTATGACCTCGGTGAAGAGTGGACTGACCTTACAGGGCTCCCGTTTATCTATGCCTGCTGGGTATCTGCAGAGAGACCGGAGAAACAATTCATAAAGGAGTTCATCAATGATATTGCAAGGGGCATAGAGAATAGTGAACAGGCAGTAAGTGAGTTGAACAACTTGCCCGGTGTTAGTGACAGTGAAGTTACACGATATATAAGAGAGAATATTGATTATTCGCTGGATAGCATAAAGATGGAGGCCATGAAACTCTTTTTCGACTATCTTGGCAGACTATAAAGAGCTTGAGTGGAGAGATCCCGTTCACCTTTAAAATATATGTTATGAGGCTGATAAAACTATTGACGATTCTTTTATTCGCAACGGTATTCCATCACGAGTCGCGCGGAGATGAGGGAACAGGCACCGTATATGTTTTTGACATTAAGAGAATGATAGCGAACCCGATATGGAGAACAACTCAGAAAGCCTTTGAGGAGGCTGAAGAGGTGGGGGCAGACTACATAGTGGTTCACATGAACACCTATGGAGGCCAGGTTGATATTGCCGACTCTATACGCACAAAGATTCTTAACTCAGACATCCCGGTATTTGTATTTATAGATAATCAGGCTATATCGGCCGGTGCTCTGATATCAATAGCCGCCGACAGCATATACATGAGACCGGGAGCTTCGATAGGGGCCGCCACTGTAGTTGACGGAGTGGGGCAAGAGGTGCCCGACAAGTATCAGTCATTCATGAGAAGTGTTATGAGATCTACCGCAGAGGCTCATGGCAAAAAGATCAGAATAACCGATGAAGATACTCTCATGGTCTGGCACCGGGATCCGAACATAGCTCAGGCCATGGTAGACCCAAGGGTATATATTGAGGGTATTACTGACACAGGAGAGGTTCTTACCCTTACAACCGGAGAGGCTATCAGATACGGTTTTTGCGAAGGCGAAGCTCTCAGTATTTCAGAACTACTTGAAAAGGCGGGTATAAGAGACTACACTATAGTCAGGTATACACCCACCACTCTCGAGAATGTTATTCTCTTCTTTCTCAACCCGATTGTCTCCGGGCTACTCATTATACTGATTGTGGGGGGGATCTATTTTGAATTGCAATCGCCCGGTGTGGGATTTCCCATCATGGCAGCCATTGCGGCAGCCATTCTCTATTTCGCTCCACTCTACCTTGAAGGTATCGCCTCCAACTGGCCAATAGTGCTTTTTGTGGCAGGTATTATCCTGCTGGCCATTGAGCTATTTGCTATTCCGGGATTTGGAGTTTCGGGCGTGGCAGGTATTGTAGCCATAATCACTGGGCTAACCATCAGTATGGCCGATAAGATAACCTGGAACACCGACCGGATAGACACCGGAATTACCGAGATGTTTATGGCACTTTCAATAGTCCTCTCATCTATGATAGTGGCCTTTATCGGCAGCCTGTGGCTTACACGCAGATTACTGGGCCCCAGCAGCATACTGGGAACCCTGACACTACAGACAATTCAGGAGACCGACAAGGGCTACATAAGCTTCGACAAAGGGCGACAGAGCTCTGTGGTTGGAATGGTTGGAACCGCGCATACATCTCTCAGGCCATCAGGAAAGGTAATTATTGACAATCAGATATATGATGCAAAGGCAGAGTATGGTTTTATCGACAAGGGTTCTGACATAAAAGTACGAAGGGAAGAGACCGGCCAGCTATATGTGGATGTGGTGAGAGGGGAGCAGGGAAAAAAATAGTGCAACAGAGCAACATGGAATCTTTTATGGTCTCTCAAAAGGAGGTTAAACTTTTTTTCGATCTGCGGTTTTACTATCTTTGGGAGTGTACATTTTTTACTCAGTATATGTTTAACAGAATTGACGATATGGCCAGGACAATGACCTTTAATGAGCTGCGCAAGATCAAAGACAGCTTACCTGCCGGCAGCGTGAAGATAATCGCTGACCGGCTTAAAATTGAAGAAGATACAGTAAGGAACTATTTTGGAGGATGGAATTTTGACCGGGGCAAAAGTGCCGGTATTCACATTCAGCAGGGTCCGGGAGGGGGACTTGTAACTTTCGATGACACTACGATACTAGAGATTGCTGAAAGTATGATTCCATGATCACACAGGGGCTGGGACAGGGTATGTCTGCCGGCGCCATGGCAGAGCTCTTTTCCAGACAATATCCACGCTACAGAGAGAGAGCGTACCTATACTACCGGAACGAAGATTTATGCAGGGGCATACCTTCGCATGGCTTCGATCATCACGAGAGGGTCTGCTTCAATTCGCTCAATCTGGCTCTGCTTATGGCCGGGAGAGGGGTCAGTTTCGAATCCCATTTTATTATAAGCCTTATCATAGCCTCCCTCTTTCACGACACTGGACTCACCAATGTTATAGGTAAGATGCATGGAGAGGAGGGAGCCCGTATATCCCTCAAATTCATGGAAGCCGAAGGGGTAAATGAGAAGATCGCAGGGCAGGTGGCCGAGGCTATCAGGTATCATGATGATAAAAGGTATTTAGAGCACCACCCCCCTTCTTCACTGGCGTCAGTTGTGTCGGTAGCCGACGATGTCGACTCATTCGGCTACACAGGCATATGCAGGCATATTGCAATAAGCCTTAAAAGAGGGCTGGACCCGGAGAGCGACCGCGACCAGATCTTAATAAACGCAAGTTTACGCCACAGTAACCTGCAGAGGGTTTATGGATATATGGGGGAGTTCGCCAGGCAACAAAGAGAGAGATATCTTATAACAGAACGCTTCTTTTCAGGCAACCGCAATCCCGACAGGATCAGGCGCAGGGAGGTGATCGAAATGATAAGAGGCTGGCTGCTATCTGAACCGGACAATCTTTACAGCCTCACAAACAGATTGGCTGGTATAATATCAGATCACAAAGCCTCCTTTTCAGACTATTTAAGGGAGGAGTTGGCAGCCAACATAACCGCCAAAAATAAATATGTTTAAGATACATAATGGTTACCACGCAACCTCTTTTTGTTTAATTTGCGCAGCAAAAATCCTGTAGAGGCAGTAGTATCTTTATAATAAAAAATAGATGGATATGGCAGGCAGAATAAAAATATTGGCGATAGCGGCCACCTTAATGGCAGTGGTATCCTGCGGCAAAAAGGGAGAGCCGGTAATAGAGCTCCGTTATGACGAGAACATAAGCCTTGATTACCATGAGGTTATAGAGGCCTACAGTAAGCTGGCAGATCACTACAGCAGGGCAGAACTATTCGAGATGGGCATGACAGATGTTGGGAAGCCTCTTCATCTCTTCATGATATCGGGCAACCGGATATTTGATCCGGAGACCATTAAGAGAAGAGGTAAGAGTATCTTGCTAATAAACAATGGTATTCATTCGGGTGAGCCGGTAGGTATAGACGCCTCCATTGAGTTTGCCATGGAGGTTCTTCAGGATAAAGAGGGAGTAGGCAGGGTGCTTGAGAACACGGTAATTGCAATTATTCCTCTATACAACATTGGAGGTTCGCTCAACAGGAGCAGGTTTTATCGCCTTAACCAGGACGGGCCTATCTACAAAGGGGCCAGAAGGAACGCCAGAAATCTGGACCTCAACCGTGACTTCGTAAAGAAGGATTCAAGAAACGCCTTCTCATTCGCCGAAATATTTCATTACCTCGACCCCGATGTATTCCTTGACACCCATACCACAAATGGCTCCGATCACCAGTTCACTATGACCCTCATTCCCACCATGCATCAGAAGCTACCAACTGGTATGGATAGCTTTTTCAGAGAGGAGATGGTTGCCAGCCTGTATGAAAGGATGAATAATGAAACTCCATGGGGCATGGTACCCTATGTTCAGACAGCTGGAAGAAGGGGTATCCGTTCCGGCATTACCGCCTTTAACGATCACCCATACTACTCGACCGGATACACCGTCTTGTTCAATACATTCGGCTTTATGACAGAGAATCTGGTACATAAGCCTTTCCCCGACAGGGTAAGATCTACTCTTGATTTCATGCGGTTTCTGGCAGCGTATACAAATGAGAACAGCCGGAAGATAACAGAGCTCAGGAGAGAGGGCATAGAATACACAAAAACCAAAAAGAGCTTTGTGCTCGACTGGAGCCTTGACAGGACCAGTTATGACAACATCCTTTTCAAAGGATACGAAACCGAGCAGGTGCGCTCACCTATAACCAACCGTTTAACAACTCACTACCATTATGACAGGAAGTGGAGTGACACTATACCATTCTACAACTATTTCACCCCCCGTATTGAGGTAGAGGCTCCCGACGCCTATATAATACCACATGCCTGGGGAGATATTACAGAACGGATGATCGCCAACGGAGTAGAGGTTCACTATCTTGAAAGAGATACTGTTATCAATGTTGAGTCTATTTTAGTCTCCAATCCGCAGTATTCTCAGAGACCCACTCAGGGAAGATTTCTAATCAATAACGCCAATTTTGATAAAGAGTTTGGTGCAAGACAGTTTTACAGAGGAGATGCGGTAATATATGTTAACCAGAGATCAAACAACTATATTGTCCATATGCTTGAGCCGGAGGCTCCTGCTTCATTTTTCAGATGGGGGTTTTTCACCTCCTCGCTAGAGGGTGGAGAGTTCTTCTCAATATGGGGCTTTGAAAGCCACGCTTACGATATGCTACAGGATAGTGAAGAGCTGAGAGAGCTGTTTGAAAGGCGTATGGAGCAGGATGAAGATTTTGCCAACGACCCCGTGGCCCAGCTTCAGTTCATATATGATCAGGTTCCCCAGTCAGATGTTATTACCTCTTCAAACATCTATCCTGTAGCGAGACTGATCAGTGGCAGATAGAGACCGATGCGTTAAATATGCTAACATACCCAGCCCTGCAGGTAATGAGATGTCGGACCGGATGTGCCACTATTGGTATATCACATTATTAAACAAAGTGCTCTAATCAGAAGAGGAAAAATGAGTCACAACATTAAAGCAGAGAGATGAGATATCCGGATAAGAAAAATCCTTTCAACACACAGGTATTCAAAAAAGAGGGATATGCCGTGATTGACATGCTTGCGGACTATCTGGAAGCCGCTATGGAGAGAAGTGAAGATATGGCCGTTCTTCCCGATCATGACCCAAACGCTCTGGCAGAAGAGTACTATATCTCTCTTAAAAGAGGTGCTGCGGAGCCCTTTACAGACTTCCTGCACAAGGCGGTCAAAGAGTCCAACCATCTTCATCATCCATCTTATATCGGTCATCAGGTCACCTCACCCCTGCCTCAGCTTGCCATTACCCATCTTGCAACCTCACTCCTAAACAACGGAGCCGCTATATTTGAGATGGGGCCTGTAGCTATGGCTATGGAGCGCAATGTGATACAATATTTCTCGGCTCTCGCCGGCTTTGGAGATGATGCAGACGGCATCTTCACCCATGGTGGCAGCGCCGGTAACCTTACTGCGATGCTGGCAGCAAGACAGATTGGTTCAGATTACAACATATGGGAAGAGGGCGTCAGGAGTGATCGTAAAATAGGCTTTATAGTTACGGGGGAGTCTCACTACTGTATTGCAAGGAATGTCAAGATAATGGGTCTGGGATCCGGATCGTTGATAACTGTGCCTCAAGACAACCGGTACAGAATGGATACAGGAAAACTGGCAGGTGCATTACAGAAGGCTGAGTCGCAGGGGGTAAGGGTGGTGGCCGTTATTGCCAACTCCTGTTCAACGGCAACAGGATCTTACGATGATCTTGAGACTATAGGTAGTTTTTGTCGCGATAACAACCTCTGGCTTCATGTGGATGGTGCTCATGGTATGGCAGCGCTTTTATCTGACAGATACCGGCACCTGCTCAAAGGGATAGAGTACGCAGACTCATTGGTCATAGATTTCCACAAAATGCTTCTGGTGCCCGCACTCAACACCATGGTTCTGTTCCGTAACGGAAACCACTCATACGAGACCTTTGCCCAAAAGGCAAGATATCTTTTCGACCGCCGAAAAGAGAATGATAATGAGTGGTATAATGGAGCAAAGAGGACACTTGAGTGTACAAAGAGTTCTCTCGGACTTATAGCTTTCACCGCTCTTAAATACTACGGAAAGGAGTATTACGGCGAGTACATTGAGAGCAGATATGATCTTGCAAAGGAGTTTGCCGCAATGGTAAATCAAAGTGACAACTTTGAGCTTGCCACCGAACCGCAGGCCAATATTGTCTGTTTCAGATATCATGACCAATCGGATGACAATTATCTCAACAGCCTCAACAGTAAAATAAGAGAGCGGGTTGTAAAATCGGGCAGATTCTACATAGTTGAAGCGGAGTTGGCTGATAAGATATGGTTGAGAGTGACCATTATCAATCCGCTCACTTCGGCTGAAGTTCTGTGCTCTCTACTTATGTACATCAGTGATGTTGCCTGTGCGATTCAGGACGACCAGCCTGAAGATATTGTTACCTGATGTGCAGATCCAGAACCTTCCTCTCGCCAATGTAACCGGTAAAATGGTCATTACATCTCATTGGCCCAACACCTGAGGGGGTTCCGGTAAATATCATGTCTCCTATTTTCAGGGTAAAGAATTGTGAGAGGTAAGATATCAGTGAGTCGACACCAAAGATCATCTCAGCGCTGCTGCCCCTCTGTACAACGACTCCATTCTTCTCAAGCCGGAAGCCTATCCCGCCCGTTTCGCAGAGTTCTTCAGTCGGTATGAAATCTCCGATGGGGGCCGCAAAGTCAAAAGATTTTGATATTTCCCATGGCAGCCCTCTCTCCATCTGTCTCTTCTGAATATCGCGGGCGGTTACATCTATCCCAACGGTAACCGCATCGTAGTAGCGGTACGCGAAGCGGGCAGGGATCGATTTACCAACCCTGCATATCCTGTATACCAGCTCGGCTTCATACTCAACAGAATCGGAGAACGAGGGAAGGAAGAGGGGTTTTCCCCCCTTAAGGAGTGAAGAGTCAGCTTTAAGAAAGAAGAGGGGCTCGGAAGGCGGAGAACCACCCATCTCGCGGATATGCTCACCATAGTTAAGCCCCACACAAATTATTTTCATACAGATATGGGAGGGTTGCTATGCGTTAATCATCATGGGCATCAGCAACATCAGCAGATCTTCGGCATCGCTATCGCCATCGGCAGGTAAAAAGAGCCCTGCCCTGCCAGGATCGGCCAGCTCAACCTGCACCTCCTGGCTGGCAAGATTTGCCAGAATCTCAATCAAAAACAGCGATTTAAAACCTATCTCCATATCTTCACCGTCATAGCGGCACTTAACCCGCTCATATGCAGATATTGAAAAATCAAGATCCTGAGCCGACACCACCATCTGGTTCGCGTTAAGCTGCAACTTCACCAGATTACTGGCCTGGCTGGAGTATACCGACACCCTTTTCAGGGCGTTGTATAGGTCGAGTCTGTCGACTGCTATTTTCCTGGGATTGTCATTTGGTATAACCGAATTGTAATTAGGGTAGTTGCCCTCAACCAGACGGCAAACCACCTTATATCCGGCAAGCTCGAAGAAGGCATTCTTTTCATCGCACTCAACCTTGACAGCCCCCTCCTCTCTGGGGAGGATATTCTTCAGAAGCGAGGCAGGTTTTTTTGGTAATATGAATGAGAGCTCCTCACCGGCAGAAAAATCACTCCTTCTGTAACGGACAAGCTTGTGGGCGTCACTGGCAACAAATGTAATCCCATCGCCGGAGGCCTCTATATAGACTCCACCCATGACAGGCCTTAGCTCATCATCTGCGGTTGCAAAGAGTGTCCTGCTTATTCCGGTAAGAAGAGCCGGAGAGTCGATAGTGAAGGCAAAGCTCCCCTCGGGCTTAAGTACCGGCAGCCTTGGAAAATCTGCACCGCTGTATCCTGCCACATTGTATTTGCCATTTTCAGAGCTTATGGATACCGACATTGAAGAGCTGTCGATATCAAATGTGAGAGGTTGCTCGGGAAACTCCTTAAGGGTATCCAGAAGCCTCTTAGCAGGAATAGCGATACTACCCTCCCCTTCCGTGTTCTCAATATGCAGTCTCGTTATAAGGGTAGACTCCAGATCAGATGCGGTTATCTCCAAATCGTTCCCTTTAAGGTCAAAAAGGAAATTGTCAAGTATAGGCAGCGTATTCTTGGAACTTATAACACGACTTATTGCCTGAAGATGGTCTAATAATTCCGTACTGGATACTACAAATTTCATATTGGCAGATATTAGTTGTTTACAGTTACCTGTCCCGGAACTCAATCGGGAAGCCCTCTCATTACGGTGGGCACCCGGATCGAAAGCACCGGACCGGTATAACGACCGGTTATCTTAACGGGAGGCGTATAAAAGCACGGGCACCAGCCTGATAAAACACTGGTAAAGAGGCCTCATGTTAAGACAAATACAGATACCAATAATAGAAAAAAAAAATCTCTCTTACAAACTATTATTTCTCTCTGGTAAAATATGATCTCCTCCTCAAGAGAGGATCAAGATCGAAGTACCTTACAATAAAAAGGTCATCACGCTGATCGGTTACTCCCCTTACCCGATAGGGATCTCTTCTGCGCTCATCACCCTCTCCTGTATAGATATCCCACAGTTTGACCTCTCTTACATCGCCATCCCTAAGGATAACCGTAATAACAGCCGTCGGTGAACTATCTCTGATTTCCATAGCTTCCTGAGCAGAGAGATTGAGATCATATCGCTCAATGGGAACCCACATAAAGTATGAGAAGTAACGGTCGGCAACTCTTCTCTCCACATCTCTTAGCAGCCGGGGGTGATCAAAAAGAGTGTCAGCCATTTCAGTACCTCCACTGACAATCAGAAAGGAGTCATCGGGCGAGTCACGATAATCAACCGATACGGCGCTTATAGTCAGGGGATCTATAGAGAAGAGAGAGAGAGGCAACCAGAACCTTTTATCCATATTGAAATGGGAGGCTATTTGCCACTGGTAGCCGGGAACAGTGAGAATGAATGCACTTCTTCCCTTGCCCTTTCTCATAATATTTCCGTACTGATTAGAGCCGGTGCTGTAGACCAGAAAACTCCTTATAACCCTTCTCCCGGAAAAGATGCGTACCCGGACCGGCTCTATGCCCTTTTGCGTAATATGTTCTGTGAAGTGATCTTCTGACACAGGAGACTTGATCTCCATTGTGCCAACCGTTTTGAGCAGCAGATTGACAGCCCCCTGGCGGGCTTCATCCACCCCGTTGACAAGCCATGTGCCATTGTCAAGGGTAAGAGTAATACTCTCCTCACCCCTGCTCATCTCTATGGAGGTAATATCTGCGCTCTCAACGGCAAAGCCGGTATGACGCGCAGAGAAAGAGCCACTGCTGTTAAGATATACAACTATTGTTGAGATAAGTACAAGAAAGAGTGAGATATAGAGGTAATCTCTGAGTTTCACCGGTACCTCCTTCCCCTTATCTGTGCAAAGAGCACACCTGAAAGCGATAGAATAAGCAGGGGACCAACTATATTGATAAGCTGTATTACAAAAAGGTTATCCCTTACTCTCTGCCGGTTCAGAAGCCTTAGCCTTATCTCCCTTGACCTCAACTCCAGCAGCCCTGCCTCATCTACCAGATAGTTGAGAGAGTTAATTAAAAAATCGCTGTTGCCAAAAGTCTGCCCGGTAAGCCTGTCTTTCCCAAGGGGTAAAGGTGACGGATATCCCTGTCGTGAAAGCGACACCTCATTTATTATCATATCGGCGTCAGAGATCACAATCATTCGGGTCTCTTTACTCCTTGAGTGTGCAGAGCCGGGCGGATTGATAACATCAGAGGGTATCATCCGGTTTCGGAAAGCAGACTCGAAACGCCCCTCAAGAAGCACGGCAACCGGAACAGATGACCTGCCAAATTCCTGCTCTACGGGAGGTCTGGTAGCATCGGCCAGTGCTATGATTATTGGCGGATTTACTACACGGGAGCGGCGTGATGTTGTAAGAAGAATACTCTTCCGCACTTCAGGGTCGAGCCCAACAGTATCTACAGAGCTGACGAACCGCCCCTTCACACGGTTTACATTCCTTGTAACAGGGTGATCTGGTGAGGGAACAAGAAGCGGATAGTACGGCCAGGGGGTTGGCACTATCTGAGGGCGGTCAGACCTGACAAGTTGAAGCGGAATGGGAAGACACTCCATATCCTGCAACAGCACGGGGTTTACCCTGGCCCCGTACCTGAAGAGCTGATCGGCAATATCGAGTGGCTCATAAACGGCAACCGCCTCCCCCCGCTGAAGAGAATCTGCATCTACAAGTACCTCCTGATAGAGCCAAAGCACCCTTCCTCCATTCATTATATACTGGTCTATTACAAACTTGTCTTCATCACTGAAAGGCTCTGTGGGTCTGGCCACAATGATGGCAGCGTAGTCGTCAAGAGCTCCGTATAATCCACCGATCCTGCCCCTGTCTATGGTAAAGAATCTTGCCATAGAGAGCGTTATATCAGCCACCTGCAGCTCATCAGGCACGCCATACCCTTCAATAAAGGCAACCTTCAAAACAGTATCGGCTGTCAGGGTATATATTGTCTGAATCAATTCATACTCGAGAGCCTCGACAGAGTGAAGCAGGTTCTGCTCTGCGGGAAGAGCGGGATTATTCTTCAGGAAATTGACCGGTATCTCCACCCCATCATAGTTCACTATCATGCCGGGAAACAATGTTCTTACTGTAGTTCCACCCTCATCATCGCCGGCCTGAACATCGACGGCTTCAAGCCCCTTCTCCAGAAGTTCCTGCTGACGACGATTCCTCTCACGCGAATCGGATCCGGCTGCAGGATTGATAAAGGCATAACCTACCCTTCTGCCCGACACAACCCTGAACTCGTCGAGTATCTCCCTCACTGATCTCCTGAGCCTTTTGAATGCTACAGGCATGTCACCATCGAGGAAGACCTGTATGTAGACATCGTTTTCAAGAGAGGTGAGTATCTCTCTTGTCTCAGGCGATAGGGTGTATCTTCTGTCTTCTGTAAGATCGAGCCGTAAATTAATGGATGAGACTATCAGTCCACCCGCAATGGCCACCACAGCTACTGTCACAAAGCGTATTATATTAGCTCTCTTTATTTCAGACATCTGATTCCCCATAGATCAACCTTTTTTCCATTTCCTGGAAGTTAGTACTACCCTTGTGCCCTCAATGAATATTGTAATCACTACAACAAAATAGACTATGTCCGATATATCAATAACTCCCCTGCTCATAGATCTGTAGTGCTCATTTATTCCGAGCATCACCACATACTCATCGATATTTCTGAGGCCGGGAAGCATCGCTATTGAATCGAATCCTGTAAAGAGGAAAAATGATATAAGTACAGCTATAATGAAGGCGACAACCTGATTCTGTGTCAGAGATGAGGCAAATAGTCCGGCTGCGGCATATACTGCAGCCAGAAAGAAGAGCCCTGCCACCGAACCGGCGGTTCCGCCCACATCAAGATTACCCTGAGGATCGCCAAGAGACCATATGGTCGCATAGTAGACCAGACCGGGCAGAAGAGCCAGAAACACAAGCGATACCGCTGCCAAATACTTTCCGGTAACTATATGCATCTCAGAGACAGGTTTTGAGTAGAGCAGCTCTATGGTACCAAGCCGCTTCTCTTCTGATATCATACGCATGGTAACAGCCGGCACAAGAAACAGGAATACCCAGGGAGAGATGATAAAGAGTGTGTCGAGTGTGGCATGACCGCCTGATAAAACATTAAGCTCTCCGGGGAAAACCCACATAAACAGTGAATTTACTGTCAGGAATACAGCAATAACAATATAGCCGGTCAGGCTGCTGAAAAAGCCCTTCAACTCTTTAATGTAGATCGGATACATATATCAAACTGCTTTTGGGCAAATATATTGATTGGCGACATAATTACCAGATAAGATAGGGTCAAAAGGTCTCCGGATAGCGGGCATCATCGATATGGACGACCATTACCCCGTTATAGTAGAACGAAGCAATCTGGCGGTAATTGTAGCCTCTTGCCGCCATAACCATCGCCCCCTGCTGGCAGAGGCCGACTCCATGCCCAAAGCCCCTGCCCGAAACCAGTAATGTATCACCCTCTTTGACAAAAGAGAAAAAAGCAGACCTCAGCATAAAGCGCTCCCTTATCTCCCTGAGGGGGATGGGGCGATATCCTGATATTGCCAGCATTTCCTGTCGGTCCGGTTGTTCAAACCGGAATATATCACCTTCAGATCCCCGGCCACTCTCCCTGAACTGATAAATATATGTTATCCACTCCTGAAGGGGGATGGTGGTTCTCCAGATCGAGTTGGACATCTCCCTGCAATAGGGGTCCCTTACCGATACCAGATGACTACCCTGAGCAAGCCAGACCTGGCCGGAAGAGAGTGTCTCTCCCCCACAGTTTGAGTGAAACAGGGCATTTACCAGAATCGTATCACTATCGGTAAGTACCAATCCTCTGGTCGCCTCTACTGCACTCTTAATGACTGCCATTCCTGTTTTACCATAATATGCCTGGCAATGCACACCATCACATAAATTATAGTTGTCACTTATGTGTCGGTCAAGGTTCCTGTAGGCATAGGTTCTTGCAATAACTGCCTGAACCCTGAAAAACTCATCCTCTATGCCGTTGCCACCTTCGGCCTCCACTACTCCCGGAAGATATCTCTCTACAGATGTTTTATTTACGATAAAAAAGAGATTGCCGTCGAGATTAACCATCAACCTGTCATCATAGTACCTTCTGCTATCTTCAACACCCGGTATCTCAAGTGAAAAACGGGTGCCTCCATCCGGAATAATGGATATTGAGTCAGATAGTATCCCGGAGAGGGTTCCTCCCTTCACAGCAAGCCTGTCTCCATATCTGAAAACAAGAAGCGGTTCTGCCGTTCGTACAAACCCCTTCTCCTCTCCATCGACCTCAATCAGGTAGTCGCCATCTGCCGGAGTAAAGATGAGCCGTTCCGGTTTCAGTTCTGAAAAGAGCCTTATTCTGATGGTATGATCATCGGCCGGGAGTGTTTCGCCCGTGACAAACAGGGCTGGCACAACCATCAAGAGGCTTAATACCATATATCTAAAAACTATCATTACCGGAAAACCCGTCTGATCTGCTACGCCGGCCCTCTTCCCGCGTGGAAACGCCCTGCAGAGAGTTGCCATATTTCACAATGTCACCGGCCACACGATCAGAGACACCCGGTTTACACATCATAGACGAGATGGTGGCGTAGTTATTTTTCATAATATGCCGTTTCCATCCACCGGTAATAATGGAGTTGATCTCGTTAACCAGATTTCTCTCTTTCATCTGCCCCTGCAACAGCTCTTTTACAACCTGTTTGTCCATAAGCAGATTAACAAGAGACACAAACCTAATACCCCTTATAAGCATCTTTCCAATAAGAAAAGAGATGGGAGATACCTTGTAGCATACAATCTGGGGGACATTCATAAGGGCAGCTTCAAGTGTAGAGGTACCCGATTTAACAACGGCCACCTCAGAGAGTGCCAGAAGATCGTAACTTCTGTTGAAGACGGGCTTAACATCATAGCTGCCGGCAATTGACTGGTAGAGATCAGAGGCAACGCTATCAGAGGCTGCTATAAGGAACTGGTAGTCGGGATAGTACTTAATGACCGAAAGCATTGGGGGAAGTATTCGCCTCACCTCATCTCTCCTGCTGCCGGGAAAGAGCGATATAACAGGCCGTTCATCAAGGCCCAGCGACTCTCTGAGCCGTACCCCGGAAGGTGCGCTTCTGTGGTATCTGTCAATCTCATCTACCAGTGGATTACCAAAATAGTGAGTATCGAAATTGTAAGAGTCATAAAAATCCTTCTCAAAAGGAAGAATTATATACATACGCGAGACATCTCTCCTGATCGCTTTAATACGCCACCGCTTCCATGCCCATATTTTCGGAGATATGTAGTAAACAACAGGAATGCCGAGGGTACGGGCAAATTTGGCCATCTTCATGTTGAACCCGGGGAAGTCAATAAGTATGATCATATCGGGACACAGCGACCTTATATCTCTGCGGCATCGCCTTAAACTACCCAGAACAGTGCCAAGACGCATAACAACCTCAACATACCCCATAACCGCAGTATTGCGATAGTGAGATAGCAGAGTGCCTCCGGCCTCTCTCATTCTGTCACCGCCATAGAAAAAGATCTCTGCATCCTTGTCAGCCTTGAGCAGTCCTCTTATAAGATTCGATCCGTGAAGATCGCCCGATGCCTCTCCTGCTATTATAAAGTATCTCATATTAATCAATCACACAGACTGCTGCAGGGTGCCTCATCTTGTCATGTTGCATGCAGCAGGCATGCCTGTCAGGTAAGCTTTATTATAAATACCGCTATGGCCCAAACTATAGTGACACCCAGCATACCTCTGGCAGCTTTCAGATTATCGGTTCTGCAGAGTATCATAAAAGGTGGGAGGTTGCCAAAAAAGATAGAAGCGCTTATAACATTGGTAAGCACTCCCTTCGCAACAAGTTCCCTTACAAAAAAAGTGATAAGACCTTCGCCATCCGACTGCCATATCCAGAACGCCAGCATCAGGAAAACCGGTACTCCTATGCCAATGACAGCCCCAAAGGTATGGGTGTTAATTTTGGCGGACCTCTTCACTTTTCAGCTTCGATTTGAGTGTCGGAATAAAAGTGTGAGCCGTCATATCTACTGCAACCGGCACTACCGATACAAAGCCATTTTTAAGAGCCCACTCATCGGTATCTGAGGCCTCCGGCTCATGATTAAAGAATGAACCGGTAAGCCAGTAATAGGTTCTGCCCATCGGGTCTTTGCGCTTATCAAACTCCTCCCTCCAGTTGCCGTCTGACTGTCTGCACACCTTTACCCCCTTAATCATTTCCAGAGGCAAAGGTGGAATATTGACATTTAGACAAACCCCCCGTGGCAGCCGGTTCTCTGCCAGCATATTCATTATCATCCTGACATAGTGTTCTGAGGCGGTAAAGTCAGCAGCGGGACTAAAGTTGCCAAGTGAGAACCCAACCGAATCTATTCCGTTAAGAGTCCCCTCAATGGCGGCAGCCATGGTGCCGGAGTATAGTACGCTTACAGATGAGTTTGCGCCGTGGTTGATACCAGAGACAACCCAGTCGGGCTCTCTCTCAAGCAGCTTATTCATTGCTATCTTAACACCATCTGCAGGTGTGCCGCTGCATGCATAGACTGTACGGCTGTCGGTCTGCTCCAGTAACTTGACCCTCAGAGGGCTTTTAATAGTGAGTGCCTGAGACATACCGGACATGCTCTCTGTCGAGGATATCAACAAGACCCTTCCGAACTCCTCCATCACATTCAGAAGGCTTCTTAACCCGGCAGCATACAGCCCGTCGTCATTGGTTACAAGTATAAGTCTCTCTTTATTTTCGCCTGCCATATTGATATACTGATATAGAGATTCCTGATTTAATAAGTAGTATTGTGTCCCCCTTCTTTAGCGCTTATATTGCTGGAGAGCTATGCAAATATAGCTATTTAGGGTTAACATGGGTAAAGGGTATGCGGTGTCGGCCTCTTTTTTCAATTATTTCGTACTTTTGCCCTCTCCTTATGTCACATCTGTATTATAATCTGTTTAGTATATGAAGTTATCCTATAACTGGCTCAGAGAGTATGTTGCGGTTGATCTTTCACCTGAGAGGGTCGGAGAGATACTGACCGATATCGGCCTTGAGGTGGAAGAGATAGAGGTCTGGGAGTCGCATCCGGGAGGACTCAGTGGTGTTGTTGCAGGCAAGGTTCTTACCTGCAGTGAGCATCCTGCCGCAGACAGGCTAAAAGTGGCCGAGGTTAATACCGGAGGTGACAGTAATGTTCAAATAGTGTGCGGAGCACCAAATATAGAAGCAGGGCAGATCGTACTGGTTGCAGGCCCCGGCTCTGTAGTTGTTTCCCAGGGCAAGAGAATAATCATCAGAGAGTCAGAGATAAGAGGAGTAACCTCTGCCGGCATGATATGCTCCGAGGCCGAGTTGGGACTGGGCAACCGCAGTGATACAATAATGCTGCCCGGAGAGAATATTAAGCCGGGAACAGCAGCTACTGAGCTTTTTGAAATCCACAGTGACCACATATACAGCATAGGACTCACTCCGAACAGGATTGAGAGCGGCTATCACTACGGAGCGGGAAGAGATCTTGCTGCTTTTATCAATCTCAAAGGGAAGGCCACGGCAGTAATGCCCCCGGCAGATACCCTCCGTACCGCAAAAGGTGATGCTCCAATAGAAGTCATTATAGAGAACAGCAGAGATTGTCACAGATATTGCGGTATCACAATCAGTAATGTCAGGGTTGGGGAGTCTCCCACCTGGCTCAAAAACCGCCTCTCATCAATAGGATTAGAACCTGTCAACAACATAGTAGATATCACCAACTTTGTTCTGATGGAACTTGGCCAGCCACTACATGCCTTCGATGCCGACAAACTGGGTGGTAAAGCTATAACTGTAGGTAATCTTGCCGACGACACAGAGTTCACAACCCTTGATGGTGTAACAAGAAAATTGAGCAGCAAAGATCTGATGATATGCTGTGGGGGTGAGCCCCTCTGTATAGCAGGGGTGCTGGGAGGTTTATCTACGGGAGTGACCGGTTCAACAACCACCATCTTCCTTGAATCGGCATGGTTTAATCCGGTAAGTGTCAGAAGAACAGCCAAAAGGCATGGAATATCGACAGATGCATCATTCAGGTTTGAAAGGGGGGCAGATGTCGGTATGGCACCCTATGCCCTGAAAAGGGCAGCCCTTCTTATCAGGGAGATTGCCGGAGGAGATATATCAACCAGGATGACCGACATATACCCTGTTGTTCATGAAGAGAGGTATTTAACCGTTAGCACAGCAAGGGTCTGCTCTCTTATAGGAAAGAGGATTGAGCCCGCCACAATAAGAGGAATACTCTCCTCTCTCGGCTTTAGCATTATTGAGGAGGCGGAAGGAGTCTTAACTATAGCTATTCCCACTTCGAAGGAGGAGATAGCAGGCGAGGCCGATATCGCTGAAGAGATACTGCGCATATACGGGTATAACAATATCGATGTAGGATCGAAGTTTACATCAAGTATCACCATCGGACCCGAAACCGACACAGAGAGGGTAACAAATATGATTGCAGACATGCTGACATCTAACGGTTTTCACGAGATGATGTCAAACTCGCTGGTTCCCGACACATGGTTTGAGAAGGCCGGAACTATTTCTGACAGGGGGTCTGCCGTCAAACTGGTAAATCCCCTTAGCAGTGACCTTAATCAGCTCAGATGCTCGCTTCTGCCGGGAGGACTAAATGCCATCGCCTACAATATAAACCGGCAGAACAGTGATCTGAGGCTCTTTGAATTTGGCAGATGTTATTCTGTAAAGGCAGCCGGGAGAGAAGAGCCAGCCGTAGAGAACTTCATTGAGAAGAGCTGCCTCTCACTTTTTCTTACCGGCGCACTCTGGAGTGAAAGGTGGAACTCTCCGATAGTAAGAAGCAACTTCTTCCATGCCAAAGCGTACCTCGGGATGATTCTTGGCAGGCTGGGAATTGAAGAGCTTCTCGATGAGAGTGATCTTGAGCCCTGTAACAGCCGGGCAGAGGGTCTGGAATACTCATTCAACAATGAGATCATTGCCACAATATGCAGGGTTGGGGTTAATTACAGACAAAGATTTGGAATAGAGCAGGATGTATTCTGGGTAAATATTGAGTGGGACAGGGCTCTCCTGCTTGCAGGCCGTACAGAGACCCGCCATAAAAGCTTGCCCAGGTACCCTTCGGTAAGGAGAGATCTGGCCCTTCTTATTGAGGAGGGTGTCACCTTCCGGGATATCAGAAGGGTCGCTTCAGAGGCTGAAACCGGGATTCTCCGCTCGGTTGATCTGTTCGATCTCTACAGGCATACATCACTTGGCAAGGGGAAAAAATCGTACGCTGTCAGCTTTATTCTGAGAGATGATGACAAGACATTGAATGAAGAGAGAATCAGAAAGGCGATGAGCCAAATAGAGAGGGCCCTGGAGCAGAACCTCGGTGCCACGGTAAGGTCCTGAAAGTCCAGGCATACAGAGAACCGCAACGCTACAGAACCATTTATGCAGGCAGGTAATATCTTTTAGTAATGGACATCCGACCTTTTTCCCGTTATCTCTCCCTGATAAAATTCAGCCACACCATCTTCGCACTGCCTTTTGCATTCGTCGCCTTTTTCCTGGCCACATCGAAAGAGGCCTACGACTTCTCCCTAAAAACCCTCTTACTGATAGTCATCTGTATGGTGTCGGCAAGAAGTGCAGCCATGGCCTTCAACAGGTATGCTGACAGAAGGTTTGACGCGATAAACCCACGAACAAGCGAGAGGGAGCTGCCATCAGGTAAGGTCAGCAGCAGGGGTGCGCTTTGGTTTACAATAATAAGTATGGTGATATTCATAATTGCCGCGGGGCTTATAAACAGGGTTACCCTTATTCTGTCACCTGTGGCACTCATAATTACACTGGGATACAGCTACACCAAAAGGTTCACTGCACTGTGCCATTTCATTCTGGGGCTGGGACTTGCCCTCGCCCCTGCAGGCGCATATATCGCCGTAACCGAAACCATCGGCATACTCCCTCTGATATACTCGGCAATAGTATTGACGTGGGTAGCTGGCTTCGACATTATATATTCACTGCAGGACGAGATATTCGACAGAGATAACGGGCTATTATCAATACCATCATCTTATGGCCGGCGTACAGCGCTCACTGTGTCAGCCGCCTCGCACACCGTCACGGCTCTGCTTGTAGTGGCTGCAGGCTTGGTGCAAACGGCAGGCTATCTCTACATTGCGGGTGCAATTATCTTTCTGCTGCTACTTACAGTGCAACACTTAATTGTTACCCCGGGTAATATTAGCAGGGTAAATATGGCCTTTGGAAAGTTAAACGGGCCGGGAGGGGTTCTGTACGGCGCCCTCACTATTGCAGACATAATGGTCCCACTGCAGTAACCCCCGGGAAAAAACGATCAGAACCGGAATACAAGGGTGAAACCCATCACCTCCCTGAGCTGAATGCGAGGCACCTCTCTCTCGTTTCCTTCATCATCAAGAACAGGATTACCCTCGCTGTCCTCGACAGGGAATTTCACATCGTCATCATATATAAGGTTGATATTTATTCTTACATCGGTAAACCAGTTAAGGCTGGTGGTCAGTATCAACTCCCAGTCAATATCTATATTCTTTGGTTTATCCAGATAGTTGGAATAGAGTTCCAGGCGATTGGTTATGCGGATATTGTCGAAGAGATCGAAACGGTAACTCGCCCTAAGATTAGCTCCCAACTGATGCCTTGACTTCCTGTCCTCCTCAATACCCTGACGGCGCTGATTAAAGTTTGCCGTATCGGTCATAAAGGTTACCCTGTAAGAGAGCGGTGAGAGATTTACAGATGTCTCCCGGTTAGGTCTGTAATCGAGACCGGTACCGATTGTCATTCTACCCGGATTCAGAAAACGCGATATAGCTACGGAATCATTGGGGTATCTGTATCCTTTGGCCAGCTGAGTCTGGAAATGAGCTGTGCTGCTGAAATCGAATTCGCCGAACGCCTCAGAATTGAGTCTTGAGTTAATATCGAGCCGGTCCATGTTGCGTCTAAGCCCTGTCTCCTCGCCATATACAAATCCATGCCTTATTCTGGCACTGTTTATAAACTCAAAATCGCGGTCATCATCTACATAGTTTGCATTACCCTGAATATCCAACGAACCTGACAGACTGCTCTCTCCTCCCCTTGCCCAGTTGCTCAGGAATACCTGATTGAGCATAAGGGAGACATCGGAGTGATACCGCCAGAGGTTGTGCTTCACATCAAGTGTTGAGACCTGCCCCAGTGTCATCCTCTCTGTAGGAACGGGCCTGATTGAAGGATCGGCAGGAGTGGTAGCTCTGATGGGCCTCCTGAACTGAATACCATTCTCAAGATAGAGCCCCACGGCGTTCCTGTAGGGATTACCTATCCATACAGTTACCGAATCTTCAAACTCGTTTCTGAGCCAGAATCTTCTGACGCGCTGATTCTGACTGTTAATCCATACCGGCACTATGTTGCCGTCAACACTTGTAAACTCTATAAGGGTTGAGTCTCTGCGCTCAAGAAGTGCCACCAGTTCGTTTACTGCACTCTCAATGGTATCTCCGGTAAATGGATAGTCGTAGTAGGCAAACGGGAAGGCAGGGTCGGGAGAGACAGCCTGCCTAAGTGTATCATGGAATATGAGCAGAAGCGTATCGCGGTCAAGGTACAGGTTTTTACCCAATTTGACCGGAGAGGGCTGTTCGAGGGTGTCTGAATGGTCAGTAACAACATCATAGAGAGGAACATCCTCAAGCAGATCCCTGTCAAGACCAGCTGCGACAATCAGCGAATCGTCCAGCATGTCTACTATGTCAACTGCCCTGACATCCCTGACCAAAATGGCACTATCAATTCTTGCCGATACACCTACAGGCACTATTGCCAGGGTATCGATGCCACGATCGGCAGTATCGGTCGTATGGATATATAGGGTGTCATCGACAACAATGGTGTCGGCAACTCTGTCTATAAGGGTATCAGACTCAATTTCGGGGATGGTATCGGGCGGTGAAAGCAGTGAGTCAAGATACCTCCTCAGGTCGTATATTACAGATGGGTCGGGCAGGAATACTGTATCGCCCTCAAAGACTATATACTCGTTAATTTCGGTAATATCTCTGTCCCTTAGCGGGGAAAGCGGTATCCTTACTGTATCTGTTCTTACATATAGTTCGGGGGCGATCCTGACAACCTCAAAGGGGAAGCCCTCCAGAAACCCTATTACCCTGTTCTGATGCTCCGCCTCAGCATGAGCAATCAGATCTCCTATGTAGTTGCGCAGCGGCTCATCTTCACTTCGCCAGTTACCCTCATTATAGAGCCTCTTAAGGAATTCGGCAGCCTCAAGGGCTGAGAGGGTTATGCGCCGGGCATCAGATGGAGGAACCGTGTCGGTCACCATGTTAAAGCTCCTGTCTGAACCCAGGGTATCAGCCACAGGGGGTGCGACCTGTGAGAAGAGTGAACACTGAAATAAGAGTAAAGTGATAATGAAAGTGATCGGCTTCATATTATTAAGGGCTCTTTTATGTGGGGTTATATCATCATTGAATCGCTTCCTCTTTTGGAAAATAGATTCTATTTTTGCAAAAATACCGGTTTTATTAATGGTTTATTCTATAACAACGGATTTTCTTGCCACTTCGGTATACCGCAACATTAAAAGAAGGGACTCTTTGCCCTTGTAATCACCGGAGGCACTCCCTGCCACCCCTATGGCCATTTCCGGCTACCAACTAATAAATCATTCACATAAATTATCTGACAACTGTATGAAGCTGCCATATATTGAACCCTATAAGACAAAAGTAGTTGAACCCGTAAATCTCTCCACTCCGAAAGAGAGAGCCGCATGGATCAGAGAGGCCGGCTACAACCTCTTCAACCTGCGCTCCGACCAGGTAATCATTGATCTTCTTACCGACTCGGGAACAGGAGCCATGAGCGACACTCAATGGTCAGAGATCATGCTGGGCGATGAGAGTTACGCAGGAGCCTCCTCTTACTACAAGCTTAAGAGTGCTGTAACAGATATTACCGGATTTGAATTTTTCCTCCCTGTGCACCAGGGCAGGGCAGCAGAGAATGTTCTCTTCTCACTGCTTGTAAAGGAGGGCGATATTGTTCCGGGTAACTCTCACTTCGATACAACTAAGGGGCATATAGAGTTCCGTAAGGCTCTGGCCATAGACTGTACTATAGATGAGGCTGGCGATACATCGGCTAACCACCCCTTCAAGGGCAATGTCGACCTTCGAAAGCTGGAGAGGGTAATTGATAAAAACGGCACCGGCAAGATTCCCTTCATTCTGCTCACCATCACCAACAATACCGCCGGAGGTCAGCCGGTAAGCATGAAGAATATGCGGGAATTGAAAGAGATGGCAGATAGCTACGGCATACCCCTGGTTTTCGACTCGGCAAGATTTGCAGAGAATGCGGCATTTATCAAAATGCGGGAGAAGGGATATGAAAACAGTAGTATAAGTGAGATAGTAAGAGAGACCTTCTCGCTGGCAGACGCAATGACAATGAGCTCAAAAAAAGATGCCATAGTCAATATGGGAGGTTTTATTGCCATGAAAAGCGAGGAGCTCTATAACAAGGCCTCCATCTTTAATATTATGTTTGAAGGATATATCACCTACGGCGGTATGTCGGGAAGGGATATGAACGCCCTTGCCGCCGGCCTCTATGAGGGTACTGAAGAGCGATACCTGATAAGCAGGCTAAGGCAGGTGGAATATCTGGGATCAAAGCTTAAGGAGGCGGGAGTAACTGTCCAGGAGCCCTTTGGTGGCCATGCCATTTTCATTGATGCTACAGGCTTTCTGAGAGAGGTTCCCAGAGAGCAATTCCCTGCGCAGACCCTTGCCATTGAAGCCTATACTGAGGGTGGTGTGAGGGGTGTAGAGATAGGCGCCCTGCTGGCAGACCGCGATCCCGTAACCCGCAAGAACAGATATCCGAAACTTGAGCTCTTAAGGCTGGCGATTCCACGAAGGGTATACTCGTCAAGCCATATGGACTATGTGGCCGCCGTTTTCGCCAACATATCCGAAAGAAGAGATTCCATAAAAAAGGGCTTTAGGATCGTTAAGGAGGCACCAATTATGCGCCACTTCACAGTAGGACTGGAGAGGGTCTGATGTTTTATCCTTTCTGATAAAAGCACTATATTGGGTTGATTTAAACAGTAGCCAATAATAGTGATAAAATGATTGTTTCCATGACCGGATTTGGCAAGGCAACAGCCCATGCCAGAGAACGAATTATTACAGTTGAGATAAGATCGCTGAACAGCAAGCAGCTCGACATTAACACCAGGCTCCCATGGTTCTATCGTGACAGGGAGCATGAGATACGGAATGTTACAGCACAGGCGCTTGAGAGAGGTAAAATAGATGTCTATATAAATTGTGAACAAACCGGCGAAGAGCCTCCGGCTTCCGTTAACAGTTCAATTGTTTCGGGGTATTTCAGGCAGATAAAAGAGATATCTGAGAGCCTTGATATACCGCTCGACAGCTCAATAATGCCTGCTATACTCAGGCTTCCCGACTCGGTGGGCAATGATGCTGTATCTATTAGTGATCAGGAGTGGAGTGACCTTATGGAGGCACTTACACTCGCCCTGGAGAGGGTTAAGGAATACCGCCTGGAAGAGGGCAGCTCTCTTGAGGCAGATATAAGAGAGGCTGTGCATCATATTACCGGCAGACTTGATGATATTGAACCCAGGGAAGAAAACAGACGACTCCGGATAAGGGATAAGCTTACTGAATTAATGGGAGGTCAGGGGGCGAAACCGCCGATAGATCAGAACAGGCTGGAGCAGGAGATACTTTTCTATGTAGAGAGGTACGATATCAATGAAGAGAAAGTGAGGCTGAAAAAGCATTGCGACTATTTTTTAGAGACCCTGAACAGCGAGAGTTCCGGCGGCAAGAGGCTTCAGTTTATTGCGCAGGAGATGAGCCGTGAAATAAACACAATAGGATCAAAGGCTAATGACGCTGACATACAGCGCGTTGTGGTTGACATGAAGGAGCATGCAGAGAAGATAAGAGAGCAGTTATTCAATGTTCTGTAATCTTGTGGCATAGAATCTTTCAGCCATGCGCCCTCCGGCGTATTAAAGGCGGGATACCAACAGGGGCGCAGAGAGAGATCAGACCGACTGGTTCCCGGTATTGAATCAAGAATATATCTGTATGAAAGGCAAAGTAATAATTGTATCGGCTCCCTCAGGTGCAGGCAAAAGTACCATAGTAAAATATCTGACCGGAAAGATTCCCAATCTCGCCTTCTCGGTTTCGGCAACAAGCAGGTCGCCGAGGCCGGGTGAGATCGATGGAGAACACTACCATTTCCTCACAGAGAGTCAGTTCAGAAGGGGGATAGATGAGGGGATTTTTATTGAGTGGGAAGAGGTATATCCCGGACTGCTGTACGGCACGGTTGAGAGTGATGTTAACAGGGTGCGAAATAGTGGTAGAAGTGTAATTTTCGATGTTGATGTAAAGGGGGGTATTAACCTCAAAGAGAGATTTGGTGATGAGGCATTGGCAATTTTCATTATGCCTCCATCTGTAGATGAGCTGGAAAGAAGGCTTACTGCACGAGGAACCGAGAAGGAGGAAACCATCAGGATGCGAACATCCAAGGCTGCCACCGAGATAGAGTACGCCAACAGGTTTGATGAGGTAATAGTAAATGACGACCTCGATATGGCCTGCGATAGGGCATTGAGTGTTACCAAAAGATTTATCGAAACCATTTAGAGATGGAAACAGGCCTCTATTTCGGATCGTTTAATCCGATACATAACGGGCATCTGGCGGTTGCAAGGTGGATATGCAACAACACACCAATTGATGAGGTACGCCTTATTATAAGCGCTCTTAACCCTCTTAAGAGCGGATCGGGTCTTCTGCCGGGTGAAACAAGACTGGAGATGGCCAGGAGGGCACTCCGTGGTGTTGACGAAAACATAAGGATATCTGCCATTGAGCTATCCCTGCCCCTGCCCAGCTACACTATCGACACAATCAGGGAGATCAGAAAAGCAGAGCCCGATAATCGTTTCACCATAATAATGGGGGAGGATAATCTCTATTCGCTCGACAAATGGAAGGGGCTTGAAGAGCTGACAGCTACATGCCAGATATATGCCTACCCCAGAAGCGGTTTTAAAAAGCCCCCCCGAAGCAAGACCGTTGAATCGCTGCTGCGCCATGCCGACATAACTCTGCTTAAGGCTCCACTTATGGAGGTATCGGCATCCGATATAAGAAGGAGTATTGCAGAGGGGCGTGACGCCAGCCATCTGCTCCCTGCTGAAGTATGGAGCTACATAAGGAGAATGAATCTATACAGAGGCCGGCACCGGGAGGATGTTGAATAACCCTGCCTGGCACCGGCCACCCATATTTAAGATATACCCCGGTTTAAGTTTAGTTCTGCTCAACCTCAGATATTATCTCCATACCACGATGAAGTGCCTTCTCGTTGGCAGGAATAAGCTTGTGGTAGCGCTCCGGCAGAGACTTCTTCAGTCCCTCTACCACATTGTCAAGTTTCAGTATCGGCTTGACTTTAAGATAGCCACCCAGAACAACCATATTAAACACTTTCGACATCTCCATACTGGTAGCCTCGTCCATGGCATCGATACGGTACACGGTAATATCTTTGCGCTCAGGATGACGGGTTATACCATTACCATCATATATCAGCGTACCGCCGGGTTTGATATCATTTTCAAACTTGTCCAGCGACTGTTGATTGAGTATTATGGCGGTATCAAATTCCCGTATTATGGGCGAGCTTATCCTATTTTCACTCAGGATAACAATCACATTCGCTGTACCACCCCGCATCTCGGGACCGTAAGAGGGCATCCAGCTCACCTCCATATCCTGCATAACACCTGAATAGGCCATTATTTTACCCATGGATAAAACACCCTGACCACCAAATCCGGCTATAATAATCTCTTCTGTCATAACTATTTAGTTTACCTGGTCATTAAAATTTCTACTCCTCCGGCACCTTAATATCACCCAAAGGGTAGAAGGGAAACATATTCTCCTCCATCCATTCATTGGACTGCAGCGCTGTCATTTTCCATCCGGAAGGGCAGTTGGATACTATCTCAATAAAGCAGGTCCCTTTGGATTGCTGCTGATACTCGACGGCCTTCCTTAACGCCTTCTTGGTCTTCCTGACAGCGGCAGGGGTATGTACGCTCTGCCTTGTTACAAAGTATGTACCGGGCAGTTTGGCAACCAGTTCTGTCATCTTAAGGGGGTTACCCATAAGTATGGTATCTCTTCCGTGAGGTGAGGTTGAAGACCTCATGCCGGGCAGTGTGGTCGGAGCCATCTGGCCTCCTGTCATTCCATAGATAGCGTTATTTATAAAGACTATCAGGAAGTTTTCACCTCTATTGCATGCATGCAGGGTTTCTGCTGTTCCAATGGCAGCCAGGTCGCCGTCACCCTGATAGGTGAAGACAAATTTTTCCGGCATAAGCCTCTTTACAGCCGTAGCCACCGCGGGAGCTCTTCCGTGAGCTGCCTGCTGCATATCTATATCGAGAGAATTGTACATCAGTACCGAACATCCGACTGGACAAACACCTATTGTCTTGTCCTGAAGGTCGCCCTCCTCAATAACCTCAGCGATAAGCCTGTGTGCGGTTCCATGACCACAACCCGGGCAGTAGCTGAGAACATTCTCTGTCATAACCTCAGACTTCTTATAAGCGAGGTTAGCTTCATCTATCATGCTCTTTTTATCGAAACTTTCTGACATAATATTAGCCTCCTATAATTTTTGTTTTGAGGTTCTCTATCACCTCTTCCGGTGTAGGTATAATACCTCCCATTCTACCAAAATGTACCACCGGCACTTTTCCGCATACTGAGAGCATAACATCTTCTACCATCTGTCCTGCACTCATCTCTACAGCCATCATCCCCTTTACGCTCCCTGCAAGCTCTTCAAGCCTCTTTTTGGGAAACGGGAATAGGGTTATCAATCTTATAAGACCCACCTTAAGACCTTCCGCCCTGGCCAGATCTACTGCCCTCTGGCAGATACGGGCGCTGCTGCCATACGATACAAGAAGGTAGTCGGCATCTTCGGTCTGAAACTCCTCGACCCTCACCTCACTCCTCTCCATCTCTCTGTATTTATCAATCAGCTTCTGATTAAAAACCTCCTGTTTGGCAGAGTCAAGCTCAAGAGATGTAATGATGGTTCTCTCACTACCTGCCGGTTTACCTGTTGTAGCCCACTCAAGGTTTTCAGACGACCTCTCTTTCTGGGGATTCAGGTAGACCTTCTCCATCATCTGACCTATAATCCCGTCTGAAAGGATCATAACGGGATTCCTGTATTTAAAGGCTAGCTCAAAGCCCAGTTCGACAAAATCTGCCATCTCCTGGACAGAGGCCGGCGCCAGTACAAGGAGCTTGTAATCACCATGGCCGCCACCTTTTACAGCCTGAAAGTAGTCAGACTGCGCAGGCTGTATGGTGCCAAGCCCCGGCCCACCGCGCACTATATTGACCACGAGGCAGGGGAGCTCTGCTCCTGCAATATAGCTTAGCCCCTCTTGTTTAAGGCTTATACCTGGTGAAGAGGAAGAGGTCATAACCTTCTTACCGCAACCGGCACCTCCATAAACCATATTGATGGCCGCCACTTCACTCTCAGCCTGCAACACCACCATACCCGTACGCTCGTGGGGCTTCTCCTCCATCAGATACTCAAGTATCTCACTCTGAGGGGTGATGGGATATCCGAAATAGCCATCGCAGCCAGCACGGATAGCAGCCTCGGCAATAGCCTCGTTGCCCTTCATTAATCGTAGTTCCCTTTTCATTGGTTTAAATTTTTTCTCATGAAAACAGGCATATCACTGTTTGCATACTGAAACAGTTACTTTCCGATAGCCTCGGCGCCAACCTCTCTGCAATAATCTATGCCCTCTGTTCTCATGTTGGGTTTATTATTTCAATATCTGTTCTCTCACTACCGCGCTATTGTGTAAGCCATAAGGCCACCCCCTCCGGAAAAGGTCGCAGCTGAATTTGGTGTTACAAACGCTTTTTATAGACCGTTATTACACCGTCGGGACATACCATAGCACAGTTTGCGCATCCGATACAGGTATCATCTACCGCCTCATAAGCGTAGTGGTAACCCTTACTGTTAACCTCCTTTGCAAGTGCAATTGTCTTTGTGGGGCAGTTAACAACACAAACCTCACAGCCTTTACATCTCTCGATGTCTACAACTATTGTTCCTCTGATCTTCGCCATTTCTGTTATATATTATCTGTTGTTTACTATCTTCTCATAATGTTCAGAGCAGCGGTAATCAAACTACCCTGCCCCGATCTTAACCACTAAGAGGCTGTCGGGTGGTCCTCTGCAAACTTCTTAAGCCTCTGCTCAAGATCCGGAAACTGGTCTCTCCTTATAAGGGAGACACAGGCCCTTAGCCCTTCGCCCCTTTCGCTTCCTGTTATACCAAGGGTTATTGCGCTTATACCGTAAAATATTAGCCTCTCAAGAAGCTGAGAGCCGGTAAAGCCGGGATAGCTGATGGTGAAGTAGAATCCGTCAGCTATAGGCTCATCAAGATCCCTGTCGTACACAATACCGAATCCGTTAGATGTAAAGAGTCTCTTCATAATTTCAGCCTTATGGCCATACTCCCTCACCTCTTCAAGAAATTTATAACCTCCGTCATTAACCGCCTTCAGAACAGCGGCCAGCCCGTACTGCACGGTATGGGTAACCCCCGCCGAGAGTCCGTAGAGAGCACCGAAAACTATACAGTGCCCAAAACGGTCTGAGGTAAAGTAACGGAGCAGATCGGGGTATTGTCTGTTATAGAGAGTATCGGAAATAACTATCATACCTGCCCTCTGCCCTGCATAACTGAAGACCTTTGAGCTGGATATGAGCAAAATATAGTTATCGCAATATTTACCTACTGTGGGCTGAAATGGCGGTGACCCCGGAACAGAGTAGTCTTTTCTGAAATCCATTCCGAAATAGGCCAGATCTTCTATCACAATCGCATCGTACCTGTTAGCCAGTTCGCCTATTGTCTTAAGCTCCTCTTCGGTAAAGCATATCCATGCAGGGTTATTGGGGTTTGAGTAGAGAATGGTTGAAACCTTGCCACCGGCAAGTATCGATTCAAGTTTAGGCCTTAGCTTGTCACCCCTGTAATTGTAAACATCAAAGGTCATAAACTCCTGACCCAGCATCTCTATCTGAGACTTCTGAACAGGGAAGCCCGGATCAATAAAAAGGGTACCCTCGCGGTCAGCGTTGTTCCTGTTGGCAACCATAAAGCAGGCCATAGAACCCATCATAGAACCTACCGAAGGTATACATCCACGGGGATCAACATCGAGATCCATAAAGAGCTTGACAAAGCGCGATGTCTCACTCTTAAGTTCATATATCCCTTCTATATTGGGATAGAGAGAGGCAACTCCCTTGTCAAGGGCTCTCTTTTCAGCCTCTGTTGCTATTGCGGCTGGCGGAAGACCGGGCACCCCCATCTCCATCCGTATATACTCTATACCGGTCTCGCGTTCAATGTGGTTGACCAGCTTTACAATCTCCCTGATACTAGCCCTTCCAATATCGGCTTCACCGATAATCTCATCGAGCTTCGATCTTACAACTTCATAATTTACTGGTGTATTCATAACAGCTATGTTTCCAAAGATTGGAATGCCAAAATCCGGGTATCTCCGCTGAAAGGTCCGGAAACCGTCCCGGGCTATGGCGGCCCAAAACTCTTTTATCCGCTAAATCATACAGGGGGCAAAGATGCCTGTTTCAGGCTCATTTACCACACCGTATGTCAAATATAGTCAATAAAGAGAGGCTAAAGGTACCCTTAACCAACCTTAACTCACATGATATTCCTCACCTCACCTCTTCTCTATCCTGATTCGTGCATCTACTGCAACGACTCTCTCTGCTGTTCCAAGAAGCGGATTGAGGTCCATCTCAACTATTTCGGGTGCCACCTCAAGAAGTGAAGAGAGAGCCGTTATAACCTTAATGAACTCATCCTGGTTTACACCCTCTTCTCCCCTTACTCCCTTAATAAGGTCGTAGCACCTGAGGCCTGTCACGGCCCTTTCAGCCTCAGCCCTTGTAACAGGAACCATCATTGTGCCAAAGTCTCTCAGCACCTCTATAAATATTCCACCGATACCGGCCATAACCAGATGGCCAAATCCGGGCTCATAGAAAGCCCCGGCAAAAAGCTCGGTACCTGAATGCATCTTTTGCACCAGTACCGCCACCGCTCCCTCAATACCCATAAGGTGGTCATAGTTATCCTTAACCTGGCTTCCGGTAGTGACATTAAGAATCACCCCTCCCGAGTCAGACTTGTGAAGGGGCCCGACAACCTTCATGGCAACCGGAAAACCCACTCCAAGAGCCGCATCCAGAGCCTCACCTTCCGAGGTGACACTCTTCTCCTCTGCCCTCGGTATTCCTGCGGCATCGAGCAGGCAGGAGACCTCATCGGGAGAGAGATATCCGTCAGAAGCCCTGTCGACACACTCCCTTATAGCATAGTAATCATTGACTCCGTATCTCTCCTCATCTTCCCACGGCCGGGGTGTATTCATCACAGCACCGAAAGCTCTGGCAAAAACAACTTCATCGGGAAAGTTTATCCTTCCCTTTGAGAGGAAGAGGTCTATTTCATCCTTAACATTTATTACCGAGGGCAAGACCGGATATATAGGCTTTTTACAGCTTTGCATCTTTTCATGAAGCAGCTCATACACCTCATAGACAGGAAACAGGCCAGGGCTGCCGAAGATTACAACCATGGCGTCGATATTATCGAAGTCATTCTCACATGCATCTATTATATGACCCATATGTTCGGCCGTTCCTGTGGCAAGAAAATCTATCGGGTTGGCAACTGATGATCCGGGGTGCAGCTTCTCCAGAAGTTTGCCGGCTGCCTCTCCCTCTATTGGTGGAACCTCAAATTCTGCCTCTGCAAGAGCGTCTGTAAGCATAACAGCGGGACCACCGGCATGTGTTATTATCGCCATCCTGCGCCCCACGGGCAGCGGATGCAGGAATAGAGAGCCTACCGCCGCAAGCTCTGTCCTGCTATAGCATCTTACTACACCTGCCTTCTTCAGCAGGGCATCTACGGCCACATCACTGGTTGCCAGTGCACCGGTATGAGACGATGCTGCACGACTGCCGGCCTCAGAGCTGCCAGCTTTCACCGCCGCTATCCGGCAACCCTTCCTGACAAGTGATGATGCATGCCTTAGCAGCATATCAGGTTTATTTATGCTCTCTATATACAGCAGTATTGATCTCGAATCCTTTTCAGGATCGAATGTGGTATCCAGATGCTTAAGAATATCTTCCACTCCGGTCTGTGCGCTGTTACCAACAGAGCAGACAGATGAGAATGTAAGGCCGTTGGGCATGGCAGCCTCCATTATAAAGACCGCTGTGGCTCCCGAGCCTGAAATAAACTGAACACCCTTTGGATCCAGTCTGGGTATTGGGGTTGTAAACAGTCCGCTGTAATTGCTGTTGAGAAAACCGATACAGTTCGGACCTATCAGGGTTCCTCCGACAGAATCAATTATTGACACCACCTCTCTCTCAAGCTGTGCTCCCTCTTCTCCCTCTTCGCTGAAGCCGGCAGAGAGAATTATGAAGGCCCGGGTGCCCTTGTCGCGGGCAAGCAGTGATACAGTAGCGGGACAGTGCCTTGCGGCAATGGCAATAATAGCCAGATCTGTCCGGGGCAGAAGGGCGGCATCGCGGTATGAATCTATACCCTGAACCGAGTCGAGCTTTGGGTTAACAACATATAGCTTGCCTCCAAAATCACCGTCTATAAGGTTTTTAAGAACCTTCCCTCCCGGTTTCGTTATATCATCAGACCCGCCTATTACCACTATGCTTGAAGGATCATGTAACTTGCTGTTAATCATAATTTTTACATTTAATGAATTTACTAAAAGGAGAGGGAGGCCGGGCGGTTAATGCCGCTTGTCTCTTCAGGGAGGGCTCCCTCATCAAGGTATTCAGACAGGAGCTTATGTCCTGGCAAACAACAATTTAAAACAACATCACAGGGACTTCCCCGCATGAGCAATATAGAAAGAATAAGAAAAAAGACAAACCTCAATTGTCAGCCGGCTTTTCAGGGCGCTCGCAATTTTCCGGCACCTTCCGGTAAGTTTTGATTATAAAAGCCATATTCAGGGTGCCGACCAACCCCAGGGCCAGCACCAGCAGCCTTATCCAATCAGTTTCAATCAAAAAAACAACTGATACGGTTATCATTATCCACATAACGGCGAGCGAGTAGGCCTTCTCCGAAACGGTCATAGCCCTTCGCTCCTGAAACCTGAGAATATAGGGGCCGATATAGCGGGTTGAGATAACCATTCTGTAAAGCCGGGGAGAGCTTCTTACATAGAGCCATGCTGTCAGAAGAAGAAAGGGGGTTGTTGGCAGGCCGGGTATCACAATACCCAGAACGCCCAACAGTAGCGTTACCGTTCCGGCAATTATAAAAGCTGTTTTGTAGAGCAAATTCACTTCCAGTCTGCTGCTATCGGTTTCCGGCACAAAAATAGCCTATCTGCAGATATTGACAAGCGGCACAAAGGCAGCGAGCGAAACGGCATTCACCGTCTGACAGGGAAGAATGCCTGCCAGGTTAAGCTAAAGGGCAGAGCTATATATATCATATGGTAAGTGGAGGGATAAACTTTTTGCTAATTTTGTCACCACTGTATAGCACACCAACTATTTTACGATGAGTAGTTTTTTCAGAGATATTATCAGGGGCGACAACCACACAAGAGAACAGATAGAGACCATGCTCTCATCCAATGGCGAGGAGAAGAAGATGCTTTTCAAGGCGGCATCAGAGATAAAAGAGAGGTATGTTGGCAAGAAGGTATATTACCGCGGGCTTATCGAATTTTCGAATGTTTGCGGTAAAAACTGTCTCTATTGCGGAATCAGGAGAGGTAACCGTAATCTGGAGCGCTACAACCTTACAGATGATGAGATAGTAGAGGCGGCACTCTTTGCATACAGGAATGATTACGGGTCAATCGCTCTGCAGTCGGGCGAGATTGAGAGTGATACCTTTGCCGACAGGGTTGAGGGGCTGCTTAAAAGAGTTATGGAGGCCACCGATAACAGTCTTGGCATAACCATTTCGCTGGGAGAGCAGGAGCCCGCGGTTTACAGGAGGTGGAGAGAGGCCGGTGCCAGAAGGTATCTGCTGAGGATAGAGGCCTCCGATCCGTCCCTTTACAAAAGGCTGCACCCCGACGACGGCCACCACCTTTTCAAGAGAAGAGTTGAATCGCTTAACACACTAAAGGAGCTTGATTATCAGACCGGAACAGGGGTTATGATTGGGCTGCCGTGGCAAAAGATATCTCATCTGGCAAATGATATCATCTTTATGCGCGACATGGATATAGATATGTGCGGAATGGGACCCTACATTGAACATGCCGACACCCCATTAATAGACGAGACCACATCATTGATGCCGCTACCCGACAGGTTTGATCTTACCCTCAAAATGATTGCTGTGCTGAGAATAGTCATGAAAGACATCAACATAGCGGCAGCAACCGCCCTGCAGGCGATAGACCCGGTTGGCAGGGAGAAGGGAATCATGGTGGGAGCCAATATTGTGATGCCCAACATAACTCCCGGAAAGTATCGTGACAGTTATAAACTGTATGACAACAAACCATGCACCGACGACTCTGCCGAAGATTGTAAGATGTGCCTTGAGGCAAGGCTTGGCATTACCAATGCCGAAATAGGTTACGGAGAGTGGGGCGACTCGCTACACTACAAGAGAAGGAAAGAGGCTATAGGGGGCTAACCGGAGGTGCAGGCGGGCAGGCGGCGTGTGTAAAAAATGTTAAATAGGCCTCTTTCCGGCATAGTGACTCCCATCCATTATGCCCTTTTTTATATCTTTTGCTCCCTCAGTAACTATGAATAATCTGTGAACAACAGGCATTACATTATGTATAACCAAAACAATAAATGAATTATCTGTTATGAGAAGATTACTTTTTACTGTTGCACTGCTTGCCATACCGGCACTTCTTTTTTGCCAGAAGCCTCTCAGCTACTACCTGCCGGACCATATGAGTTACAATCCGGCAATACCTGTACCTGCCGACATAATAGGTCACGAGGTTGGCGAGTGGCATGCCACCCACGACAACCTGATACTTTACATGAAAGAGCTGGCACGCATCTCTGACCGTGCTATATGGCAGGAGTATGCCAGGAGTCATGAGCAGAGGGCCCTTGGTGAGCTTATAATCAGCTCTCCGGAGAACATAAGAAATATAGAGAGCATCCGTGAGCGACATCTCAAGCTAAGGGATCCCGCGGTATCACCATCGCTCAACCTGTCGGAGATGCCGGTAGTTGTTAAGCTGGCCTACGGTGTTCACGGTAACGAGTCCAGTGCCCAGAACGCCTCTCTTGTTGCTGCCTACCATTTTATTGCCGGCATGGGCGAGGAGATGGAGAACACCTTAAGGAATACCGTTATACTTATAGACCCTAACATGAACCCCGACGGCTATCATCGCCACTCAACATGGGTCAACATGCACCGCAGCACAGATCCCATTCCCGACCCCAATTCAAGGGTTTTCAGTGAGCCCTGGCCGGGGGGAAGGTCTAACCACTACTGGTTCGACCTTAACCGTGACTATCTTATGCTGCAGCATCCCGAGTCAATAGGAAAGGTAGAATCCTTTCACCGCTGGCTTCCCACTATATTCAGTGACCAGCACGAGATGGGTGCAGCGACCACCTTCTTCTGGCAGCCTGGCGACCCATCGAGAAACAACCCCCTTGTTCCGCAGATAAACTACGATCTGACAGGCGAAATAGCGAAATATCATGCCAAATTTTTTGATCAGATAGGGAGCCTCTATTTCCAGGAGGAGCGTTTCGATGACTTCTATGTAGGGAAGGGCTCTTCATATCCCGATATTCATGGTTCCATCGGAATACTTATAGAGCAGGCGGGACCAAAATCTCATCTTCGTGAGGTTCCCTCAGGACTTCTATCGTTCCCCTTTGCAATAAAAAACCAGTTCACCATAGGCCTCTCAAGTGTGGAAGCGGGTATATCGATGAGAGAAAAACTCCTGGAATTCCAGAGAGACTTCTTTATCACAGCCATGGAAGAGGCTGAAAACCACCCGGTAAAGGCTTATGTTTTTAGTGAGACCGACGACAAAACCAAGCTCTCACGATTCGTCGACTACCTGCTGCAACATCAGATAGAGGTATACCGTCTTGAAAACGACATTTCCATAGACGGCTTCACATACACTTCAGAAGAGAGCTTTATGATACCAATGGCACAGCCCAATTTCAGGTTTATAAGATCTCTTTTTGAGCCTATTTTCGAGTTTGACTCTGATGTTTTCTACGATATCTCTACATGGATATTCCCCATGTCATTCAACATTCCCTACGATGCCGTTACCAACGCAAGAGATGCGGCTACCCTCAGAGGAGCACAGGTAAATCAGGCTCCGGAGGTAAAAAGCGGAAGTCTGACAGCGAGTCGTGATGCCTATGCGTATCTATTTGAAATCAATGAGTACTTCTCATACTCAATGCTATACAAGCTTCTTGATGCAGGCCTCACCACAAGGGTTGCCAAACAGCCCTTCACCATAGATGACGGAACCCTCAGAAGAGATTTCCCCAACGGCACCGTAATGGTACACGCCTTTGACCAGCCAATGGAGAGAGATGAGTTGTATAGCTTTATGAGAAGGCTGGCAGAGAGATACAATGTTGATGTCTACGGTACAACTACCGGGCTAACCCCCGTGGGCATAGATCTTGGAAGCGGTAATATGGCACTGTTACGCAAGCCCTCTATAGCGCTTATGGTTGATAGCGGAATAAATAGCAGAGACGCCGGAGAGATTTGGCATCTGCTCGATGTTAAGTTTGGCATTCCGGTAACACTGGTTCCGGCTACAAGATTTAATTTCATATCGCCCGACCGCTATAATGTCATTATAGTCGCAGGGTCACCATCGCTGAGTCAGGCCGGCCTGGAGTCGCTGAGAACATGGAACCGCAGGGGAGGCGTCATTATAGGCTACAAGGGCGGTAACACATGGCTGGCAAGGAACGATTTCATAAACATAAGTACTGTTCCGGGAGTCAGTGCGCCCAGACCTGATAATCCGGTATACGGCGACAGGCCCGATTCGCCACATGGCATACCGGGAACCATATTCAATACCGTTATGGACCTCACCCACCCGCTCTGCTACGGATATACCCGATCTGAGTTACCGGTTCTGAAACATGGTGCCGCGGCCATTGAGCCTGGTCCGGGTATCTACAACACACCGGTAAGATATACCGGATCGCCACTGCTTAGCGGGCATGCAAGCGATGAGAATGTTGAGAGAATAGCGGGCACCGCCTTTGCAACCGCACACACATCAGGAGGAAGAGTGATATCACTGTATGACAACACCAACTTCCGTGGTATATGGTATGGTACCACCAAGATATTTATGAACAGCATATTCTTCGGGCATATAATAAGATAAGAGGCATACTTGCCGGCAGTGCCAGGTTGCATTGCCGGCAGGCATAGCCGCAACAATAAACTATAACCAAAACAAATCTAACGGACTATGAAGAGACTTCTTTCAACTATTCCGCTGCTGCTGCTCCCCTTAATGCTTGGTGCACAGGTATCCCTGAGCTACTATCTCCCAAAGCATGTGAGTTACGATCCGGCCATACCGGTTCCGGCAGATATTATCGGTCATGAGGTGGGCGAGTGGCATGCTACCCATGACAACCTTATACTCTACATGAAAGAGATGGCGCGTCTTTCTGATCGCGCTGTATGGAAGGAGTATGCCAGGAGTCATCAGCAGAGAGCTCTTGGCAAGCTCATTGTAAGCTCTCCGGAAAACATCAGAAATATTGAGGGTATCCGGCAACGGCATCTTCAGCTAAGAGACCCGGAGGTTTCGCCATCGCTCAACATTTCTGAAATGCCGGTAATAATCAAACTGGCTTATGGTGTTCATGGTAATGAGTCGAGTGCACAGAATGCATCTCTTGTTGCGGCTTACCATTTTGTTGCAGGTATGGGCAGTGAGATTGACGAGGTGTTGGCCAACACAGTAATTCTTATCGACCCCAACATGAACCCCGACGGCTACCACAGGCACTCTACATGGGTAAATATGCACAGGAGTGTAGATCCGATAGCAGATCCCAACTCACGGGTATTCAGTGAGCCCTGGCCGGGAGGAAGGACTAACCACTACTGGTTCGACCTTAACCGTGACTGGCTGATGCTTCAGCACCCCGAGAGCAGGGGAAGGGTTGCTGCATTTCACAGGTGGTTCCCCACTATTGTTATGGACCAGCATGAGATGGGTGCTAACTCGACCTTTTTCTGGGAGCCGGGCGATCCTCTGGCCAACAACCCTGTTGTTCCCCAAAAGAATTATGACCTTACCGCAGAGATCGCAAAATTCCATGCCAAACATATGGACAGGATAGGTAGCCTCTACTTTCAGGAGGAGATCTTTGACAACCTGTATCCGGGTTATGGCTCTTCATATCCTGACCTTCATGGTTCGATCGGTATTCTGATAGAGCAGGGAGGGCCGAAGTCACATCTCCGTGAAATTGCATCGGGATTGTTGTCATTCCCCTTTGCCATCAGGAATCAGTTTACCATGGCGCTCTCAACAACAGATGCTGCCCTTGCGATGGGTACAAGGCTGCTTGAGTTTCAGAGAGATTTCTATATTTCTGCGATTGAAGAGGCCCGGAAAGATCCGGTAAAGGGATATCTCTTTACCGAACCCGATGATAAATCTAAGCTCTCCTTCTTTATTGACCACCTGCTACAGCATCAAATTGAAATTCACAATATTGAGAGAGACATTACCGTCGACGGGATAACCTTTAAGGCAGGGCAGAGCTACCTTATACCGACCGAACAGCCTGCCTACAGGTTTGTTAAGTCTCTTTTCGAGCCGATTTTTGAGTTTGAGGGAACCAGGTTCTACGATATTTCGGCATGGAATGTAGCGATGTCGTTCAATATACCCTTCGCAGAGGTAAGAGAGTCAAGGGCTGTCGCCGACCTGAAGGGTGAGGTTGTAGCCGCTGCCCCAGCAATAAACCAAGGCAGGCTAAGCGCAGATGCAGAGACATACGCCTACCTCTTCGAAATGAACGACTACCTCTCCTACTCTCTCCTCTTCACGCTTCTCGATGCAGACCTGACTATCAGGGTGGCCACACAGCCCTTCTCTGTCGATGATGGCAGCCTGCGCAGGAGTTTTCCCAATGGCACCATTATGATACACGCCTTCGACCAGCCGATGGAGAGGGATGAGCTCAACAACTACCTCAGTGAGGTAGCGGGAAGATACAACACCGAGATATTTGGAACAACAACCGGGCTTACACCTACCCAGGGGGCTGATCTTGGCAGTTCAAGCTTTACACTGCTTCGCCGGCCGTCAATTGCCCTGATGGTTGACTCTGGCATTAACAGCAGGGATGCCGGAGAGATATGGAACCTGCTCGATGTTCGTTACAATATACCCGTAACACTGGTGCCAACGCAGAGATTCAACAACATCTCGACCGACAGGTACAATGTTATTATTATTGCCGGCTCACCAAATATCAGTGAGCGGGGGGTGGAATCGCTCAGACAGTGGAATCGTGCCGGTGGAGTGATAATAGGTTACAAGGGAGGCAACGGCTGGCTGGCGAGAAACAACTTCATTACCACCACAACCATACCGGGTGTAAGGAATCCCGCCCCGGAAAATCCGGTTTACGGTGACAGGTCCAGATCGCCACACAACATCCCCGGAACCATCTTCAATGCGGTGATGGATCTGACACACCCTCTCTGCTACGGATACTACAGGGATGAACTGCCTGTTTTCAAGCGTGGAGCATCGCTTTATGAACCGGGCAGAGATATATTCAACACACCGATAAGGTTTACCGATACACCTCTGCTAAGCGGATATGTAACCGATGAGAACATTGAGAGAGTGGCCGGAGCGGCATTCGCGACCGCTCATGTTTCGGGTGGCAGGGTTATATCACTCTATGAGGACACCAACTTCAGGGCCATCTGGTACGGAACAGACAGAATATTTATGAACTCGATTTTCTTCGGGCACACTATCAGGTAGCTCCGGCAGAACATGTTACAGGAAGGTGACCTTCAGGCAGATTGCTATCTGCCGAAGGTCATTCTTCTTACTATACAGTTACCGCACCCCCTGAGGTCTGCTTCAAGCCGATCCATCTCACTCACATCACCAAAAAGCTCAAGCAGTATGAGGCCCGCGGACTCTCCGAAGTGAGACTCATTAACGCCAAGGCGTGTTCTTATAGAGCAGCCATACATTGTTAATGTCTTCTGCAGCATGGCTATATCAGTATCTCCTTTTTTCACAAGCACCCCTATTATTCTGGTGCCGCCCTGTGCTGCATTGCCCGACTGAACGGCATCTGGCGCTTTATCTCTAAAGTCCATCTCCAGCACCTCGATACCACCGATAGAGCTGAGTTCGCTCTCCATCTCCTCCCAGTCGGCAGGATCGCCTTTCATATGAAGTAGAATATATCCTTCGCGGCTGCATACCCCGTCATTAAGCTCATGAAAACCGAGCCGTGTGGTTATCATTCCGCTATACTTTGTCAGCACATTCTGGGTAAAGCCGGTCTCTTTAATCCGGTCAACTACTTTTATTCCAATAATCTTTATCATAATGGCAGCTCCTCTGTTCTATTCAGAAGTAGAGATCTCTCTCCCCCCCTTTTATCAGTTCGACTCTCTCCCTGGTCTTTTCAGCCACCTGAGGATCGAGTTTTTCCATCTCCTTATCTATTGCTTTCCACCCTTTTTCAGCAAGCCCGGGCCCGGCATAGTCGCATATATATTCAGCAAGCGTCATAATGGCGTTGGGTGTACAGAACCTCTTGATAAACCCCGGTACTGAGAACTCCATAAAGTGTTCGCCTGTCCTTCCCATGCGGTAGCAGGAGGTACAAAAAGAGGGAAGGTATCCGGTTGAAAGCAGCTCATCTATCACCTCTGCAAGCGATCGCTCATCAGCAATTTTGAACTGCTCCTTATTGAGATTCTGCTGCTCATTTTTTATGTCGGAATAGGAGCCTATCTCAATTTTGGTTCCTCCGTCAATCTGAGAAACCCCAAATTTAAGAACCTCTCTGCGCACATCACTATCCTCGCGGGCAGTCAGTATGAGTCCGGTATAGGGGACAGCCAGCCTGAGTATGGCAACCAGCCTGGTAAACTCCTCATCGCTCACCATGTATCTGCCGTCAATATCGAGGGCGGCAGCATCCTTTATACGGGGAAAACTGATGGTGTGCGGACCTATATTGTAACAGGCCTCAAGATGGTTGGTATGCCGGACAAGGCCAAGAACCTCGAAGCGCCAGTCGTATAGCCCGAAGAGAGCACCAATGCCAACATCGTCTATACCAGCCTCCTGGGCCCTGTCTAGGGCGGTAAGACGCCATTCGTAATCGGACTTCCTGCCCGACAGGTGGTACTCTCTGTATGCATCCGGATGGTAGGTCTCCTGAAATATCTGGTATGTACCTATACCTGCTTTCCCAATGGTTCTGAAACCATCGATATCGAAAGGGGCAGCATTTATATTGACCCTTCGTATTTCACCCGCTCCCTTTTTAACACCATAAACCAGATCTACGGTGTGGGCAATATATTCAGGCGAGTACTCGGGGTGCTCTCCATATACAAGTATCAGCCTCTTCTGTCCATTATCCTCCAGAGCCTCGACCTCGGTTACTATCTCCTTGTCTGACAGGGTCTTTCTCAGGGCGTTTCTGTTGGTAACCCTAAAGCCGCAATAGCGGCAGTCGTTACTGCACCTGTTACCCACATAGAGGGGTGCAAACAGCACAATTCTGTTGCCGTAAACCCTCTCCTTAAGCTCGCGTGCACCCTCCTTAATCTCCTCTATAAGATCTTTGTCAGTCGCATTTACCAGTATCGCTGTCTCTTTGAGGGTAAGCCGGTTTTTATCGAGAGCCTTGGCAATAACAGCCTTCACGCTCGCTTTATCGGCCGGGGTACCTCTTATCAGTTCCCATATCTCGCCCGGGTCGATAAATGGTTTCATCCTTTTGTCGGGAATATTCAGCTTTTCCGGAAAAAATTTCATCACTACAGTTTTAAATCTTTTTTGCTGGCATTACATACTCTGACCACAAGCCACCCTGGCATCACTATCTCATCCACTCAGCCGCGAGCTGCTCTCCTTTACAAAATAGGCAAGTTTTTCTACCGAAGTTATCATATCGTACTGCTCAAGAAATATACCGGGAGGCACATTAAGGGGCACCGTTGTAAAATTCATTATGCCCTTCACTCCGTAACGGATAGTCTCCTCTGCAACAGCTGCAGCCTCTTCAGGAGGAACCGTAAGAATCACTATCGATACATCGAGAGTCTTCACAACATCTCCCATATCACTTATCGGATAGCATTTAACTCCCGATATAACCTTGTTTATCTTCTCCGGGTCGTTGTCGAACGATGCAATCACATTGAGTTTAGACCTTTTACCCTTGAAGTATGAGGTTATCGCCCTGCCAAGATTACCTATACCTATTACCGCTACATTCAGCCCCTTATCGGAATCCAGAATTTCGCCAATGGTATTGATAAGCTCCTGAACATCATAACCCTTCTTCAACACACTGGAGTAGCCTATAAGCATAAGGTCGCGACGCACCTGCACGGCTGTGATATGCAGAAGCGCTGCAAGCTCATGAGAGAATATATAACTTCTCTTCTCCTCAAGAGAGTCAAGAAGAGTTCTCCTGTACTCACTAAGCCTCTCTACAGTCTTTGCCGGTAAATTCCCCTTTGATACCATCTCGTATAAAGTTGATGTAAATGGATTGCGGCGGCTATAGCACCAAATCTTCAATCGGGCAGTTCCCTACCCTTTTCGCGCGGAAAGAGAAGGGTGAAGCAAGAGCCCTCGCCCGGTTTGCTCTCGACCTTTATATCAATACCATATAGCTCTGTTACCTTCTTTACAATACTGAGTCCCAGTCCGCTGCCCTTTATCTCTTTGGTCTCATCACCCTTTATGCGGTAAAACTCCTGAAATATCTCATCAAGCTCCTCTTCGGCCATACCGATACCTGTATCAGACACCCTGACCGTAAAGAGTTTGCTGCAGCCGTCTATCTCAATAGTGACCTCTCCCTTATCTCTGTTAAACTTAACAGCGTTAGAGAGAAGATTGTTGAATATTATCTCCATATCGGCAGGATCGGCCATCACTGTCGATTCACATTTACACTCAAGGCTGAAGGTTATATCTCTCTGAATAGCATATGGCTGAACCGTAACTATTGCCTCTTCCGCTATTTTTTTCAGGTCTACCCGCTCAATCTTATCCTCTCTCTTCTCAAGGCGCGTCTTGGAAAAGTCGAGCAGGTCCATGATAAGGCTTCTCATCCCCTTTATCCGCTGCATTGACCTCTCAATCTGTGTTACATAGTCATCTACCATTTCTCCCGACTCCTTCCCGAGCATAGATTGCAGATAGCCCTCTATGGCATAGAGTGGTGCCTTTAGCTCATGAGAAAGTACCGACAAAAACTGATACCGCACCTTTACCCCTTCTCTCTTCAGTTTATTGGTAATGTTCCTGAGATACATCTGCTTTGTGATATTCTCGACCGAGGCTTTAAGCTCCTGCGGGGTGAAAGGTTTGGGAATAAAGTCGGTTGCCCCGTCGCTGGTGGCTCTAACTGCAATATCTATAGATGCATAAGAGGTTATCATCGCCACCATGGTATCATGTCCGCTTCTCCTTATGTAGTCAAGAACCTCTATACCCTGTATGCCCGGCAGCTTGTTATCAAGAAGCATTATCTCCGGGTTATCCCTTTCAAGTATCTCAATACCCTCCTCTCCGGTAGAGGCCTCTATTATTTCAAAAGAGAAATCCTCATCCATAAAGGGATAGGTTACCGTAAAGTCTCTGAGTATTCTGGTAACTCCCGATCTTATTCCGGGTTCATCATCTACAACAACAACCTTTATTACAGCCATATTAAATCTTTAGCAGTTTCATTATCTCCTGATCCAGCTGCTCAGGCCTTATACCCTTCTCAAGATACCTGTCGGCCTTTATCCACGATCTCTCACCTACCGAATCCTGTGCAAATGAGAGCCCTCTCTCATGTGAAACTGCGGTGGCAAGAATGACAGGAACATCGGGGTACTTCCTTTTAAGTTTATAACAGAGAACAAAGCCACTGTCATCACTCTCCATCATAAGGTCAAAGACGGCAAGATCCGGTCTAAGTCTCTCTAGCAGAGATTCTGCCTCTGCCTGGCTCTCTACTGCCACAGTATTGTATCCGGCCATTTTCAGGCCGTTAACGGTCTGAAAAAGATAGTCGGGATCATCATCGGCGACCAGTATGGTGTAATCACTCTTATTCATTCTGCAAAGATTGTCATTTTATTGTAATTAAGGGCAACCCTGCACGGTGCCCGCTATCTACTCTCTTCTTCTGGGTAGTATTATTTTAAAGCTTGTGCCTGTTGGCCCTTTCTCCGGGTCACAGTTTGACTCGACGGTTATCTGTCCCTTATGCATCTTTACTATACCGTATGTTGTAGCGAGCCCCAGGCCTGTACCCAGTCCAATAGGTTTGGTAGTAAAGAAGGGTTCGAAGACCTTGGAGAGATCCTCCTGTCTTATCCCGCTTCCAGTATCGGCTATTACAAACGAGACATCGCCGAAGCTATCCTCAATGGTAATGGTTATATCACCACCATCAGGCATGGCCTCATAGGCATTTTTAATAATATTGGTAACAACCTGAGTCATCTGTTCGGTGTCGACCATCAGGTTTGGATTTGTCGTATGGTCGTTAATTACCACATTCACATTTTCCGGCAATATAAGGCTATCGAGACCCTGCTCTATAAACTCCCTCATATTGATAGACTGATGGTTCACCTGGCTCTTTCTGGCGAAATTGAGAAGTCCTGCCACTATCTTCTTGCACCTTCCGGCCTGTTCTACTATCAGTTTAAGATCCTCTTTCAACTGGTCACTGGTTCCCTCCTCCTCAAGAAGCAGGTTGCTGTACATTATTACAACCCCAAGAGGATTGTTGAGTTCATGAGCAATTCCGGCAGATAGCTGACCCATATGGGCAAGTTTTTCAGACTGCTTGAGAGCCTGTTGCATTGTGGTCAGTTTTTTGTTCGAGAGGGCCAGATCCTCAACCGACTTGTGCAGCTTCTCAATTATATAAGGCAGGCACATCTCCACCTCGGCAAGGCCATGCTTTATGGCACCGGCATGTTCCATACAGGTTTCATATCCACAGGCACCACAATCAAGGTGATCTTTATCTGTAAATTTGCCCATTGACTCCAGAACCTCCTTAAGGTCATCCTTCGATGGCATAAGCCTCCTGTGGTCATCGGGCAGATGTTTAATATAGAAATCGAGTCCGGAAAACCTCTCTATATCCTTTTCCCACTGCCTTAGGTCAAAGTCTTCCATTTTGCTCTGAGCATACTTGCTTACCAGCACCCTTCTGTTATAGGGCTTCCCCTTTCTCGAAAGGCCGGGGCCCATTATACATCCCTCACAGCAGAGCAGCTCCAGATGTTGACTTATCATTCCTGCCTCATACTCTTTTATCGCCTCCTGAAAATCGATTCTGCCTTCGGCCGCAATAATGTTTCCTGTAATGGCATCATCACTTATACCGGCGGTCTGAAGCAGGCCTCTGGTAACAGGAAAAATTGCACCCTTGCCTCCCAGAGGAGGGTCAAACTCCGAAGGTTCAATATTATCGGCGGTTATACCCCTGCCCTCAAACATCTCTCTCAGCTCCAGAAATGTTATAGCCGCATCGAGAGTGTTGCTCTCCGATTTTTTTGCCACGCAGGGTCCGATAAAAACCACCGGGGTATCCTCGCCATACATGCTTCTCACAACCTTCATCATGGCAACCATGGGCGAGACAAGAGGAACCAGGTTCGGTGCCAGATGAGGATGATAGAATCTAATAAAGTTCACTATCGAAGGGCAGTCAGAACTGATATAGGTTCCCCCGGGAGTTTTTGCAAGCAACTCCCTGTACTTTGCCGCAATCAGATCTGCGCCGAAAGAGACCTCCGACACATAATTGAAACCCAGGGCACGAACCATTCCAACCAGATGTTTATGGGTGGGTGCTTCCTGAAACTCGGCCGGGAAGCTCGGTGCAACAATAGCTGCAACCTCCCTGTCGGAATCGAGCAACCTTTCAACCTTATCGTTTGTTTTCAGAAAAACCTTCGCCCCCTGGCTGCATACTTTGGTACAGTTGCCGCAGGCAATACACCTGTCCTCGATAACCTCAGCCTGTCCGCCTACTATTCTAATAGCCTTTGCAGGGCACTCCCTTACACAGGTATAGCATGTTCTGCAAAGCTCTTTTATTGTATATACCAACATACTCTGTATCTCTTTTACCACCCTTCAGTTATCAACAACTGTTCTGCCGGTGATGTTTACCTTTAAAGCAGCACATCGCGTGCATTGTATTTGGTGTGAAGTATCTCTCCCCGCTCATCACTAAAATCTCCATACTCCTCATAAAATGAGAGCAGGGCAGGTGAGCGCGAGGCGGTATTAACAGCCTCGGACTCTTCCGTGGCATATATCTGTCTAGCTCTTGTTCTGAGAACCTCTTTGGAAGAGAAAAAGGCCAGCCCCCCACCGTGAACGCATCCGGAGGGGCACACCATGACCTCAACAATATCGTAACTTTTACCGCCACTGATCTCTGCATTGAGTCTTTCGAGTGAGTGCAGACCATCCACGATAGCGAAACTGTACTGTTCATCACCAATAGCAAGCGACAAATCTCTGAATCCATGGTTATTACGAAGCTTCCTGAAAATTTTCTTCTCCGGTTCACCTGAACCACTCAGGTGCATAAGAGAGCGTACAATTGCTTCGGTATAGCCACCTGAAACCTCAGTAAGGAGAGCCGAAGAGCTTCTGATATTCATCGGAGCATCGGCCGGCTCTCCGGAGGGGCTGGTAATATCAACACCGAAAAGTCTTATAAGCCTCGAGAGTTCGGTAACAGTAATTACTGCATCAATATCACTAACCCCCTTCCTGGTCATTCCGTCACGGCGCGATTCAAACTTCATTCCGGTACATGGAGTAACAGAGACAGTAAATATCTCTGAATTGCCCCCGGAGATATCTTCTGCAACAACACCCTTAACAATAGCTCCGGCAATCTGCTGCGGTATTTTCAGGGTTGAGAGAGATCCGATTTCCCCGGGCAGCTTCTGTTCGGCATACTTCAGCCATGCCGGACATGCAGAGAGGTATGTTGTCTCTCTTCTGCCCTCCTTTACACTGCTATAGAGTGACCTTGCTGCCTTGTCTATATAGAGGTCGGTGGCAAAACCGCAGTTATATACCTTATCGAATCCTATCTGGCGCAACACCGCATTAAGCACAAGGTCGAACTCTTTCGAGTATTTTAATCCCATTATTTCGGCTACAGCGCAGGGCACCGCCGGAGAGTAGCATATCACATTGGTTACATTGTCGCGGTTAAGAGACTCCATTACCTCAGTGGTATTGTGCTTCTCATGAAGTGCGCCGGTAGGGCATACCAATATACACTGCCCGCAGTTGAGGCAGCTGGAGAAGTTAAAGTCCCTGTCCATTGCTGTACCAACATGCGCAGTTTTCCCTCTGTTAAGAAATCCGAGGGTTGTTGCGGTTACAATTTCGTCACATACCCTGATACATCTGCCACACAGAATACACTTTGAGAGCTCTCTGACCACCGAATGACTCGACTGGTCAAGCCTCATCTGAATCTTCTTACCCCGTATGCGTCTCTCGTTAATATTGAGCTCTTCAGCCAGGCGCTGCAATTCACAGTTAAGATTCCTGTTACAGTAGAGGCAGTCATCGGGGTGATTTGAGAGCAGAAGTTCCACTATCGTCTTCCTTGATCTGATAACTCTCTGCGAGTGGGTCATAATACGCATCCACTCCTCTACCGGTTGCGAGCAGGCAGTTACGAGGCGATCTCTACCCTCCACCTCTACCACGCACATCCTGCATGCCCCGGTAGGGGTAAAGTCTCTCATCCGGCAGAGTGTAGGGATAAGGATTCCGTTTCTGTTAAGGGCTGACAGAATAGTCTCACCTTTTTCAGCCTTTATCTTCCTGTTATTCACCTCTATAGTAATCTGCATGGCCCTACTTTACTGATATTGCACTGAACTTACATACCTCATAGCATAGTCCGCAGCCTATGCATTTATCCTCAACGATAAAGAATGGCTGCAATCTGGTTCCATATATCGCGTTTACCGGGCACCTGGAGGCGCAGGCAGTGCATCCGGTACACTTCTCCACATCGATCACAAACCGTCTCAGTTCCCGGCAAACATTGGCACTGCAGTTACGGTCGAAGATGTGTTGTTCGAACTCATCGCGGAAAGCTTTAATGGCAGAGAGAAATGGTTTCGGGGCATTCTGTCCCAGTCCGCAAAGGGAGGTCTCATTCATAACCTCTGCTATCGTTTCAAGCTGCATGACACCCTTAAATCTTTCCAGGGTTCCCTCTCCGGTATCATCCGGTTTCTCGGTAATGCCACGCAGAATCTCAGACATTCTTCCGGTACCTTCACGGCAGGGAATACATTTACCACAGCTCTCGCTATGGAGGTAGTCCATGTAGTATCGGACAAGATCTACAACACAGGTATCGTCTCCAATTGTTGTAAAGCTGCCTGAGCCTATTCCGGCCCCCGCCGATGCCATAGATTCGAAGTCAAGTTCAGTCTCCAGCATCTCCGGATCAATAAATGATCCAAGGGCACCACCCAGTTGCAGGGCCTTCAGCTCACCTCCGTCAGCAACGCCACCGGCTATCTCTTCAAATATAGTTTTCAGCGTAGTACCCATCTCAACCTCTACAATACCCGATCTTACAGTTCTGCCTCCGAGAGCCAGAACCTTGGTACCGCTACTATTTTCAGATCCGGTTTCACGAAACCATTCAGGCCCGTGAGACATAATTTTGGGCACATTCATCAATGTCTCAACATTGTTTATTACTGTTGGCTTTCCGAAGAGTCCCGAGTGGGCGGGAAATGGCGGTTTAATTTCAGGCATGCCCCTTTTGCCACTCAGACTGCCTATCAGGGCTGTCTCTTCTCCGCACACGAAGGCTCCAGCCTCCATTGCCACGGTGATATCAAGGTTAAAGCCACTGGAAAAGATGTTATGACCCAGCAGACCGTACTCCCTGGCCCTTGCGATAGACTCTTCAAGGCGCCGCTGTGCTATCCGGGCGCCTGCTCGCAGATAGATATAGGCCGATGTAGCACCGGTTCCATATGCCGCTATGGCAATTCCCTCTATAACTCTGTGAGGATCATTCTCAATCAGCACCCTGTCTGTATATCCCCCCGGATCGCTCTCTTTTGCGTTACATATAAGGTACTTTGTGTTGGAAGATGTATTGAGGGCACTCTTCCATTTCTGTCCTGTCGGGAATCCTCCTCCGCTTCTACCCCTCAGTCCGCTCTTCTCTATTATGTCGCACACCTCTTCAAGGGTGTAGTGTCTTATTGTCTTTACAAAAGATCGGTAACCTCCTCTTGCTATATACTCCTCAATATTTTCGGGGGTGTACCAGCACTCCGATTCGGTAACCACTCTTTTCTGCAGGGCATACCAGAGTAGCTCTGAGAGGAAGGTGATTCCATGCCATTTCACAAAACCTCTGGCCCCTGCCTGTCCCACAAGGTCGTCGGCAGGAATATCTGAATGAAATACTGAGTTAAGAAGAGAGTCGACCTTCTCATCAGTCACATTTCTGAAGAGAAGCCGGTTTTTTCCCGGCATCTGAATACCGACCATGGGTTCGTAGTCGGCGGGGCCATCGCACCGTGCCTTTACGGTGATGGCATCAGAGCCGCTCTCTTCCAGGAACTCTTCTATCGCCCTTACTGTTCTGTCGGCACCCGATATAACAGCTGCTGTTCCATATGAGACAAATATCACCGGATTATCGACCCTGTCGCGCCTTATAAGTTCAAGTCTCGATTCCACCTCCGGCGGCAGGGTATCACTACCGGCAAGCAGTACCTTTTCAGTTAAAAAACTCTTTATAGTATCATCCATCGGGCTTATCACTCATTTTCGATTACAACTCTGAGTTTGCTCAGCATCTCGGAAATACTCTCCGGTGTTACAGGGGCGTGATACTCTCCGTTTACAAGAATAACAGGAGAGGAGTGGCACCCGCCGACACAGGTTGTTACCTCGTAGCTGAACAACTTATCGCGCGATGTATCACCGGGCTCAGTACCCACAAACTCCCTTACAGCCTCTATAACATCTGAGGCTCCGTTAATATAGCATGTTGTACCATTACATATAGTTATATGTATCTTCCCTTGTGGGAAAAACCTGAACTGATCATAAAAGGTGGCCAGCCCATATATCTTTGTGGTACTTATTTTAAGCTTATTCCCGATAGCCACTATCGCCTCCTCCGGAATATATCCGACGGCCTCTTGTATCTTTTGAAGAATTGGTATAAGATCCTCCCTCCTGCCGCTCTTATAGGAGGAGACTATTTTCTCAACGCTATCTGTCATTATTACTCATATTACTATTGTGTGCGACCAAATATATGAATAATTATTGTTACCGAATAAACATTGTTATTTATGTAACAAGCAATATATATGCTTATTTTTGCAAGCATGAGACAGGTTTTATCTGCCATTTTCTTAACTTTACAGAAGTGTCAGCTGTTGTTAACCGATCTCTTATTAAAAAAGAGAGCGGTCATCAAAGAGTTATGTTATCTGCAGCGGCTCGTTTTTCACTCTATTACTCCGTTATGGCAAGAACATATAAGATTGAAGTATGTCTGGGTAGCTCCTGTTTCTCGCGCGGAAACAGAGATCTGATAAAGAGCATAAAAGATTACCTGAGAAAGAGGCATCTGGAGGAGCGAGTCAACTTCAGGGGAGCCCGCTGCCTTGACCGCTGCAGCAGCGGCCCTGTAATTATGATAGACGGAGACATTATAGAAGATGTTTCCGTATCGAACATCGAGAAAATTCTTGACACTCATCTTATGTAGCCCTGTCGCCACAGCAGACAGCTATCTGTAATGCAGGCTTTTTACCCGTCACAGGGCAGAGCGGAACATTAAAGGGAGGTAGAGCAAAAGATTTACGATAAAAGTTTAAGAGCATGAACAAGGAGAGAAGCCCTGAGGTATATATCAACGATGAACGCTGCAGAAACAGCTACTCATGTATAAGAGTATGCCCGGTAAAGGCGATAGAAGTTCGCTCTGACCGGGAGCACCCGTTTATCAACCCCGCCAGATGCATAGGATGCGGTCTCTGCTATATCTCCTGCACCCCCGGAGCTGTAAGTTTCAGAGATTCAATTGATGATGTTAAAAGGCTGCTCGATTCAGATATCAAGTGCGCCGCGCTTATTGCTCCCAGTATATCATCCGAATTTGAAGACATTACCGATTACAGGAAGTTTGTCGGTATGATTCGTGAGCTCGGTTTCGACTATGTCTATGAGGACTCATTCGGAGTTGATCTTGTGGCTCACCAGTATGCAGAGCTCTTCAGTCAATCTCGCGGCAAGTATCACATTACGGCCAACTGCCCCGCAATTGTTAAGATGATCGAGAAGCACTATCCATCGCTTGTTCCCAATCTTGCCCCAATCATCTCACCCATGGTTGCCACTGCACGGGTTGTCAGGCAGATACATAACAACAATATTGCAACTGTTTTTATAGGCCCCTGTATTGACGCCAAGGATGAGGCACTTCTGTACGATGACGGAGAGACGGTAAACTCGGTACTCACCTTTATAGAGCTGAGAGAGATGTTCAACCGGGCGGGCATTCAGGAGAGAAAGGTTCAGATGTCTGAATTTGACCCTCCGTTTGGCAACTGGGGAGCCCTCTACCCCCTGCCGGCAGGTATTCTTAAGGCCGCAGGTATAAGGAGAGACATTGCAACAAGCCAGATCATAACCGCCTCGGGAAAAGAGGATGTTGTTAAGGCCCTTAACGATTTTGACAAACACATAGATACAATTAAGCACCACTTCAATCTCTTTTTCTGTAATGGTTGCATGATGGGGCCCGGAATGGTTTCGCACAAAAACTATTACAAAATGAGGGCCCTTGTCAGAAACTATGCACTCAAGAGAGTCTCTACCCTCGATAAAAAGAGATGGGAGCAGGATATTGAGAAGTGGTCATCTATCGACTTTTCAAGGCAGTTCACTCCCGATGACCAGAACATTCCCGATCCTCCCGAAGAGGCAGTGAGAGAGGTTTTAAAGATTATTGACAAAGAGGACAACAACGAGGAGGTTAACTGCGGGGTATGTGGTTACCTCTCCTGTCGCGATTTTGCTGTCACCGTGGCCAAAGGTCTTGCCGTTCCTGAGATGTGCCAGACCTTCAACATAAGAAACAAGCAGCAGTATATCGAGACATTGAGGCATACCAATAAAAAGCTGGCCGAAACAAAGAAGGCGCTTAAGGAGTCTGAAGAGCTGGCTCTTAAAGAGAAAGAGTTGGCGCAGAACGCCTCAGAGATGATGAACAGCATGCTTGAAAAACTGCCATCGGGTGTTATAATTGCCGACAACAATCTTAAGGTGGTGCACTCGAACAACAGCTTTATAGACATAATAGGTGAAGAGGCCAGGGCCGTGGCAGAGGTAATACCCGGTCTGGCAGGAGCAGATCTGAAGACCCTTCTGCCCTACCCTGCATACAACATGTTCAGTTATGTTATCAAGGAGAACGAGGCGGTCATTAACCGCGACATAACCTTCGAGGACAAAATGCTCAACATCTCTGTTTTCCCCATAAGGCAGAATAAGATAGCGGGCGCCGTTATAAGAGACCTCTTCTCACCGGAGGTACAGGGAGAGGAGATAATAAACAGGATAGGAGAGGCTATCGAAAAGAACCTTGAGATGGTTCAGCAGATAGGATTTCTGCTTGGCGAGGGTGCTTCAGAGACAGAGAGGATGCTCAACTCCATTATAGACTCGTACAGCGGGGCAAAAGATTCAAAGAAAAAGAGAAAGGAAGAGGATGGAGACGACCGGTAAGAGAGATTTCTTTATTGAGGTTAACAGCCAGCAGAAGAATCACCATGGTGAGAGGATATGCGGTGACGCCTTCCTTACCAGGTATCTGAGGGAGGAGAACCGGAAAATAGTGGTTCTTGCAGACGGAATGGGTCATGGAGTTAAGGCCAATGTTCTTGCCACGCTGACATCTACGATGGCGGTCAATTTTGCAGCAGAGCATAAGGAGGCAGACCGGATAGCCGAAATAATCATGAACACCCTTCCGGTTTGCAGTGAGCGCAAGATAAGCTACGCGAGTTTTACGATAGTTGATATAGAGGCCGACGGACGCACTACCGTACTGGAGTATGACAATCCGCGCACCGTATTATTGAGGGGCAGCACTCCTGTTGATCCCCCCTGGTCTGAGGTGGTGCTTGAGAAGGGCAGGAATTCCGGAAAGGTGCTGCACACCTGCACCCTCTATCCTAAAAAGGAAGACCGTATAATACTCTGCAGCGACGGAGTTACCCAGAGCGGCATGGGCAGTGACCAGTGGCCCTTCGGATGGGAGAGGGAGAATATGATCAGGTATGCTGCCAAACTGGTAGAAAATGAGCCTACGGTCTCTGCCAGAACAGTGGCGGCAAAGATTGTAAACATGGCCTACAGAAATGACCATTACAGGGCTAAAGATGACATCAGCGCAGCGGTTATCTATTTCCGTGACCCCCGCAGGCTGCTTCTCTGCACCGGCCCTCCGTATGAGAAGGAGAAAGACAGTGAGTTGGCCGCAAAGGCATCAGGCTTCAGGGGCAAGGTTATTCTTTCCGGAGGAACCACGGCCGACATAGTGGCAAGAGAGCTTGGAAAAACTATAACAGACAACCTCGATTTTGAGGACAGCGACCTGCCCCCTGAAAGTTTTATGGAGGGTGTAGATCTCGTAACCGAAGGTATTCTAACCCTACAGAAGGTAAGCGAGATGGTTCGCACATACGACAATAGCGTGAGGCTGGGAAAAGGGCCTGCAGACAAAATCGTCAGGCTGATGATGGAGAGTGACGAGATTCATTTCATTATCGGAACCCGTATTAATGTTGCACATCAGGATCCCAATCTTCCGGTCGAGTTGGAGATAAGGCGAACAGTAGTTAAAAGAATCGCCTCCATCCTGGAAAACAAGTGGATGAAGAAGGTAACCCTTGAGTATATTTGATCAGATGCTTTCGGGTGTGCCGGCCTTAATCATCACCCTGCCGCCGGTTGTCAACTGCCGGCAGCGGCCCTGATTGCGTACTGGAACAGCGTTGGCTGAATAGACGGATAGGTAAGCCTTTCAGGCATATTCTCTGACAGCATCAGTTCACATATTTCAGAATTGAGAGGCAGGCTTCCCAGTTCGTTAACCTCGGCAAGGAAGAGTGAGCCATAGCCACTGTACTCTCCGTCACTTACCGAGTAATATCCCAGAAAGAGAATATTAAAGCAGACAGCCCCGGTCTCTTCTCTCAGCTCTCTTTCTGCTGCAGCATCAGGGCTCTCACCGGCCTCAATATGCCCCCCGGGCATCTCCCATGTATTACGATTGCGCTCCCTTACAAAGATCCACAGCCCCCTGTACCGGGATGCAATAATAGCATATTTAACCTCCCCCCGGGGAGCCTCACCGCAACTATTAATGTTTATAACAGCCATATCATTCAGTCGAACTATTCACTGACCCCACCAGAGCCGGGCAACTGCTAATGTCAGAGTGAGCAAATTTAAGTGAATAGACAGTGATAAAAAAGAGTCATGGCCACCTATTCCATTTAAGCCGGTTACCGATAGGGGTTGAGCAAAATATGGTTATTTTCGCGGGCGATTGATAATGCTGGATCGATGATCGAAGCTATATGGTTTCTTATTGTAACACCCGCACTGTTCGGCCTTATGGCAAGGCTGATCAGGGGCAGGGCTGTCGCTGTAAAGGTTGCCATACTGATCGCCCCCCTTGCCCTCTCTCTCTTTGCAGCAGTTGCCATTGTTCAGACAACAGGTAGCGGATTCGAAGCAGCCACACCCCGAGGGGCAATACTGCTAATGAGGCTCAATATGGCCAAGGCGCTGTTTCTGATACCATCAACTATTTTGCTGCTACTCGCGCTGCTTGTAAAGGCTGTTGGGGTTACCGGTGCCCTCCCGGGAAAGATATACGGCTCATTCGCAATTATCTGGATAGCCGCGATGATTATAATGGGATACGGCAAGTATTATGAACGCTTCAACTTCAGGGTTGAAGAGGTAACCATTAAGATTGATCAGCTTCCCGAAGCGCTGAATGGCTTAAAGATAGTGCACCTTTCCGACATGCATCTGGGGAGCTTCCACCGCAAAGAGAAGCAGTTGGGCAGAATGACCGCTATGATAGACTCCCTTGAACCCGATCTCATCTTCAACACCGGCGACTTTATAACACTGGGGCACAAGGAATTTGGAGAGAAGGAAGCTATCCTTTCAGGGTATCGTGCCAAATATGGTAAGTTTGCTGTTCTGGGTAACCATGATATAGGCACCTACCTCGATAATGCCGCATCAGAAGATATTGATTTAACCATACAAGAGTTGTCAGGAAAGATAGAGGCATCGGGGTACACCCTGCTTAACAACGAGAGTGTAACAGTTGAGATAGGCGGAAAACAGGTATTGGTAGCCGGCGTAGAGACACGGGGGCGGCATCCGGAAATTGTCCATTTTGAACCGAAGCATCTTATTCCCGACAGCACCCTCTTTCCACTTACCATTATGGCCAGTCACGATCCAAATCACTGGGACACCATAAGAGAGTCATACCCTGAAGTCGACATTACACTGTCAGGCCACACACATGGAATGCAGTTTGGCATTCTTGCAGGCAGATTAAGATGGAGCCCCTCGGCCAGGAGTTATCCGAGATGGAACGGACTCTACAGAGAGGGAGAGAGATATCTCTATGTTAACCGCGGCATTGGGGTACTGGGATTACCGATCAGAGTAGGCATGCCACCCGAGATTACTATTCTGAGAATTGAGGGTGGCAATTATGGTTACAGTGATAAAAAAACAGGCAGCGAACCATAATCCGCTGCCCGAAAACCTAAACAATTAAGCAAACCAAATATCACCGGCGACGGCGCATAGCTTCACGCCTCTCCTCCAGTTTCTTTTCATATAGCTTGAACTTCTCCTCGCCGATGAGTTTTTTAAGCTCCTTATTCTTCTCTTCATTAAGCTTCTCCATCCTCTCTCTCATCTCCTGGAAGTTGCCTCTCTGTACCCCGGCAGCCCTAAGCGACTCGCGCATCTCGACCTGCTTTTTTGCATGCTTGAGTTGCAGCTCTTCGAGCGGCTTCTCCATCTCCTTATCAAGAGATAGCTCTTTCATCATCCATTCGGTCTCAGCCTTGGCCATCTCCTCAGGTGTTCTCGGTTGTTGTCGTTGTCCGCCACCCTGTCTCTGCTGTGCATAGGTTGCACTTACAAACATAGATAGAATCAGGACACCACATAATCTGACAGCTCTGTTCATATCGTTAATTATTTAAGTTAGTGAAATCGACATTCTCAATTTCAGGAAAAGTTGTTGATAAATACTTTCGAAAAATAGACCCTTTTTTTATCACATCGGCTACTTTGCACCCTCTTTAACCCATCATTAACATAGCCTTATGGCATCATCTGCCTGCCGTGACACAAAAGAGATTACCCTGGGCAACAGAAATGTAGCCTACACCATTGTAAGAAGCTCACGCAGAACCTTTGCAATCTCGATAGACCCTCTTGGCAATATCACCATAAGAGGTCCAAAGAGAGCCAGTGAGGCGGAAATACGCAAACTTATAG
>SLNP01000106.1 GCA_007132995.1 Bacteroidales bacterium | reverse complement strand
TTGGTAGATGTTATTCTCTCCTGCATCATCCCCATCTCAGTGGCAAGGGTAGGCTGGTATCCAACGGCAGAGGGCATACGGCCAAGAAGCGCAGAGACCTCAGAGCCTGCCTGTGTGAAGCGGAATACATTGTCCATAAAGAAGAGTATATCACGACCGCCTCCGGGAGCTCCGTCGCCATCACGAAAAAATTCAGCTACGGAGAGACCCGAAAGGGCAACTCTTGCACGGGCGCCTGGGGGCTCATTCATCTGACCAAACACCAGAGCCAGCTTGGACTCACTCAGGGCTGTATGATCGACCTTTGAGAGATCCCACCCTCCACTCTTCATATCTTCAAGAAAGTCTTTCCCGTAATCGATCACTCCGGCCTCTATCATCTCGCGCAGCAGATCGTTACCCTCGCGGGTACGCTCACCTACTCCAGCAAAAACAGAGAGCCCGGAATAGCTCTTTGCTATATTGTTAATCAACTCAAGTATCACAACTGTTTTGCCCACGCCGGCACCACCGAAAAGGCCTATCTTTCCACCTTTTGAGTAGGGTTCAATAAGATCTATAACCTTTATTCCGGTGTAGAGAATCTCTATCTCTGTTGAAAGGTCTTCATACTTCGGGGGTTTCCGATGTATAGGGTACCCCCCCTCTCGCTCAAGCAGCCCCAACCCATCTATCGGATCGCCGGTAGCATTCATTAAACGGCCCTTGATCTGATCGCCTACTGGCATAGTGATAGGCCGACCGGTATTGACCACACTCATCCCCCGGCAAAGTCCGTCGGTAGAATCCATAGATATGGCCCTTACACTATTTTCACCAATATGCTGCTGACACTCAACAACAAGTACCGAGCCATCGTCTCTCGGAATTTCAAGGGCATCGAGAAGGGAGGGCATGGCCTCTGCCCCCTCCGGGAAAGCTACATCAACGACCGGGCCTATTACCTGAATAATCTTACCTGTGGGCTTAGACATAAAACCTCTTCTTTTCTGGTTTTGACACAAACAAAGTTAATCTTTTTCAGATAATATATCACCATAACCGGACTACCCCTTCCCGTAATGGAGGCTAAGGGCCGCTCTTTGCTCTCTGCCGCCTGCTGCCGCGCTATGAGGAGATAAACCTGAAAGATGAGACGGCCTGACGCAGAGGTTTATCAGAAAAGTTTATACATTTGGGCGAGAGATACCATTACTATCAGTCTAACAGCAGAAATCTCTCTTAAGGCTCATTTTCGCCCGGCATATAACACCGGTATGCATAATTAAAACTGATTAACCTATATGAACCGTTTTCTGATTGCAATGGTTATAGCGATGGCTCTGCCGGCCATTCCGGCAGAGGCACAACTCGTAAAGGGAGGAGGCGGCATCAGCTGGGGCTCCGGCATCTATTTCCGCCAGGAAGATCACACCTACCTCGATATTAGCCACAAAAGCGCCAACCCCGCGTTAACCCTGAAGGGTATCTACAGGATTACTCTACCCCTGCAGATATCGCCGTCGGTTACCCTCTTTATGCCCCGTGTTACCGATCACGGATATGCCCGCCAGACAATGTCGGCATTCCTCTTTGATGTAAATGCGCACTATGTAGTAAACTCTCTCGACAGATTTGAGTTCTACGGCCTCGGGGGGGGTAAACCTGTCGGCACTGAGAATGAGATGGAGATATGACCATTCCGAAGAGGGTAGCAGCGACATCTCATCAGAGTCTAAAGCGGGCATCAATCTGGGTGCAGGAACATACATGCAGGTTACACCCCAGATAGATCTTTTCGGCGAAATGAGGTACATAGTAAGCCGCAGAAACCAGCTCTTTTTAACCGCAGGTGTTCTTCTCAATATCGACTGGTTGAAGAGACATGAGACACCCGGTATATGAGGCTACCCTTTAAAGAGAGGTAGATTATCGGCGGCATTGGTACTAACGCCTCCTCCCGATCAAACCGGACGCCAGATCAAACAGATGTTGCTTCCGTTCACTTCCGGCAGAGACCCCCGAGAAGTGCTCAAAAGCGGTGTTGATATAGTCATTGGCGAGATTTTCTGCAATCTCCCTCACACCAAGCTCATCATATATGGCCCTGACTACACCGATTTTTTCTGCCGGGTCGAAATCACGAAGGGCAAGCTGCTCTTTCAGTCTTTTGGCAAGATCGCCCTTTGCAAGTTCAAGGGCCTTGATAAGCAGAAAGGTCTTTTTATTTGTTACTATATCACCGCCGGTAGCCTTCCCGAACAGGGCAGAGTCTGAATAGAGATCGAGCAGATCATCCTGAATCTGGAAAGCCAGGCCCAGATTGCGACCAAACTCATACATAAGATTTGAATCACGATCTGCTGCACCACCTATAATAGCACCTATCTTCATTGAAGCGGCTATCAGAACCGCGGTCTTCAGCTCGACCATCCTCATGTAATCATCACGCCCTACAACCGAACGGGTCTCAAAATCCATATCCATCTGCTGTCCGGTGCAGACCTCGGCCGCCGTCCTGTTATAAAGGGCAAAGACCTTGTGAAAGCAGTGCTCTGGAGTCTGGGCAATATACCGGTTGGCAAGGAAGACCATGACATCACCGGATATTATAGCCTGATTAACATTCCATTTAGCATGAACGGTGGGATTGTTCCTGCGTATATCGGCGTTATCCATGATATCATCATGCACAAGGGTGAAGTTGTGAAAGAGTTCAATGGCTATGGCCGGCATAAGGGCCTCTTCACTGCTATCGGAGAAGATATTGCACGACATAAGTGTCATTAAAGGCCTGAGGCGCTTGCCCCCAAGTGCCATGATGTAGATAACAGGCTCCATAAGTCTGGCAGCCTC
>SLNP01000019.1 GCA_007132995.1 Bacteroidales bacterium | reverse complement strand
TTTCTCAGATCAAAAAAGAAAAACTGCGCATAGCCATAGCTATGTAAAGGTTTTATTTTGCTGAGATGAGGAAAAAGAACAAGACTTGGGCCGGCTAAAGTAGCGTTGACATGACACTAGTCCAGCAGGGTAAGGACCATTACATCTTCCCCATGCCATAGAGTAAGCTCCCCGTCGGCTTCATTTAACTCATACCTGTTCAGGGTATAGTAGTTAACCGCCCCATCAGAGTAGAACTCACAGAAAACGATTGAAGAGAGAAGATAGTCTTCGCCCTGATAGCCTTCAAGATGCAAGAGAAGTCCTGACTGCTCGCTGCCATCCTGAATATATTGGAATTGGCCATTATCCTGCACTATAAAAGATGCCAGCTGCGTCTCTCCATCCATAAGAGCCCAGGTTCCTTCAAGGTGAATAGCAGGGCTCTCGGGCACCTTCTCAAGCAGAAGCTCTGTGCCTCCTCCCGGCTCCTTAAGGGTAAATGAGTTAGCATCAGGAGCGAGGTATAGCGGTATAGTGACCTCTGCTATACCTGAATGGTCAACATGCCAGTCAAAGGAAGACTGTATAAAGACAGCGAAAACACTTAAGTCGAATATGCCCTGATATTCAAACACATATTCGCCAGCCATTCCTGCCACCTGATCACTATCTCTAAAAGAGTATTGACTCAACTCCCCATCGTTGAACCTGTATACCATAGCATCGACCATATCGTCTTCAAAGAATGACTGCGGTTCGGAAAAGACCCCAATCCAGGTTCCGTCTAAAAGAGAAGCGTCAACAGCTTCAAGAGGCATCAGAACCATTGTAAAGTCTCTTGCAGTGAGGGTTAGCACCATCTCACCGGCATCGAAGTCATACTCGAAAAGTTTCTTGTCGCTGAGTGGCTCTCCATCGACCGAGGTGAGATGAACCAACAGATAGTCCTTCCCATCTACGCCATCAAGCTTCCTGATGTATCCGGCCTCATCAGCTCCGAAAGAGGCTGCAACCACATTGCTATTCTGGTCAATTGTAAGCAGAATGCCTGCTGAGGCCCACTCGCCTGCCATCTCGGGGGCTGGCTCTGGCTCGCATCTGTGAAGTACAAACTGTTGGGTACCAAGTCCCGGTTCAGTAAAATATAGGATGTCGCCATCAACAGAGAAGGAGACTTCTGAAGCCTGTGGCATCTGGTGCTCTTCAGGTATATCTACCCAGCCCTTTTCGCCATCATCGTCAACCCACATGCTCGTAAAGAGAATGTCAGCAATACCCTGCTCCTGATCAAACTCATAGGTTCCGGAGACACCCGACACCTGATCGGCGCCATAAAAAGAGTTTATCTCAATGGTACCGTCATCGAAGATCAGATAAAGGCCGTCCGCTTCAACATCCATGGGCCCGTCAAAGGGCAGTTGATAAACTGCCGTCCATGCACCTTCAAGCGAGGGAATATCCGGATCAATGTCATCATCATCATCTTTGGTACAACTGCTTAGCATTACTGCAAAGCTTGTTACCATTACCGCAATTAAAAGTGAATAGATTCGCTTCCTGTCCATAATTGGTTTTTTTAGGTTATTAAATACTTCTTGTCAGTCACAATATCTGCAAGTACAAACAGCCATAAGGCATCAATAATCATGCCTGAACAGCCCCGATACAATAAATGTTTTTTTAGGAACAGGGATGCGTTAACGAAAAAGCCCGGCACCACATCTGTAGCACCGGGCTCTATTATACTGGATATTAATATTATAGCCTGGGGGTGTTAATTTGCTGAGAAAACCAGCACACCTCCAAGCACTGTACCCAGAACCTGAATTTCATGTATCTCTTCGGCTGGTATCTCAAAGTAGTCTCTGTCAATAATGACCATATCGGCAAGCATCCCTTTCTTTATCCTCCCCTTGATATCTTCAGAGAACTCAAGATAGGCCGGCCATACGGTATATGTTTTGAGGGCCTCCTTGCGCGTAAGCCTCTGCTCCGGGAACCAGCCACCTTCGGGACTGTTCTGACGATCCTGACGGGTAACCATTGCATGCATTCCGTAGAATGGCTCATATGGAGACACACCATAGTCTGATCCGCCAGAAATAATTCCACCGCCTTCGATAATAGATCTCCACGCATATGCACCTTCTGCTCTCTCGCTACCGATCCTCTCATCTACATAGATCATATCTTCTGTAGCGTGCACCCCCTGCATAGAGGCGATAATGCCAGAGCGTCCGAAGCGTGGTATATCATCGGGGTGCAGCACCTGCGCATGTTCAACTACCAGACGGGCCTCTTCGCCACTCTTGCCTGCCATCTCCATGGCACTCTCGAAAGCATTCAGAGTAACTCTGTTACCCCTGTCTCCAATAGAGTGTGTACGGACAGAGAACCCTATCTCAAGCAGGTTCGCAACCCTGCGGGCATAACGCTCTTCATCCTGGCCCAATGCTCTCAGTGCGCCCATCTCTCCGGGCATATCATCATAAGGCTCAAGCAGAGCGGCTCCCCTGCCTCCAAGCGAGCCATCAACAAACATCTTAACCCAGCGTACGGTGTAGCGGTCATCGAAGAGGCCAACCAGAGGCTCTCCCATCTCCATAGCCGTCTCGTAGAGAACGGCATCCATAATACGAACATCGAGAAAACCCTGTTCATAAGCCTGTTTACGCCTCGCCGTACTCCGTTGCGTTGTACCGGTTGCATCATGCACAGTTGTAATACCTGCTGCCAGCATGGCATCACTTCCCAGCTTATATGCCTCTAACAGCTCATCTTCCGACAATCTGGGAGCAGGCGGTATATGACGGTTCACAATTGATCCGGCGGCAGATACCAGCACTCCTGTGGCCTCACCAAGGGGATCGCGTACTATGGTTCCCGCATCGGGATCGGGAGTGTTCCGTGTCACGCCCGCTATCTCCAGTGCCTTACTGTTTACAAAAGTAGCATGGCCGCAATAGCGTCTGAGGCTAACAGGATTATCAGGGGCAACAGCATCCAGAAACCGTCTGTGCGCCGGCTCGTCCCATATGGCATCATTATATCCCCGTGCCACTATCCACTCTCCGGGCTCGGCTTCTGCCACTGCCCCTCTGAGCGCTTCCTGAAGCTCATCCATAGGCAGCCAGTAAACATTCAACGGGGCTGTAAGGATGGTGGTTCCAACATTGCCAAAGTGAATATGGCTCTCTGTGAGCCCGGGCACAACAGTTTTGCCATTCAGGTCGATAATATCGGTATCATCACCTGCCAGCCTTTCAGCCGCATTTGAAGAGCCGACAAACATAAACCTGTCGCCCTTTATGGCTACGGCCTCTGCTGTGGGGTTACTCTCGTCCATTGTGTAAAAAACGGCGTTGGTAAAGATCACATCGGCATACTCCCGTGGTCCGCATGCGGTAATGAGTGCTATTATTAATAGCGGTAATAGAACTATTCTCTTCATAGTATATGAATTTATATGGTTTGTAATTATTACATCTATTCTGTGACAATACCCCCCGAATTGCTAATCCCTTACGCCACAAATCACCGCTAAATGTACAATTTTTTTCCGAACCGGAGGGTTATCAGCACCCGGCCATAAACCCAAACGCTCATGTTAAGGTGATAAAAGGGAAGAAGACCCCGGCATAAAAAAAAGGTTCGGCACTTTTAGTTGTCCCGAACCTTTCGCACTTGTCCTATTTCCCTTTCCCTGCGCCTCGGCGCAAGATTTTGAGCACTACACTGCGCTGTAGGGGCAACGCAGCAACCCTGTTGACCCGCCAGGGCTCGAACCTGGACTCTTCTGAACCAAAACCAGATGTGTTGCCAATTACACCACGGGCCACTGTTGAAAGAACTCCGCAAGAGATCAACTCCCTATGCGACAAAAATAAACACTTTTCGGAATGTAGCAAAATAAGATCACATCTGATGTGTCACAGGGATATTCTCTACCTCAACGGTGGCTAAGGGACAGCACAGAAGAGTTTTGAACATATAGCCCAGCTCGAGCATATCGTCATCGCCCGTCTCATAGTACCATATGACCCTGTAGCTGATTCCGGCAAAGGCAAGATCGCGTAAAATCAGGAAAACCCACTTTGCCGAAGCACTGTTTATATACTCAAAGCCGAGTTCAATAACCGGGGTCCCCTCTGCCCTTTTAACCCGTACCAGCATCCAGTCATAAAGCAAACGGTAAAAAGCGGCAGGCTTTTCAGGTATTGAACGACCACATATAAGGAATCGCCCGTCAGAAAAAACAACACCCGGAGTAGACCTGGTGGCTCTTATATAGATCTCCTTACGATTCATGTCAGACCTTCTCAGCAGCTAACAACAGGGAGTATAACGCAGATGCGGCCACTTTATTCTACCTACCTCTCTGTTCATCAACACTTCCCCTCTGGTTAAACAGATCCGGGCTCTCCTCCCACAGCGACGGAAGGTCGTCGGAAAAACGCCTGATAATCTCCTTAATAACTGTTTCACGGATGAACCCCGACCTGTTGCGTACCCGGAAGCGAGAACAGTATACCGCAAGAGCCCGCATCTCCCTGTTATTAAGCATAAGGGTAAGCCTGTTGCTCCTGCGCATTCCGCACTCTTTTATTCCTTTACGACTCACCAATTCAGTTTTACAAACCAGATCGGTGCAAAGTAAGCAGAGATACTCTCTGGTACGATTGTCGGGGCGAGCCTTTTGTTAACAGGAAAAGGGCAGCGAGCGCGTTAGCCGCTGACACACTGAGCCTTAACTGTTAATAACTTAATTCCTGTTCAGGGCGTCAAGATCGGCAAAAGCCTCCTTAAGGCGCTCAATGAAGGCCTCCTCACCCTTTCTGAGCCACACCCTGGGGTCGTAATATTTCTTGTTGGGCTTCTCTTCGCCCTCCGGATTTCCAATCTGCGACTGCAGGTACTCACTCTTTTCGCCAATATAGTCACGAACACCTGAGAGGAACGCCCACTGCATATCGGTATCTATATTCATCTTGATTACCCCATATCCAATGGCCTCCTTGATAAGATGTTTCTCCGATCCGGAGCCACCATGGAAAACGAAGTTAACAGGATTGTTACCGGTGCCGTACTTCTCAACAATATGGCTCTGTGAGTTCTTAAGTATCTCCGGTTTCAGTGTTACATTACCGGGCTTATATACCCCATGAACATTTCCGAAAGAGGCCGCTATGGTAAAAGCATCACTGACAGCCATGAGCTTTTCGTAGGCGTAGGCTACCTCCACCGGCTGTGTATAGAGCTTTGAGCTGTCTATCCCGGTATTATCGACACCATCCTCCTCTCCGCCTGTAACACCAAGCTCTATCTCGAGCGACATCTCAAGCTTCTTCATCCTCTCCAGATATTCAGCGCAGGTTGAAATATTCTGCTCTAGCGGTTCCTCCGAAAGATCAAGCATATGAGAGCTGAAAAGCGGTTTACCGTTCGACTCGTAAAACTCCTCGCCGGCATCCAGAAGCGCGTCGATCCATGGCATCAGCTTTCGTGCGGCATGGTCGGTATGAAGTATTACCGGAACACCGTAATACTCAGCTACATTATGTACATGCAGTGCGCCCGATATAGCGCCTGCTATGGCCCCTTCGTGGCCCTCAGAAGTCAACCCCTTGCCGCCGAAAAAGTGGGCGCCGCCACTTGAGAACTGAATTATGACCGGAGAATTGATCTCCCTGGCCGTCTCAAGAACAGCATTGATCGAGTTGGTTCCCACAACATTGACAGCAGGAATGGCGAAGTTATTACTATTGGCATAGTTATATAGCCTCTTCACATCATCTCCGTAGAGGACCCCTGGTTCAAGATTTAACTTACTGCTACCCATAATATTATATTTTTAGTGTTACTCCACTACAAATATAGGAAACGATAATGAGAATAGAGATTATCCCTGATAATAGTTTAATGATGCGGTATAAACTGAATGGCACTCTTCGTGGTAAGCCACGGGGGTTTTAGGATTCCCTCTGCTCTTTTGCAGGATGCCCAACATGCAGGGCATTGAGAAGAAAGAAACGATTATCTTCGTAGACTGATTATTTAAAGACAACAACGGTTCATCAAATTAATGTTATTCTCATGTCAAGAACTGCTTTCGCCATTCTTCTATTTACCTCAGTTACCTTCGGCGCAATGGCTCAGCCCCGTGTCTGGACGCTCAGTGAGTGCATTTCACATGCCATAGAGAACAATATAGATATCAGGCATCAGGCTCTCCGTGCCGACTATTACGAGAACCTGCTCATCATGTCGCGCATGAGCCGCCTGCCTACCCTTGAGGGGAGAGCCTCTCACAACTACTCATTCGGCAGGGTTCTGGACGAGACCACATATGAGTTCATCGAGCAGCAGACGGTACGCTCCAACAGGTTTCATGCCGGAAGCTCGCTGACATTATACGGAGGCATGCAGATCAGCAACAATATAGTGCGCAGCGGGCATCAACTTACAGCATCCCGGTACGATCTCAAACAGATAAAGGAGAGCATTGTGCTCTCTGTAACCATGGCATATCTCGAAATAGTACTTACCAGAGAGCTTATAGCCATTACCGGGAATCAGATAGAGATGACTGCTCAGCAGGTAGAAAGAGCCTCGCGGCTTGTTGATGCGGGCACTCTAGCACATGGCGCTTTGCTGGAGATAGAGGCGCAGGCGGCCGCAGAGCAGCTACATCTCACTAATCTGAAGAGCAGGCTCGACCTCTCTATACTGACCCTTACTCAGATGATGGAGCTCGACTCGCCCGACGGATTTGAAATAGCACCTCCTGAAGGCAGATCAATGCCGCCCCCCTCCGAAACAGGTGGCTTTGACGATCTCTACCACACCGCCCTTGCAACGCAGCCCTCAATACTTGCAGCCGAAGCCAGAGTGAATATCGCCGGGAGTGACCTCAAAATAGCCAGGGGAGCGAGGCACCCGAGTCTGACACTGAGAACCGCCTTCAGCACCGGATATTCCGATGCAAGGTTGATGCCCCTTGGCACAGACCCCATCACCGGGCCGCAATATGGAGAGTACCCCTTTGCCGATCAGCTGAGTGACAACATCAACTACGGGCTGGGGTTCACCCTGTCGCTGCCGGTACTTAACGGGTGGCGTACCAGAACAGAGATCAACAACCGGCAGATAATGTTGCAAAGCAGTGAGTATGAATTGGAGGCAGCCAGAAAAGAGCTTTACAAAGAGTTGCAACAGGTAAGCGCCGCTGCTAGAGCCGCCCTGAATCGCTACAACGCAGGCCTTAAAGCTGTTGAGGCTGCACAGAAAGCCTTGCATTATGCAGAAGAGCGGCTGGGGGTTGGCGCCGTTACAATGTTAGACTACAACAGGTCCAAGACCGAGTTACTCAAAAGAGAGTCAGAGCTTCTGCAGGCCAGGTATGAGTATATCTTCAAAACCAAGGTACTGGACCATTACAGGGGCATTCCCATAGAGCTCTGAATCGGTGAACCGGCACAACTTTTTATTGTTAAACAGGAAAGCAAACACAACAGGGAGATGATGATACTCTGCATTGAGACAACAAGTGACATCTGTTCTGCGGCAATAGTAACAGAGCATGGTGTTATGGCTATAAGGGAGAGCGGTGAAGATCGCGAACACTCCAGGCTGCTGGCACCATACATCAACGAACTGTTCAATGAAACCGGCATAGGCAGCAAAGATCTGGACGCGGTAGCCATCAGCGCGGGGCCCGGATCCTACACCGGCCTGCGCATAGGCACCTCACTTGCAAAAGGGATAGCTTACGGTTCCGGCATACCACTTATTGCGGTCGACACAATGCTGGCACTGTGGCATAACATGGTTGCCAGCTATCCGTCAATGGTGGAACCGGGGAGCGACAGGCTATTTGTACCCATGACAGATGCAAGGAGAATGGAGGTTTACTGTTCGGTAATAGCTGCTGATGGAACTATAGTCTCTCCTGTATCTGCCACCATAATAGATGAAGAGTCATTCAGCAATCTGCTGGAGAAGGGAGAGGTGCTCTTTTTCGGAAGCGGCGCAGAGAAGTGCAGGAGTGTGATAACCCGGCCAGGGGCAATTTTCCCGGAAGAGAGAATCGGCTGTAGTGCCGCAGCCATGAGAGAGCCTGCCATTAAAGCCTGTTCTGAGAAGAGGTTTGAAGATGTCGCCTACTTTCAGCCTCTCTACCTTAAAGAGTTTATGGCAACCAGGCCAAAAAAATCATTACCCTGACAACAGTTGGCACGCTTTTTTCAAAGGGAAGAGTAAATTGGTAAAAAGAGAAGGCAATGAGAGGAAAAAGGGTTATAGCGGTACTGTTCTTTATAGTAAGCGGCTGGTTGGTATCGGCACAATTCACCCCCTACAAGCCGGGTGAGAGAGCAGAGTACAGGCTTCATTACGGCATAATCAATGCCGGAGTGGCCACCTTTGAGCTTCAGAACCACCAGCATGAGGGTCGCGAGGTGTGGAGGTCAACAATTACCGCCCGCACAACCGGTGTTGCAGATGTCCTCTTTAGGGTAAGAAATGTATACAGGAGCTATATAGATCCGGCCAATGAGTTGCCCCTTATCTCCATCAGAGATGTCAAAGAGGGGAGTTACGAAAGGTACAATGAGGTACATTTTGACAGAACCAGCAGAGAAGACTCTACCATCGTAAAAAGTGATCTTAGCGGTGAGCACATAACCGAAAAGGGCATACATGATATATTGAGTTGTCTCTACTTGTTCAGGAAGCGTTATATGCCATACGCCTTCACCTTTCAGCCGGGTCAGGTAATAACCATAAACACATGGTTTACCGATGAGTTCTATCCAATACAGCTCCGTTATATCGGGTTAGAGGAGGTCCGCACCAGAGTTGGCAGGATAAAGGCCCACCGGTTTCATCCCGTCACAGAGGTAGGCAGGCTGTTTAAGACAGAGGAAGACATCTCTGTATGGTTTTCAGCAGACAGAAATTATTTACCTGTTCTGATTCGTTTTGATATATTTGCAGGGTCGTTTACGGTCAATCTTACCGGTTATGAAGGGTTGGCCTATCCGCTTCAGATAAGATAGAAAAGAAAAGTAGTAAAGAGAGATTTATGGCAACCACATCTGATTTCCGTAACGGGCTGGTACTTGAGCACAACAACGATCTTTACCAGATAGTACAGTTTCTCCATGTAAAACCGGGCAAGGGCCCTGCTTTTGTCCGCACCAAGCTGAAGAGTCTCACCTCCGGCAAGGTTATAGAGAACACCTTCAACGCAGGGGTTAAGGTTAATGTGGCGCGGGTAGAGCGCCGCCCACATCAGTTTCTCTACCGCGACGATATGGGTTATCACTTCATGCACAATGAGACATTTGAGCAGATATCGGTACCCGAATCTATGCTTGACAACACCGACCTCATCAAAGAGGGTATGAATGTAGAGATAGTTGTGCATGCAGATACCGAGAACATTCTGACTGTCGATATGCCACCATTTGTGGTTCTTGAGGTAACCTATGCAGAGCCGGGAGTTAAAGGCGACACGGCGACCAACACACTAAAGCCGGTGACCGTAGAGACAGGAGCGACCATCATGGTACCTCTCTTCATAAATGAGGGAGACAAGATAAAGGTAGATACCCGCGACAACTCCTACTCTGAAAGGGTAAAAGGGTAGAGTGTCAAATATTTACCGGCAGCATTAAGCAGGTAGCTGTCTGGTATGGCAATGTCAGATCAGAAGCAACAGATAATGCCTTAAGAGAGCAGAGGGGGTAAGTATGGCACAGGTAACCAGAAAGTCAAAAGAGAGGCTGAGGATGTCGAAGTTCAAACTCGACGCCCTTCTTGATATAACCCTTGCCATCAACGCCAATTTACCGGTTAACGAACTGCTTGACCGTTATACTGCCATATTACGCCAGGATCTCCGAATAGGTAAGATATTGATATCTAAATTCTCTGACAGGTGGGAGATAATTCTCAACGCAGGTTTCCCTGAGGCCACCGCGAATGCAGTTGATGTTGAGAAAGATCTTCTTATGCACTCCGATATCCTGTTCAGGGCAGACCACAACATCTACGAAGGTGTAGATATCATTATACCTGTATTCAACAACAACCAGCCCCTTGCCTACATATTGATAGGTGACATAGATGAAGAGGGCGAGGGTGTTAGTCCGGTAATCAAGCATCTCCATTTTATTCAGACAATCTCAAGCATCATAATCGTTGCCATAGAGAATATAAGGCTGTTCGCCGAGAGCCTGCGGCAGGAGGCAATCAAAAAGGAGTTGGAGCTGGCTGCCAGAATGCAGATGATGTTAATACCGGACAACAGAAGCCTGCCGGTAAATGAGGCAATAACGGTTACCGGCTACTACCATCCCCATTTCGAAGTAGGTGGTGACTATTACGACTGCATAAAATTATCTGACGATGTAACCGGTTTCTGTATTGGTGATGTCTCCGGCAAGGGACTCTCTGCCGCCATGCTGATGTCGAACTTTCAGGCAGCCTTCAGGGCGCTTTTCACCGGCGACATTGATCTGGAGACGCTAATCAGGAAACTCAACGAAATAGTGGTTGTCAATGCCGCAGGAGAGAAGTTCATAACCGTTTTCGTTGCCCGCTACAACAGCCGCACCGGTGAGCTGGAGTATGTGAACGCCGCCCACAACCCTCCGGTGCTATTGGATACAGCATCGGGAAACATACTGCATCTGACCGCATCATGTGTAGGAGTTGGAATGCTCGATGAGATCCCCTTTGTAAACTGTCAAAAGATAAGAATATCGAACCGCACCAAGATTGTCTGTTACACCGACGGCCTCTCAGAGTTAAAAGACAGTGAAGGCAAAGACATAGAGACAGGCCCCATTATAGAGCATATCAACAACCGCCTCACCATCGAGGACAACCTGGTCGCACTTATCGAAGACCTGGGCATTCCAGACAATAACCCATCCATGTTCGATGATGTAGCAATAATAGCAGCCGATCTGCTTCCACCGGAGGGTGCTCGCTTCTCGGGCTGACGCGTGATGGCTCGCTTTGCTCGCCATAGTGCTCACTGCGTTCGCACGCATAGGGCATGGGGCATGGGCTCGCTGCTGGCGCAGCTCGCAGCGGAGAGCGGAGATGCTCTATGCCCAATGCGTAAAAAGCGTAACCCAGCTGCCGACCGGCGGGCGAAGTTAGCCACCAAAACGAGAAACAGACAGCAAAGTTTGCTCCCAACCGAAGGAGAATCTGATCCTTCTACTTCAGATTAAGAACTCAAAACCTCTTTACACAGATATAGTTAATTACAAAAGATTTGATATTTTTGATCTGGTTGTAACCCTCCTATATGATTGTCCGTGGATTAGCCCCTTAAATCATCGGACAGGATTATAGATTAAAAACTGTAATTTGCGATGATGAAAAGAAAGTTCACAAAAGAGGAGAAGCTTCAGATTATTAAGGAGGCTTCTGAGCAAGGTGTTGGGCCTACACTTGAAAGACATGGCATCTATCCTGCTTCATATTATTCATGGAAGAGGAAATACGAACTTATGGGTGAAGAGGGCTTCCATCACGGCATGACCCCACAGCATCTTAAGCGCATTCGTGAGTTGGAGAAGGAGAATGTTAACCTTAAACAACTTCTTGCAGAGAAGGAGCTTGAGAATAAACTCAAGGGGGATCTGCTAAAAAAGAAATGGGCCTTGGAGAAAAAAAAGAGACTGTAGCCCGCTATGTTTTCCAAGGCCTTAAGCGTGATAAAGCGCTATCTATAGTTGGTATAAGTAAGCATCAATACTATCATAAGCCTTCAAAGGGTAAAAGAGGCAGGAAGCCAACCTCCCAGACTCTTAAGATAGACGAGGAAGGCAGAGATGTAGAGCGTGTGGAGGATGAGGTTGTCATCGATGAAATCAAGCAGATTCACCAGGATCCTGATACTGATTACGGGTATCGCAAAATGACCTTCGCATTGTTGTTGCTGGGTTATCTTATCAACCACAAAAAAGTATACCGTTTAATGAAAAAGTCCCTCATGCTGAAAGACAAGTGGCAGAAACCGGCCAGAGAATTTGCAAGGTATCGTAAGGTTCTGCCTTCAGGTCCCCTTGAGGTGCTTGAAATGGATATTAAGTTTGTCTGGATTGAACAACAACGTAGGCATGCTTTTATCCTTACCGTAATTGACACCTTTACTCGTGTTGTATTGGGCAGAAAAACAGCCTGTAGCATTAAGCAACATACGGTAAAGGAACTTTGGTGTGAGATTATCGAGAATCATCTTCAACCTTATGACTGCATAAAACGAAATATCATCTTGGAAATTCGTAATGATAACGACAGCCGATTTATAGCAGCATCTGTGCAAAAGTTCTTTAAAGACAATCACATATGTCAGGTATTCACTCACCCATATACGCCTCAGGAAAACGGACACATAGAAAGCTTTCACGCAATACTCTCAAGAAAACTCAAGAGGTACTCTTTCTGGTATCTCCAGGATCTGGAGGAGTGTCTGGTGTTGTTTTATGAAAAGTACAATAACCATAGGCTCCATGGCTCAACTCTCAATCTCCCTCCAATGGTCTTCTGGCAATGCTGGGAGGAAGGAATTGTAAGCGCATAAATCAACCATAAAAAGAGAGAAACGAAATTCAGATTACTGGTACCTTATTACCAACTATCGGGTAAAATGAACCTGAGAGAAGTTTCTTGCCCTCAGCCGAAACCCCTCAATGGGGTTGAGGATGAGAAAAAAAAGGAAATGAACGGCGCCGTATCATTTCTACAACCATCGGTATAAAAATCACCCTCGGTCGTTTCTTGCCGATGCAAAGTTCTTTATAATTTTGATATATTTGTAAACCTTCTATACGATTGTCCGATTAATAGGGGGCTAAACCAATACCTAAGCCACAATCGTAAATTTTAAGGAATGAAAAAAATGATGCTAAGCCGCACCAAATCTGTAAGGATGCAATTTGAACTGTTGGTCTTTCTAATGCTTACCATACATAGCCTGCAATAACATCCCTAACAGTAACCAGAATCCGCTGGAGGTTCTTAAGGCACTGTTAATGTCGGGATGATAAGCGCAGTAAGCCGAGAAGACTCTCATCTACCATGGAGCGACTTCCGCAAGAAATACCGTAATGTCTCAATAGTCTACCTTCAGGATGGCGGTGCACCCTGTTATCCCAAGTTTATCAACTGGCACCAGCGTATGGAACAGATAACAAAGGCAGATGACTATACCGTACTGTTTGTTATCAATGCCCGCGATTATGCCAGCTTCACACGAAATACCCCCGTCTATCAGAGTATTGAGGAGAGGTACTACTACTTTATTGATCAGCGCAACGAGTTTTATCGCGCCAACTCTAACATTCCAAGGGCAGTACTTGACCGCTCCCTTCTTATAGACAGGGATAACCGCATAAAAATGGTCGGAGAACCATTCTTTAATGCCGATATGACCAAGGTGTTTCATATTGTTACGGGAGTTGAGAACTAAAGATAAAAGACAAAAGGACGAGCTGCGCTCGCAGGCAAAGGGCATAGTGGCTCGCTGCTGGAGCAGCGCGCAGCGTAAAGCGGAGAGCGGAGAGCGGAGAGCGGAGAGCGGAGAGCGGAGAGCGGAGAGAAGTGCTCGCTAACGCTCGCACTCAAAAAAAGCTTTAAGATGTTTCGGGAAAAATGTGCGCTAGCCCCCAGTACGGGTTGTGTTGTGATCATGTATAATGTGCCGCTTCTCTTATTACGGGTTGTGCTACGAGCATGTAAGACAGCTCTATCTCATTAGCAGTCTTGTGTAATCAGCGAGTCGCTTAAAATTGGCCCTCAGTGAGTTTGGGAAAAAGAGCGGTTGCAATAGTGAAGCATAATACGGGCAGTTACAAATTGCAGCTGTTAAAGCGTCGGCTGTTTGAGCGTGCCAAGCACGCGAGTTCCGACGCGGACGGCTTCACTATAAAACCGATCCCCAAACTCACTGCAGGCCTTGAGTTTGTTGCTCCCGTCCGGTCGCGAGCTCACCCGGCTTCGCCGACCTCGGTTGGCCACCTTTTTTGGTCAAGCAAAAAAGGTGGAAGCCTGCTGTTGGTCAAGCAAAGGTAGAAAGCCAAAATTTGGGTCAAGCCAAAAGTTGAGAGAAAAAACTTTTGGTCAAGCAAAGGTAGAAAGCCAAAATTTGGGACAAGGCCAAAAGAACAAGAAAAAACTTTTGGTCCATGCAAAAAAGGTGGAAACCCACTTTTTGTCCATGCAAAAAAAAGTGAGATAATACTTTGGGTCAAACCAAAATCTCTATTTTAGCCCTCCATAAAAAAACACTCATATGAACTTTAATTTTTCCGGGAAAAAGGTACTTATTACCGGTGGTTCGAGGGGTATCGGCAAAGCATGTGCCCTGCTTTTTGCTGAGCATGGTGCTACGGTTATAATTACCTACAGATCGAACATCGACGAAGCCACCCGTACACTTAGTGAGCTTGGCGACAGGAACGATCACCGGGCCTTTCAGCTCGATGTGGCCGATGCTGATGCTATAGAGGAACTCTTTGCTGAGCTGACCTCCATTTACTGTCGCATAGATATAGTGGTTAACAATGCGGCAATATTTACTGAGCATAAGATAGCAGAGGTCGATTACCGTGAGTGGCAGACCCGCTGGAACGACACCATAGCTGCCAATCTTACCGGCGCTGCCAATGTCTGTTATATGGCCGGGAGGCATATGATCAAGAAGAGAGGGGGCAAGATCGTCAATGTCTCGTCGCGTGGCGCCTTCAGGGGAGAGCCAAATCACCCCGCCTACGGAGCCAGCAAGGCAGGGCTAAATGCCATGAGTCAGTCGATGGCTCAATATCTGGCACCATATAACATCACTGTGGGGGTAGTAGCTCCCGGTTTTGTCGAGACCGATATGGCAGCCGATGTTCTCGGTGGTCCGGCCGGCGATGGCATCCGCGCGCAGAGCCCTCTGAACCGTGTAGCACAGCCTGACGAGGTAGCCAGAGCCGTTGCCATCTTCGCCTCAGAAGGAACGGAGTATATGACAGGAGGCATTATCGATATTAACGGCGCCTCATATCTGCGAAGCTGATAGCAGAGTGGTTCTGTAGAGAGTAATATCCCGGTCTGGTTCCCTGCAGGTAAAAGATACCCATTCGTGCAGCCCGATACAGTACTCTTCATACATTACTGCAGTGCTGTGGCGCACTACCCTGGCAGTTTGCAGATGCAGATACAATTGCAATAATCTCTTTTTCTTTCCGGCTGACAGAGGTATCTGTTTTTTTTAATACTTTGCGATAAAACCAAACTACAGCCAATTATGCAGCAACTAACCAGTCACAGCCACAGTTTTACAGTAGCAATACTCCTTGCATTAATGCTCACTTTTGTCTCATGCAGAGATTCGGTCAGTGATGACCTGCCGCGCGAGATAGATCGCTGGGTTGCCATGTGGAACAGCTACGATCTCAACATGGTAAACGAACTATTCCTCAATAGCGATCAGCTCACCTACTTCTCTTCAGAGAAGGAGGGGGTTATAACCGGCTTCGACGAGGTGGTGAGCCATCACGAGGGTTTCGATTTTGTGCCCGGAGGCAGGAGTGCCCAGAGTCGCCTCTGGCTCGAAGAGGTGCTGATAACAGGCAGCCGCGAAAATAAGGTGGTAACGGCCATCTGGTTCTTCAGTCGCCCCAATGGCGAGGTGCAGCAGGGTCCGGTCACCATTGTCTACACACCTGTCGATGGCCGCTACCGAATACTCCATATGAATTTTGCCAACTATCCTATGCTGGATCTCCCTGAAATTGAGGATGGTTACCAGGCAAGGGCTCTGACCGGCAATCTGATACCAACGCCGGAGGCCTCACCCCGGGTTTTAGAGGATATTTCAAGCGCCATAGACGATCTGGAAAGCGACAGAGAGAATGTCTCATTTCATGTTTGGGCGGGCCGGCATCTCGGTTATGCCGGCAGGCACCGTGAAGCCATAGAGCTCTACTCCGACGCCCTGCTACAGTTCCCCGCCAACGCCGAGCTCTTCCGCCACAGGGGGCATCGCTTTATTAGCATCAGGGAGTTCAGCCGCGCCATCTACGACTTCGAAATGGGCGTTCTGCTGACTGAGGGCCAACCCGATATCACCGAGCCCGATGGCCGCCCCAATCCACTCAATATACCACTCACCACCCTGCAGGGCAATATCTGGTATCACCTGGGCCTCGCCCACTACCTGCAGGGCGACTACAGGAATTGCATCGAGGCCTACACCCGCCGCGCCGAACTGGCACAGCATGATGACAACCTGGTCTCCCTAACCCACTGGATATACATGAGTCACAGGCTACTGGGCGAAGAGGAACAGGCCGCAGCGGCACTTGGCAGGATAAGCAGCGATATGACTATCATCGAGAACCACGACTACCACCGCCTCTGCCTCTTCTATAAGGGCGAGCTCAGCGAAGAAGACCTTCTCGAAGGAACACCAGGCGATGCGGTACTCTACGGAGTGGCCAACTGGCACTACTATAACGGAAACAGAGAGAGAGCAACAGAACTACTCAACAGGCTCATTGCCGAAGGCAGTCCCTTCTCATTCGGCTACATAGCAGCAGAGAGGCGATTAAGTGTCATGTAGTGCGGGCTGACGCCCGATGGCTCACTTTGTTCGCCAAGGTGTTCAGTAATCAGTGTTCAGTAAAAAAAGGCGGCTGGTGCCGCCTGCGCTCGCTGTCGCTGGCACTAAAAAAAAAGCTTTAAGATGTTTCGGGAAAAAAAGGGAGCGTACCCCCAGCACGGAATGTGTAGTTATCATGCATTACGGGCAGCTTTTATTATTACGGGTTGTGTTGAGAGCATGTAAGACAGATCTATCTCATTAGTAGTCCTGCGTAATCAGCGAGTCGATTATATTTGGCCTTAAGCGGGTTCGGGGTAAGAGTCTGATCGGAGGGCAGCAATAGAAGTATGATGCAAATATGATATACGGTTAGCGTTACTGTTTGAGGGCTGCGCAGCAGACCGAGTTATAACGCGGTGTGCTGCCCGCAGTGAAGACTCCCCGAAACCGCTTTAGCCTTGACTTTTTTTGCTCCCATTCGGTCGCGAGCTCGCCCGGCTTCGCCGACCTCGGTTGGTCACCTTTTTTTGGTCCAAGCAAAAAAAGTAGAAGAGAGACCTTTGGCCCGTCAAAAAAGTTAGAAATCAGCATTTTGGGTCAAGCCCAAAAGTAGAAGAGAGCTTTTGACCCGTCAAAAAAGTTATAAATAACCACCTTGGCTCAAGCCATAAACAGGTAAAGAACCAATTCCCGGTTCCCGGGAAACTACCTTACCATCCCCCTTAATGCCCTCCAGTCGAGATTAGCCCAAATATCATCCAGGAGATTTCGACGGTTGTTGTCATACATAAGCGTGTTGCTGCCCCAGTACTCAACTGCCATCATTCTGATTGGTGCTCCGTCGTCGGAAAAGTTGAAAAACTCATGGTCGATAGCTACTATCGCTCTTGCTCCCTCAGCGGTAGCCGGCACCAGCCCCGAAGCCCTCTCTGCCTCAAACACCATCGCTACCACCTGCCTGTGTGTGCCAAGCGGATGGTGATCTGGTTGCAGGAAGCCATATGCCGGCGCCCTCCGTTCTGCAGGCGACAGTGCTGACAGCTCGGCTCGCAGTTTACCGATTGCCCTGCCCGCATCGGCAATGAGGCGCAGGTTGTCAAGATCGTGTTCGTCAGCCAATTCATCAAGTCTGTCCCAATTGCCGCTCTCGATTGCCCCTCTCATCTGCTGCATCACATCTTCTCGCTGTGTAAGGGCTGCGAGCAGCTTAGCCTCCATCTCATCGATCTCTTTTCTCCACTCTACAGCCCGCTCGAGCTCATAAACCATCATCTTCTCATATTCAGCGACTGCTTGCAGGTACGCCTCTGCAGCTTCGGCGGAATAGTTTTTGAATCTCTCATACATCTCCATGCTGCTAGCTATCAGAGTCTGATACCTTGTGATGATGGCCTCTTCCTCAGCTGATTGCCTTAACCTGTCAATATAGGCTCTCAACTGATTTGCCTGCTCTTCGGTTAGGTTGATCTCATCGGCCGCATCGACCCCGGCGGTAATCTCTCCCACAAGATTCTCTGCGGCTGCTATCATGGCGTTTATCCACCGCTCCTGCGATACCGGTTTCCAGAATGGCCTGTCGCCTGCTGTAAATAGCGTGGTGACGGTAGACCGCGCCAGCCCGAATGTCGGCCTTACCACGGTTCTCAGGAAGGGCTCCTGGTCGTCTGACCAGAGGGGGAAGATGCTGCGACAGGGATACTCGTTGTCATAACCCGGCGGATGAGCCATTCGGCTTACTATATTTTGACCCGATTTGGTTCCCACATCTGGAGGCAGAAGGAAGAGATCGCCCTCACCATCTTTCAGCACAGGTTCACCCAGAAGGTTGTACGGGTCGTTAATCCACACATTGACACCTGCAACAATATCAACACTCTGTGGCGGCATACGGAACGCCACCCTGAAGTGTACCGGCTCGGGTGAATGTGAATTACCCGGCAGGGCGAGGGGCCTGAGATACTCCAGTCGCGGCATTACTGCAAATCCTTTCGGCGGATTGAAAGGGAGGGCCTTACGAAAAACATCCACTATATCGTCAACCCTCTTCTCAATGGCCGCCACATTGGCGGCATTGCGCGTGCTCCTGTTAGACCTGTTAAGAGGTTCCCACAGATCGCTGCTGCCCTGATCTTCGGTACTGCCATTGTAACCGCTAAGCATCAGTGCCGTTATTGCTAACAGCATGGCTAATCCGTGAAACGGTTTCATGAACCGCTTCACGCTCCTTTTCTTATTTCTGTTATCAGGCTTCATGATTGCTTGGTTTGGTTAAACTACGGATAAGCAGCTATTAGCTGCATGATACTCTTGTTGTCTTCTCAAAACCGGCAACGAAAATCAACATGTAATATACAATATTCCTGAAAACTTTTTTGTAACCGATCACAAACCATCACTGTCTAATAGGCAAGAACAGTAAAAGTTTTATTAATCATAAACAACAGAACGATGGATGAGTTAGCAACTATTTTCGAGGCATTGATACCAATCTCCTTTTTTGCATTAGTGCTCCTTATTGTCTATTTTACCGCGAGATTCAGGTATAAACTTAAGAAAAGCATAATAGAAAAGGGGGACACAGTAGAGTTTCCCAAATCCAGGTTTCCTCTTCTTGAAGTGGGAATTACGATTTTGGGATTTGGGGTAGGCATGCTTGCGGGCTCTTTCGTGATGATGCTTCAGGATAGTTTTGAGATGGCACCTATGACTGCGGCTGCACTGATTTTTCTTTTTTCAGCAGCAGGTATGATAGTAGCCTTTTTTGTTCGCAGACGACTTGATGACAGGACTGAGAGATAGCGATTCTGAGATAATAGGACGGATCAGGGAGGGGGAGACGGCACTCTTCTCTCATTTGGTAGAGAGGTATAAGGATGTCTCCTACTCCCTGGCATGCTCCCTGCTGCGCAACGATCACGATGCCGAGGATCTGCTGCAGGATTCGTTTGTGAAGGCCTTCAGGGGACTCAGCAGATTCAGGCAGGACTCCTCATTCGGTGTCTGGCTCTACAGGATCGTCTACAACGGCTGTATGAACCATATAAAGTCGAAGGGGAGGAGTGCTGCAACCGGTCGACAGGAGGATGACCACTCCTTATTAAACGGACCCGCAGACGGAACACCTCTCTCTGAGATGTTGGTATCGGAGAGGAGGGTGATAATAGATGGGATTCTCGGCAGTATGAAGGAGCAGGAGGCTCTGATGCTGCGACTATACTACCTGGCAGAGATGAATGTGTCGGAGATAAGGGAGATAACCGGTTTCAGCGTAGCCAAGGTGAAGATTGCCCTGCACAGGGCACGGGAGAGCTTCCGTGCAAAAGTGATGAAGCGGTATGGCAGCGTACCTCACTATATTGAATAGCGCATTTTAAGTAAACCTGTAACAGTACAAACAGATGAATGAGAGCGAGATAAAAAAGCTGATAGGTGAGACTGCTGATAGTCCGTCCCCCGGATTTACCGACAGGGTGATGGAATCTGTCGAGGAGATCGCTTCTAAGCGTAACCGGGTGCCTGAGAGAAGGTGGCCTCCGATTCTGATAGCCGCATCGGTTCTGCTTACAGTACTGGGCTTGTTTGTCAGGCTGCCTGAGTTTGAGATACTGCCCGTGCCCGCAGAGGTGAGATATCTCTTTATACCTGTTATTGCCGTGGCCTCACTCTTTTTCGTCGCCTGGAACCTCTTTGATGCCTCCCGGGGCGTAAGTTCCTCTGTTAACTCTGACTTCCCCGCCTGCGGCTCTTTGTAAAATTTCTGTTACATGTTGTAGAACTGTTGTGAATTATCTTCCGGCTTCATATATTTGGTATCTGCTTTTGTGCCGTTTCTGATTAATGCGGCAGATGAGGGCAGAGCGGAACCGAAAAGCTATATGAGTAGGGTTTACTAATTATACTATTGCTATGGAATATTTTTGGATTTTTTTGCCTCTTTTCTTCTGGGCTATCGCTGTGTTGATGATTGTAGCAGGGTGGAAGATCTTTACCAAAGCGGGAAAACCGGGATGGGGAATACTGATTCCTATCTATAACCTCATTCTGATGCTTGAAATTATTGGTAAACCCATGTGGTGGATATTGATGTTTATTATTCCCGGTGTGAACTTTGTCTTTATGATTTGGGCTACAAATCTGCTCTCCAAAAGCTTTGGCAAGGATGTAGGCTTTACGCTCGGCCTTATATTCCTATCGTTTATCTTTTATCCTGTACTGGCATTCGGAAGTGCAACCTATCAGGGTCCGGCCGGAATAGTGGCGGCTCCTGTAGAGAGGGCTTAGCAGAAGATCTCCGGCTTGCGGCACCGGGCATGTCGGCAGCAATGCCTCTTCCCTGACCCCCCGATAACCCCATTTTAACTATATTTGTGGTGGTTATTAATAAGGAGGGGGTGAGATGTTATCCCTTTGGGGTTATGTCTCTCTTCCTGAAAAATATTCAGGTTATGGGAAAAAAGATTATTAATTTATCAGAGTCAATCTCTTTGATGCTGGTGGTGTTTGCGCTGTCGGCGATGATGTCGTCTTGCGGGTCGCCCAAGGTTGAGGTTGAGCCATTTAGCGATTCAGTAGAGAGAGATATTGAAATACTCTCTTCCGATGAGTTTGAGGGGCGTGCCCCGGCAACTCCGGGTGGCATAAGGGCGAGAGATTATATCAGGGAGCGATTTACCGAAATTGGTCTTAAACCGGGTAATGGCGACTCTTTTCTTCAGGCTGTTCCGCTGGTTGAGGTTGATGGGTCTGACTTCTCACCTCTGAGGATAGATGGCAGTGGGTTCTCTCTGTCGTTCGACTATCTGGACGATATGATTATAGGCAGCTACAGGCTTGAGGATAGAATAGATATCGATGGCAGCGAAATGGTCTTTGTAGGCTACGGGGTTGTGGCTCCGGAATATGGATGGAATGACTATGAGGGCATCGATGTAGAAGGAAAAACGGTGGTGATTCTGGTTAACGACCCGGGGTTCGCTACCGGCGATGATGAAATATTTACAGGCCGGGCGATGACCTATTATGGCCGCTGGACATACAAGTTTGAGGAGGCTGCCCGCCAGGGTGCCACCGCGGCACTGATTGTTCACCAGACCGAGCCAGCCAGCTACGGCTGGGATGTTGTTCGCAACTCATGGTCTGGTACCCAGTATGGTGTTGTAACCAATGGAAACATAGATAAACTGCCTGCCGAGGGGTGGATACAGGAGCCTGTCGCTGAGAGAATATTCAGCGAGGCGGGACTCGATTTCCATGAGGCGGCCGCTGCGGCAGCTTCGCGCGAATTCCGGGCCATAGCTCTGGGAACTACCGCGTCGATGTCGTTCAACAACAGCTTTAAGCACTCTGAATGCCACAATGTTATTGGCTATATTGAGGGAGCCGATTATCCTGAAGAAACGGTAATTTATATGGCTCACTGGGACCATCTCGGAATGGTCGAGACAGAGTCGGGGGTAGATATCTATAACGGCGCCGTCGATAATGCAACAGGTGTGGCCGCTCTCTTTGCGATAGCCGAACGCTTTATGGCAGGCGAGGCACCCGGTCGCTCGGTGGTATTTATGGCTGTAACAGCCGAGGAGTCGGGGCTGCTTGGGTCGAGGTTCTATTCTGAAAACCCGCTATTCCCGATCGAAACAACGGTTGCCGGCATCAATATGGATGGGCTGAATGTTTACGGGCCTACCCACGATGTAATATCGGTGGGGTACGGCTTCTCAGAGCTTGAGGAGTATCTGAAGAGACATGCCGCCGACCAGAGCCGGGTGGTAAACCCCAACCCCTATCCGGAAAGGGGATACTACTATCGCAGCGACCATTTCAATATGGCGCGTATGGGTGTTCCGATGCTCTATACCAACGGAGGTAAGGATTTTATAGGCAAGGATGAAGAGTATACCAGGAAGGTGGAGGCCGACTGGGCTGCCAGGTACCATATGCCTACCGATGTTATTCACGATATGTGGAACTTCGACGGTATTCATCAGGATCTCTGGCTCTTCTACAATATCGGGAAGGAGATTGCCAATAGCGACAGCTTCCCCAACTGGGTTGAGGGCAATGAGTTCAGGGCTGTGCGCGATGTAACCCAAAATCTCAGAAGGAGATAGAGGTGGTGTAGCGGGAAACCGGAGGGCCTTGTCCGGGCTGCTCTTTGGAGATAGCCTGGCGCCCCTCCGTTGCCCTTAATTCTCAAAAGCTGCTATCGCCAGGGTCACCGGGCGCCCCTCGAAATGTGGTCTGGTATTCCTTCGTAATCGTAATGTGAAAAGCCGGTATCGCCAGCATCACCGGGCTGCTCTTTGGAGATAGCCTGGCGCCCCTGCGCCACCCATAATTTCAAAAGCTGCTATCGCCAGGGTCACCGGGCGCCCCTCGAAATGTGGTCTGGTGTTCCTTCGTAATCGTAATGTGAGAAGCCGGTATCGCCAGCATTACCGGGCTGCTTTCAGGAGGTGGCTGCCTGGTGTTCCTCCGTAGCGGTGTCGGTATCTGTTACCCTTCCGAAGTCGGGTACTACGGTTCCGTCAGGAATAACCGCGTTGTCTTTTATGACGCTGTGCGGGCCTATGCGGCAGTTGCTGCCTATTTTGACATTGCTGCCTATAACGGCATTGGCGCCGATGCGGGTGTCCTCGCCAATTGAGACATTGAGCGACAGCATGGTGTTGAAACCGATGAATACATTATGGCCGATTGTGGCACCGGGAGCGATGCATGCGCGCGCGCTTACCATTACATTGTCACCGATTGTGACACGGCGGAATATCATTACATCGTTACCCATGTTGAGATGGGTGGCCAGAAGGGCCTCACTGCCGAGACCGGAGTTGCTGCCTATGGTTATAAGGTTGTTGGCATCCTGCAGGTCGATCATCTCGGCCATGTAGGTGCTGTACCTTAAATTTACCCTCATAAGGCGAAGGAAGAGGAAGCGTATGGTGCGGTTGTAAAACAGGTAACGACGGAAGAAGAGGAAGACATATGAGTAGAAGTGCCAGTTAACCCTCCAGATGATGAACTGCCGGCTGTTGGTGCGGTAGCTGCCCTCTTTGAGACGGGGTACGGTGAGGCGGAACAGGCTGCCGCATATCAGTATATAAAGGTTAAGGAATATATAGAACAGAAGGGGTATGGAGAAGATGATGGTCAGAGTGCTGAACTTCCCCACTATCAACGAGGTGAGCAGTGCAATAGGAATAAACGAGAGACCCATTACAAGAATAAAGCCTGTTATCCATAGCAGATCATAGAGGAAGAGGTAGAAGTTTCGGTGCATATAGTAGTTTTTTCAGTTTGCTCACCACCTTTTTTCCGGTAGCAGCCATAAAGATCGCATATTATATTGGTTTAACGAATTAATAGTGCTCTTTCGGCGCCTTTTTACCACTTTATACCCACCCTTAAAACATCTTCTGTTTCTCAAAAAAAAGAATAGGGCTATATTTACGGTCAGTTACTTCAATATCTGAAAAAGGTGTCTGAAGAGGGCACACGAGATCATGTTCAGAAGAGGTGCAGATAGCGTTATTTCGGCCGGGAGAATAAAGGCTGATTTTTCGGAGGAACCCCGCCGGCTGGGTATAGATGTTGGTTCCACCACTGCCAAGATAGCCCTGCTTAATCTGTCTGATGAAATTGTGGCCTCTGATTATGTGCGGCACAACACGCGGGTGAGGGAGACGCTGACAGAGATTCTGGAGGCTCTCAAAAACAGTTTGGGCGATATAGAGGTGCTGCCTGCCTTCTCCGGTTCTGCCGCCATGGGCCTTGCGGAGATGACCGGATCTCTCTTTGTGCAGGAGATTATTGCTGCCTCATGCTTTATAGACAGAAGCTATCCGGATGTGAAAAGCCTGATAGATATTGGGGGTGAGGATGCCAAGCTGGTGCTTTACAGTGAAGAGAGGCCACCCGATATCAGGATGAATGGAAACTGTGCCGGGGGTACAGGTGCCTATATTGACCAGATGGCTGCGCTGCTGGGCATTTCGATCAATGAGATGGACAGGGCGGCATGGAGTGCAGAGAAGAGTTTTCCCATAGCCTCACGCTGCGGTGTTTTTGCCAAGACCGATGTGCAGAACCTTGTCAGCAGGAAGATTGACACACCCGATATAGCTGCCTCGATTTTTGATGCCGTTGCCAGCCAGATAATAAACTCTGTTGCAAGAGGGTGCACCATAGAGCCCTCGATACTCTTTAGCGGCGGACCGCTCACCTATATAAGCTACCTGCGCGAATCGTTCTCAAAGCAGCTTAAGGTGAGCAGTTCCGATATCGTGGTGCCAGAGAATTCCGAGCTTATTACCGCTTACGGGGCCGCTCTCTCTCAAAATGGTGAGAGTGAGCCTGTGAGGCTGTCGCGCTTTATTGACCAACTGAAGGGTGTGGGGCATAGCGGCGAAGGGGATAGCACTCTTCAACCGCTCTTCGGTGGCAGGGAGAGCTACGACCGGTGGAAGGCCGACCGCCATATAATTGAGATGCCTGCAGCTGTGCCGCAGCAGGATGAGGACTCTTTTCTCGGTATAGATGTGGGGTCAACAACCACGAAGATAGTTGTCATTAACAGTAGTGAAGAGATACTCTTCGACTACTACAGCAACAATAACGGCAGGCCCCTTGAGACTGTTGTTAATGGCCTGTCGATATTTGCCGGCAGGCTTGAGGAGGCCGGAATCAGGCTGAACATTGTAAGATCGGCTGTAACAGGTTACGGAGAGCAGCTTGTGAAGTCGGGCTTAAGCCTTGATCACGGCATTGTAGAGACTGTCGCCCACTTCCTTTCGGCCAAAAAGGTCGAGCCGGAGCTCTCCTTTATTCTCGATATAGGGGGGCAGGATATCAAGGCTATTTTTGTTCAGAGCGGTGTTATAAGCAATATTGAGATTAATGAGGCCTGCTCTTCCGGGTGCGGCTCATTTATTGAGGGTTTCGCCGCTACTCTGGGCTATCCTGCAGAGCGCTTTGGCGATATTGCCGTTGACTCTTCAGGGCCCTGCGACCTGGGAACCCGGTGTACCGTCTTTATGAACTCTAAGGTAAAGCAGGCTTTGCGCGATGGGGCCACCGTTTCCGATATCTCTGCGGGCCTTGCCTACTCTGTGGTTCAGAACTGTCTCAACAAGGTGCTAAGGATAAAGCGCACCTCCGATATCGGCGATACCATAGTGGTTCAGGGAGGGCTCTTTAAAAACAGTGCCGTTTTCAGAAGCCTTGAGCTGCTTTCAGGAAAAAAGATTGTCTCAACAGATAAGCCTGAGCTTATGGGTGCCTATGGCGCCGCCCTCTATGCACTGGAGAGATATGGCAGTGGTGCAGGCGCCGGGAGCTTTATAGGGCTGGATAGCCTCGGGGGAGCCACCGAATACAGGGCCAGCCAGACCGTTTGCGGAGGGTGCAGCAACAGATGCCGTATAACCACCTACCGGTTTACCTACGGCGGCGTCTGCTACTCCGGTAATAAGTGCGAAAAGATATTCTCCAATAGCGGTGATGAGCTGCCTGCGGGCGATAACATTTTCGACTTCAAGCAGGAGCTTCTGTTCGGCCGGATCAGAGAGAGAGGTAAAGCGGGAGTTATGCGTATAGGCATGCCGCGTGTTCTCAACATGTTCGACAACTATCCTTTCTGGCACACCCTCTTTACAGAGTGCGGTATAGAGCCTGTTCTGTCGGGCGAAAGCACCAACGCCCTCTACAAGTCGGGAACCGGCGACATTATGTCAGATAATATCTGCTTCCCTGCAAAGCTGGTGCACGGGCACATACTCGATCTGTGTGAAAAGGGAGTTGACCGGATCTTCTACCCCTTTGTTGTATATGAGAAGCAGGAGTTCAAGAGTTCATCGAACAGCTACAACTGCCCGGTTGTTACGGCCTACTCTGAGGTGATAAGGAGTACCACAGGCATGGCCGAGGCGGCTCATATACCCTATGATATGCCCACCTTCAATTTCGATGACGAGCTGCTGTTGCGAAAGGCGTGCCGACACTACCTTAAGGGGTTTGGGGTGGATGAAAGGCTCTTCTCAACCGCCTTTGCAAAGGCGGTTGATGAGCACTACCGGTTTAAGATGCAGCTGAAGCAGAAGAATGTAGATATCATAGGTGATGCTGTTGAGAGTGGTTCGCCCCTGGTACTTATAGCCAGCCACCCCTACCATACCGATCAGCTTGTACACCAGAAGATATCACAGATGCTTGCCGGCATGGGTGTGCACATTATCAATGAAGATATTGTCTTTGGCGAGCAGGAGGAGAACTTCGACCTCTTTCTGACGATTCCGCAGTGGGGTTACCCCAACCGCATGCTGCAGGCAGCCGCCTGGGCTGTAAAACAGGGGCTTGTCGGCGGGCTTATACAGCTAAATTCATTTGGCTGCGGCCCCGACTCATTTATCATGGATGAGATAAATGAGCTGGCAAAGCGCTCAGGGCTGCCCTTTGCCCTTATACGGATAGATGAGATAGCCAGCCCCGGGTCGGCCCGGCTAAGATTGCGGTCGCTTGTTGAATCGATGCGAATAAGAGAGCAGGCGGGTGCCCGCGAACAGCATGCCGGACAACTTGCCGCCAAGCCTCTGCTCTTTGGGAAGCAGGATGCCGGAAGGCGTATACTGGCCCCCTGGTTCGGAGAGTTCTACTCACCCTTTATACCACCGCTTGCTAAATATTTTGGCTATAATTTTGAGAACCTCCCTCCACCCGATGAGCTCTCTGTAAGGTATGGCCTGGAGTATTGCAACAACGAGGTCTGCTATCCGGCAACCCTTGTTGTGGGAGATATTATAAGAGCCCTGCGAAGCGGCGATTACAATCATGATGAGATAGCCTTTGCCGTTACCCAGACTGGTGGGCAGTGCAGGGCTACAAACTATATTACCCTTATAAAGAGGGCCCTTTTCAATGCCGGCTATGCCGATATTCCTGTTGTGGCGATGGCACCCGCCAAATCGGTATACAACAGCCAGCCCGGCTTCCGTCCTAACTGGTACAAAGTACTTAAGCCCGCCTTCGCCTGCATGCTTTATGCCGACAGCCTCTCCAGGCTTTACTATGCCGTCGCATGCCGCGAGCTGGTGCCCGGAACTTCAATGCGGCTGAGGCAGAACTATCTTGACAGGGGTGCCGCCCTTACCGCAAGCCGGAAGACTGCACAGTTGCTGCCACTGCTAAGGGAGGCTATAGCTGAATTTAACAGTGTAGAGGTTACCGGTCGCGAACCCATTGCAGTGGGTGTGGTGGGTGAAATATATATCAAATACAACTCCTTTGCCCAATTCGGTGTATCCGAATGGCTGGTCGGTCAGGGGGTAGAGGTGTTGCTTCCGCCGCTGATGGAGTTTTTCACCCAGGCCTTTGTTAACAGCAGCGCCCGTGTGAAAGGATATATAGACCGCAAAAGCCCTTCCGATATTTTCATGGTGCTGCTTAAAAAGATGGCAGATATCTACAGCATCGGATATGAAAAGGCCCTCAGAGAGTTCAGGTATCACAGGGAGGGCCACAGTATTGACCACTCTGCATCACTCGCAGCAGAGATTCTTGACCTCAACAACCAGTATGGTGAAGGATGGCTGATACCTGCCGAGATAGCATCACTCTCTCAAGGGGGTATTGACCGTATCGTATGCATGCAGCCCTTCGGTTGTATTGCCAACCATGTTGTCGGCAAGGGCGTTGAGATGAAAATCAAGCAGCTCTACCCCTCTGCCAACATACTATATCTCGATTTCGACTCTGGTGTCAGCAAGGTGAATATTATTAACCGGCTACATTTTCTGCTCCAGAACAGTGGTGTTGAATCGGGATAGCGTTTATGGCGGGATATCCTTACTGGCAGTGTGGCTCTATCTGGTTTGTCGGGCAGTCCGGTTTTTTTGTTGTATTCGGTTTAGCTCTGTGATCTTATGTGGCTTAGGGGTTGAAACTGCCCGGGCTTAGCGCCCTGCCGCCTGGCGGTTTGGTTCTGTGGTGTTCAGATTATCCGTAAGCCTCTAAGAGAGGGGTGATGAGGGAGCCGTCCCGGGCTCTCTCCCGGCCAGGTCGCCTCTGAGTATGAGTATGCCTTTCAGAAAGGTATGGTCAGGGAGAGCCCTGCCATTTCCGGAGATACTATAGGCTCTATCTGCGTTAAAAACTGTGTTCTGTGACTGCTGAGAACGCCGTAGAGCACCAGGTCAAATAGAAAGAGGAACGCCCCCTGCATTATAACCGAGTTGCCGTACCCCTTCAGCAGGTCGGAGTGTTTACTGCCATGGCTCAAATGTCTCATAAGAAACCCCCCGCCCATGTATAGAACATCTAGCCCCGCATTTATAAGAAGTATCCTCTCTGTTCGCATGTGTTCTCTCATCATCTCTTCTGCCGTGAGCCCGGCTGTTTCGTTGTTGATGTTAGAGTATATCGCTATTCCGGCAATAGAGAGGTTAACCAGATTCCAAAAGAGGTTCATTTGATGAAACCGTTCCCACTCTCCGGTAGTTTTGCTCCAGCCATAGGCTCCGGTAGCAATGTTGGCAACTGCCCAGCCGCCAAGAACCATCATTCCGTTGTTTTTCAGGCTCAAACTCTGCATATAGAAGTCGCTGTATTCATCTGAAGAGATATCCCCGCTTGCTGCAACCACCTGAGGCAGCATAATCAGTAGCAGAGCGATAATAACCGGGGCAATCAGGTTGCCGTAACTCCCTCTATTCATAACCCTGTTTTTTTAATGGTCTGAAAGTTAAACAAAAACAGGGCGATATGGTTCGTTGTCGGCAGCCGATGCCTGATTTTGCTGGTTGCGGAGGTAAGCTGCCCTCTTTTTTCTTCTTTTATGAACAGCGGTGACAATATGCAACACACTATTGGCACTGTCAAAGAGAAACCCCCTGATCTGAGAGTGATCAAGGGGTTAGTTTTGTAGTCCCACCAGGAATCGAACCTGGATCTACGGTTTAGGAAACCGCTATTCTATCCATTGAACTATGGGACCGCCTTCCGTGGTCGCAAAAATAGGGTATTTTTTGCTTTATAGCAAAACATTGGCCCCTTCGGGAATCTGGCACTATGGCTGCACAAAGCGGGCAGGCGGGCATGGAACAGAGGTGTTGTCCTGATGACAAAAGGGGTGGCAGAGTGTGCCGGAAGAGCTGTAAAAGTGGTATATTGCAATGGTGAACTACATAGATGTTATAATAGCGGTTATTCTCGCCTACACCCTCATCAGGGGTTTTAGCAAAGGGCTCATAATAGAGTTTGCATCTGTGATTGCACTTATTGCCGGTATATGGGGAGCCCTTCACTTCTCAGGATATGTAGGCAAGAGGCTTACAGACTATTTTGACCTTACCACCCAGTATCTTGGCCTCATAGCCTTCTTTATCACCTTTATTGGTATAGTGCTTGGCGTTCACTTTATTGCTGTATTGATTGACAAATTGTTGAAGGCTGTGGCCCTCGGGCTGGTCGTGAGGATCCTTGGTGCCTTTTTTGGGCTTATTAAGGGTGCCTTGATACTAAGTATTATTCTGGTAATACTGAATACATGGGATCAGTCGAAAGACTTTCTTCCCAAAGAGCAGTTGGGAGAGTCTGTGCTGTACTATCCAATATCCAGTTTTGCCCCGTCACTCTTCCCGATAATAGAGGGTGGCGACCTGCTCGACAGCTTTAAGCGCTTTGAGACAGTACCGCCCGTAATAACCATGTAGCTGCAGGCTCACTCTTATCTGGGTTTTGTGCCCTTTGCCTTTGCTTTTGCCGGATTCTCTTCCATCTCTTTTGCTATCTTTGTGACCCTGAAAAAACGGTTTTGCCGCTAATGGCAGTCTAAAAAGAGAACTTATGAACTTTGTTGAGGAGCTCAGATGGCGCGGTATGATTCATGACATTATGCCCGGAACCGAAGAGACATTACTTAAGGAGAGTACAGCAGGCTATGTCGGATTTGACCCTACAGCTGATTCCCTGCACATTGGCCATATGGTTGGAGTTATGATGCTCAAACATCTACAGAGGGCCGGCCACAGACCTATAGCTTTGGTGGGCGGCGCTACCGGAATGATTGGCGATCCGTCGGGCAGGGCCTCGGAACGCAACCTGCTCGATGAAGCTACTCTGCGGAAGAACCTGAGTGGACTGAGGAGGCAGCTGGAGATGTTTCTTGATTTCAGAAGCGACACTCCTAACAGGGCAGTGATGGTCAACAATCACGACTGGATGAAAGAGTACTCTTTCCTCGACTTTGTAAGGGATATTGGCAAGCATATCACGGTGAACTATATGATGTCTAAAGACTCTGTCAAAAAGAGGCTGGGCCCGGAGTCTACCCATGGGATGTCCTTTACCGAGTTCACCTATCAGCTTGTTCAGGGCACCGACTTTCTGCATCTCTACTCTGAGTACGACTGCAGGCTTCAGATGGGTGGTTCTGACCAGTGGGGCAATATCGTTACCGGTACAGAGCTTATCAGGCGCAAAACCGGAGGTGAAGCCTTCGCACTGACCTGCCCTCTGATAACCAAAAGCGACGGCACAAAATTCGGAAAAACAGAGTCGGGCAATGTCTGGCTTGACCCCGAAAAAACATCGCCTTATCAGTTTTATCAGTTCTGGCTTAATGTATCTGACGAGGATGCAGCCAGATATATAAAGATATTCACGGTACTCGGCAGGGAGGAGATTGAGTCCATTATTGAGGAACACAATGCCGCCCCGCATATGAGAACTCTGCAGAAAAGACTTGCCAGGGAGATAACCGTTATGGTTCATTCAAGTGATGAGTATGAGGCGGCTGTTGCGGCCTCAGATATACTTTTTGGAAAGGGGACCACAGAGTCGCTGCGTATGATGAATGAACAGACTTTTCTCTCTCTGTTCGAGGGTGTGCCGATGGCCGATCTGCCTCTCTCTTCTGTTGAGGCGGGTATTCCCTTTTCTGAACTCAGTACCAGCGCACCCGGACTATTCTCTTCGAAGGGCGAATTCAGGAGGCTTGTCAAGGGCGGTGGTGTTAGCCTTAACAAGGAGAAGATAACAGATCCTGAATTTGTCATCACGACCGACTACTTGCTCAATGGCAAGTATCTGCTTCTGCAGAAGGGTAAGAAGAGTTATTCTCTTGTGAGGGTAATGGGGTGAGGTCTGAGGGCTCTCTCTCAACTTTTGGCCTTGGCCAAAGTGCTGATTTCTAACTTTTTTGACGGGCCAAAGGTCTCTCTTCTACTTTTTTGCTTAGACCAAAAAGTGGGCTTCCACCTTTTTTGCTTGACCAAAAAAGGTGGCCAACCGAGGTCGGCGAAGCCGGGTGAGCTCGCGACCGGACGGGAGCAACAAACTCAAGGCCTGCAGTG
>SLNP01000008.1 GCA_007132995.1 Bacteroidales bacterium | reverse complement strand
TAGATCAGTTTCTGGGAATCAAGAGTAATGGAGCGCTGCTCATCATGTTTGGGCGCGACACACAGGGAGCGGTTCATCCATACATATCCTACAATAATGGCGGCAGCTACAGCAAAATACCGGGTAACCTTCACGACCAGGGCCGCGATATACTTATTGCCAACGAGTGGAGCTGGGACGCGGTAGCCAGTGCGGTAGCCGACTTCAGCGAAGATGGAGAGTCCTTCTATATGGGCGTTTATGAGTGGGGTGAAGATCCCACCGGGGTTAGGTTCTACAGGCTCAACAGCACCTTTGACGGATGGGAACCTGCCCACGACGACATATTGACAATGCCCCCCCATTTAAGACACCACTCACTAAAGGAGGTAGATGGAGTATGGTACTACTTCTTCCCCTTCGGTGTCGGTGTAACGGCCGATGACTTTCAGACAAAGCTGCTGCTATGGGAGAATGAGGGCTATCAGAGCGGTATTAACCACTCTCATGTAGTGGTAAACGATTACGGGGTTTTCACCGGAACCAGGGGCACAGGCATATGGAGGGCACCAATTACACCTCCCGATTTCACAACACTTCCGCCCTATGAGATAACCGACACCTCTGCAATGGCCGGAGCAGGCATAACCTCTACCGGCGGGCTTCCCTATACAGCCATTGGTCTGGTCTGGGCAACAACACCTAACCCTACACTCGATGACAATGTACTGTACAGGGATCCTCCCATCTGGCACAGCTTTACCGATACCATGAAGATACTGCAACCATCAACAAACTATTACGCCAGGGCATTCATACAGTCACCCAGAGGCACCTTCTACGGTAATCAGATCACATTCACCACCGATCAAACCACCAATATTGTGACTGAAGAAGATCTGGCGGTAACAATCTATCCCAACCCCGCAGACGGAGTCTTCTACATCAATAGCGACAGAGAATACAATGTCGTCATTATGAATGTTATAGGCAAGGTAGTTTATGATGGGCGCATCAGTGAGGGAGTCAACACCGTTAATCTTACCGGCCAGCCGCCCGGCATATATCTGATCAGGCTTACCGGCCGCAGCGGCGAAGTCAGGATGACACGCCTTATTTTAAGATAGTAATACCCTTCAACATAATTACCTAACCATGAAGAGAAGAGGGGGAAGCCGGAGGCTTCCCCTTTCCTCTGCTATCTGCGGCCCCCACAACAGAGGTAAAGAGAGCCACCCTTCCCTCTTTTTTTTATAACTTAGCAGTGCCCAAATGGGGCTGCCTTCAGGCACCACCACGGGCATACAAATAATCAAAACATCCATTTATGATACCGGGAAAAATAAAGGCAAAGGTCAACATGGTCATAGACCTGTTCCTGCTTATATCTATGATGCTTACCACCGGAGTCGGGCTGTTGATAAAGTATGTGCTGGCCACCCCCCGGGCAGCGGGCAGGAACGCCATGGACCTGCTATATCTGGGCATGGATAAGCACCAGTGGGGAGATTTTCACTTTATAGTGAGTCTTGTATTCCTCGGGTTGCTGGTATTACATATACTGTTTCATCTCAGAGAGATATCAGGTATATTCAAGAGACTTTTCCCCAATGTCAGGGTTAGAATCTTCGTTGGCACTGCTGTTATTGTTATCTCGCTTATTGTGCTCAGCTTCCCTCTCTTCGTAAAGCCCGAGGCTGTACCCAGAGAGCGCTCGTTCCGTGAAATGCCAAGAGATGATCGCAGTAGCAGAGACCAGGAGACCATACCGGAAGAGAGCAGGCAGGGACAGCGGGAAGACGGAGTGCGCCGGGGGCGGGGAAGAGAAGATGGAAGAGAGAGACAATAAACAGTGAGAGCAGAATGGAGATATCAATATACACCATAACAGTAACCGTTGCCCTGGTGGTGGCGGTGGCCTACATAGTGGTAACTGTTAGCCGCAGAACGGCAGCAGGAGCCCGGGGTAGCGAAGCCTTTATAAGAGAGGCAGCCAGAATCGAGAGCGCCGTAAGGGAAGAGATACGGGGCAGCCGGCAGGAGCTTAACAGCTCCATTGTCGCTTTTCAGGAGTCACTGTTGAAGAGGATAGAAGACAACAACAGAGCTAACAGAGAAGAGCTTGCGGTTAACATAAGGCAGGCCTTCAGGGAGTTCAGGGAGTCGTTCGACAAAAATGTAGACTCTTTCAATACCACCCAGCGTGAAAAATTCGGCCATCTGGAGGCCAAGCAGGAAGAGCTGGTAAGAAGTACCGAGAAGAGGCTTGAGCAGATGCGTCAAACGGTCGATGAGAAGCTTCAGAAGACCCTTAATGAGCGTTTGGGGCAATCATTTGAGACAGTAACCCGTCAGCTGCTTGCGGTTCAGGAGGGGCTTGGCGAGATGAAGAGTCTTGCCAGCGATGTAGGAGGGCTTAAGAGGGTACTCAGCAATGTAAAGATGAGAGGGGGTATAGGAGAAATACAACTCTCAATGCTTCTGGAACAGATATTGGCGCCCGAGCAATATGAGGCCAATGTAAGAACAAAGAGAGGTTCGGGCGAAGCCGTAGAATTTGCCATCCGGCTTCCGGGTAAAGAGGACCCCTCCGGAGTAGTTTACCTGCCGGTCGATGCCAAATTTCCAAAAGAGATTTACGAGCAGCTCATAGACGCCTACGACAGTGGTGAACAGGCCGCTATAACGACTGCATCAAGGCAGATGGAGAGCTCCATCAAGAAGATGGCCAGAGACATCCGCGATAAATACATTGACCCGCCGGCAACAACCGATTTCGCCATCATGTTCCTCCCCTTCGAAGGCATCTATGCAGAGGTAGTTCGCCGGGCTGCACTGCTCGAACAGTTGCAGCGGGAGTTCAAGATAGTAGTCACAGGGCCGG
>SLNP01000034.1 GCA_007132995.1 Bacteroidales bacterium | reverse complement strand
CCTTTTTCTCCACTAAATAGTCTATTATTGCAGGTTGCTTTTATTGAATCATTTTTTGCAAAGAGAGTGAAATGTCAAACAATAACTTTATAAGGAGGTCAATATGAAGAGAAAAAATGTAATTATTCTCGGAGCCGCGGGTCGCGATTTTCACAATTTCAATACCTATTATCGTGACAACGAGCTTTATAATGTGGTCGCTTTTACAGCGGCGCAGATACCCGATATAGAGGGTCGTAAGTATCCCGCCGAACTGGCCGGGAAACTCTATCCTTCAGGAATTCCTATCTATGCTGAAGAGGAGCTTACAAAGCTTATAGATGAATTGAAGGTAGATGTATGTGCATTCTCATACAGCGATGTCGATTACCAGAAGGTCATGCAGACGGCTTCGGTTGTTAACAGGGCAGGTGCCGACTTCACACTTCTGGGACCATCATCTACCATGATCAAAAGCTCCAAGCCGGTAATAGCGGTAGGTGCCGTAAGAACCGGAGGTGGAAAGAGCGAAACATCGAGAAGGCTTGTTGATGAGTTTAAAAAGCTTGGTATAAAGGTTGTTGCCATCAGGCACCCCATGCCTTACGGAGATCTTGTAAAACAGGCGGTTCAGAGGTTTGAGACAATAGATGATATTATCAGGCATGAGTGCACCATAGAGGAGATGGAGGAGTATGAGCCTCATGTTAACCGCGACACCATCATCTATTCGGGTATAGACTATGAGGCTATTTTAAGGGAGGCTGAGAATGATCCGAAGGGGTGTGATGTTATTCTGTGGGACGGTGGTAATAACGACTTCCCATTTATAGCCCCCGACACCATGATAACACTTGTTGATCCGCAGCGTGCCGGACATGAGTTGTTCTACTATCCGGGCGAGATTACACTGCGCATGGCAGATGTTGTCATAATAAATAAAATTGAGAGTGCCGACCTTGACGACCTTCAGTATGTAAGGGAGAATGTTGCTATGGTTAACCCCGGAGCTACCGTTATCGATGCCTGTTCACCCACCTTCGTTGAGAATCCTGAGGTTATAAGGGGCAAGAAGGTGCTGGTGGTAGAGGAGGGACCAACCGTTACCCATGGCGAGATAGAGTATAGCTACGGAAGCCTCACCGCCCAGAAATATGGTGCTGCTGAACTTGTTGATCCGCGGCCCTATGCGGTAGGTAAAATCAAAGAGACCTATGAGAAATATCCCGGACTGGGTCCGGTGCTCCCCTCTATGGGCTACAGTGACCAGCAGATTAAAGACCTGCAGGAGACAATCGAAAAGACCCCATGCGACCTTGTCGTTGTTGCCACTCCGATAGATCTTAACAGGGTCATTAAAATCAATAAGCCAAACATTCATGTGCTTTATGAGCTTGAAGAGATAGGATCGCCCCATCTCGGTGATGTTGTAGCCGGGTTTGCAAAAAGGCATAAGCTTGTCTGATACTGTCAGATAGCGCTATATAACAGGGCGGGCGGCTCCTCTTCAGGGGTCGCCCGCTGCCTGTTTATATCACTATTATCGGTTATTTGCCTGCGGCGCAGATGCTACCTGCGAAGCACTCTTTTCATCTCTCTCTTGTAGGCCTCAACTCCCGGCTGGTCGAAGGGGTTTATACCGGCTGTAAGGCCGCTCACTGCGCAGGCGGTCTGAAAAAACCATATTAGCTCGCCCATATGGTACTCATTTATGGTGGGAATGGTGACTGTTATGCCGGGTACCCCGCCCTCTGTGTGGGCCCTTAAAGTGCCCCTGAATGCGGCATTGTTTACATAGTCAACAGATCTCCCCTCAAGGTATCCCAGCTGGTCGTTGTCATTATTTAGTGATGGTATCTCAACACTATGCCTGCTGCTATTGCTGTATATGACGGTTTCAAAAAGTCTTCTCTCACCCTCCTGTATGTACTGCCCCATAGAGTGGAGATCGGCTGTATAGCTCACAGCGGCAGGGAATATCCCCCTTCCCTCTTTACCCTCGCTCTCTCCAAACAGCTGCTTCCACCACTCGGCAAACATAGTAAGGTATGGTGTGTAGCTCGCCACTATTTCGGTATTGAAACCACTGTTGTAGAGCATATTTCTGACCGATGCGTAGAGGAGTGGACTGTTTGACCCGGGCGCAAGGCTGCCGGTAGCTCTCTCTCGCATGGCTGCGGCTCCGCCAAGCAGCTCTGTGATATCGGCGCCGGCCACTGCCAGGGGCAGCAGACCCACCGCCGTCAGCACCGAGTAGCGCCCGCCCACATCGGGTGGTATCTCAAAAGAGTCAAACCCTTCAGCCTCTGTCATCTCTCTCAGTGCGCCCGATTGACGATCTGTTATCGTTACAACTCTTCGGGCACTCTCCTCTCTTCCATATTTTTCGATCATTAGCGCCCTGATCAGGCGAAAGGCTATTGCCGGCTCTATCGTTGTTCCTGATTTTGATATCACTATAAGGGTAAAATCTTCATTTCGGAGAGTCTCAAGTATGGCGTGCAGATAGTCACTGCATAGTGTGTAGCCGGCAAACATCAATCTGTGTGGGCTTACTTTTCCGCCCGGCCGCAGGGTGGGGGTAAGAGCCTCTGACAGGGCCCTGCTTCCAAGATAGGAGCCCCCGGTTCCAACCACTACAGTAAGAGGAGCTATTTGACAGAGCCGTGAGGCACAGCTAATAATATCACTCACTTGCGGCGCCATTTTCAGGGGGAGGTCAAACCAGCCCATATGCTCTTCTCCCGCTTCGGCAGACTCTTTAAGCCTTTTAAGGTGTGTCGCAGAGCGAACCGCAGCAGAGGCGATCTCTTCGGCCGCAATAAAGGGTGTTACTCCCTCAATGCCGACCTGCAATTGCTTACTCATGTTCAGACCAGTTTTTTGGACAAGTTAGCAATTTCTGATGAGGGAGAGGCAGACTCATAGAGTATTCGGTAAACGGT
>SLNP01000102.1 GCA_007132995.1 Bacteroidales bacterium | reverse complement strand
TTTTTACCGATTACCGGCCGGAGGCGGCAGCCGACGGCACTAATGACCAGTCACCAATTACCAATTACCAATTACCGGCGAGCGTAGCGAGCACAGGCCCTATGCCCTATGCCCTATGCCCCATGCCTGCGAGCGTCAGCGAGCAGCAACTATATAAAAAGAGCAGGGCTGCTACTCCGGTAACAGCCCTGCCTCTCTACGAACAATAAACTCAATGTATAAATATCTCTCTATTATACCAGTTTAACGTTTACTGCATTAAGGCCTTTCCTACCTTCGCTAAGTTCAAATTCAACATCATCACCTTCGGTGATGCGATCTTTCAGACCAGTTGTGTGTACAAAATACTCCTTACCGGTCTCTTCCTCCTTAATAAAACCAAAGCCTTTGGTCTCATTAAAAAACTTTACTGTTCCTCTGTTCATGTTACTAGATTAAAAAATTACCCTCCAAAGGTATAACAATAATTTTAATATAGGGCCCTATCTCACAAAAAAAACTACACACTCTTTCCGGGATATGCAGCAAGTGCATAGCCCAGCGTCTCTATCGCATTACGGAGATCGTCGATATTGAGCACATAGGCTATTCTCACCTCATCTCTGCCGCTACCCGGAGTTGAGTAGAATCCGGATGCCGGAGCCACCATAACTGTCTGGTTATCATGCTCAAACTTCTCAAGTATCCACTGCGCAAACTTATCGGCATCATCAACAGGAAGTCTTACAACAGTGTAGAACGCACCTTTTGGAGTGGGGCAGTAGACTCCCGGTATCTTATTCAGTTCCTTCACCATAAAGTCACGCCTTGCTATATACTCATTATATACACGCTCAAAGTACTCATCGGGAGTGTCAAGCGACGCATCCGCAACTATCTGCCCCAAGCCCGGCGGGCTGAGGCGTGCCTGAGCAAACTTTATTGCACCGTCCAGCACCTCCTGGTTACGGGTTATCATGGCACCAATACGAACGCCACACTCACTATAGCGCTTCGAAACCGAGTCTATCAGAACACAGTTCTGCTCTATCCCCTCAAGCTGCATAATAGAGAGATGGGGCTCGCCGTCATAACAGAACTCACGGTACACCTCGTCTGAAAAGAGGAAGAGATCGTGCTTCTCAACAATGTCACGAATCTTCAGCAGCTCCTCTTTCGAATAGAGATAACCGGTCGGGTTATTGGGATTACATATTATTATACCACGAGTTCTGGGTGTAATCTTCTTCTCAATCTCCTCAATTGGTGGCAGGGCAAAATCGTCCTCAATGTATGAGGCAACCGGCACAATCTTCACCCCCGCCGTTGTAGCAAAACCATTATAGTTTGCGTAGAAAGGTTCGGGGCTTATTATCTCGTCGCCCGGATTAAGGCAGGTCATAAAGGCAAAAAGAACAGCCTCTGATCCGCCGGCTGTAACAATAATCTGGGTATGATCAATATCTATACCGACACCCTTGTAATACTCTGCCAGTCTTCTCCTGTACGGCTCGTTACCGGCCGAATGGGAATACTCAATAACCTTGGCCTCCAGGTTTCTTATGGCATTCAAAGCCACCTCGGGAGTCTCAATGTCAGGCTGTCCGATATTGAGGTGATATACCTTGCGACCCTTCCTTTTAGCCTCCTCTGCATAGGGCACAAGCTTTCTGATAGGAGATGCGGGCATGGCAACCGCTTTTTCTGAAATCTTTGGCATGACGACTATTTTTTTATTGGTTTTATCTTTACAATATCTGTAAAGGTATACAATTTACAAGATGCAATAAATGACTTAAAACATAATTGCCATAGCACAGGAGTGGCAAACCCTCTCAACACAACAGGAATTATTACTATTTTTGGGTGCTGCAAAATGAATACTCCGCTTTTTATAGCCAAACGCCTTATCAAGGCAGAGGATGGGAAGAGATCGTTTGCCCGTCCCGTCAATGTGATTGCCGTAACAGGCATAGCTCTGGGCATGGCTGTAATGATACTTGCTGTCGCTGTTCTTACCGGCTTCAAAAATGAAATAAGAGACAAAGTCGTAGGCTTTGGCTCTCATATTCAGGTTGTAAATTTCGATTCCAACATCTCGTACGAGATGGCTCCAATATCTGCAAATCAGGAGTTCCTGCCCCGGCTGCTTGATAAGCCGGGCATAAAAGCGGTTCAGGTATTTGGAGTAAAGGCGGGCATTGCACAGGTAAATGAGAACATTCAGGGTGTGGTTTTGAAGGGAATAGGTAGCGACCACAACTGGAGCTTCTTCGAAGGCCATCTTGCAGAGGGCGAGCTCTTCACCGTAACAGATACAGCACGCACCAATCAGGTGGTTATTTCCCGAAAACTCGGCAATATGCTGGAAATATCGGTCGGAGACCGCTTTCCGGTGCACTTCGTACAGGAGCAGACACGAAGCCGTGTATTTACTGTTTCGGGAATATATGACACCGGGCTGGAAGAGTTCGATGAGATCTACATATTTTGCGATATAGGCCACATAAGGCGCCTCAACGGCTGGGAAGATCATCAGATAAGCGGCTTTGACATCTTTATTGACAGGTTTAGCGATCTCGACTATATGACCTATGTTGTAAGAAGCACAATCGGCTATCAGGTAACTGAAGATCAGGAGAGATTAAGGGTCAGCAGCATCAGGATGAGGTATCCCCAGATATTCGACTGGCTCAGCTTTCAGGACCTCAATGTGGTAGTCATCATCACCCTTATGCTTCTGGTTACCGGCTTCAACATGATATCCGGGCTGCTCATCCTCATACTGGAAAAGGTAAATATGATAGGGGTACTGAAAGCGCTGGGGGCAACAGACAAACTTATCTCAAGGGCCTTTCTCTATCAGGCGGCATGGCTTACGGCAAAAGGGCTCTTCTGGGGGAACCTCATCGGAGTAGGCGTGGCACTGATCCAGCTCAAGACGGGGTTTATAAAACTCGATCCGGCATCATACTACCTCAGCACGGTACCTGTCAACATCGAGCTGATTCACCTACTGTTGCTGAACGCCGGAGCCATGGCTGTCATCATAACAATGCAGCTGCTTCCGGCCAGGCTGGTGGGTCGAATAACACCCGTGAAAGCTATAAGGTATGATTAACTCCCGGTAAAACCCCAATGGCAGGGGGCCAATCCCGGCGTGAGGTTAACCGGGTTTAGTCGTAGAATGTCCAGGCGATACCATACCTGAACACCCTGTCGTTAACCGGATGCCGGGGTACCATGTCGTAGCCGGTACCGCTAAAGCCTGCATTAAGATGGTCGAAGCTGAGCAGTATTCTGGTTCTCTTTATCTTGGCATTGAGAAAGACATTGACAAAAGGGTAGTTACCGGTTCTGCGTAAGTTCTGGTTATAGTAGATCCCGGTGGCAGGCATATAGCCCATGGCATAGTAGGGTGTATGCATAAAAACCTCTGCGCCCGCCTGTAAAAGTAGATTCCCCCCTGTAATCTCAAAATGGATATTGCGCTCCCACCAGAGGCCGGCCCTGAAGGTCAGAAGGGGAAGCGGCAACACATCACTGTTGGTACTCTGCTGTATAAGAAGGGTGTTGCCCTGATGGAAATTGCCCAGTGAGAAGATCTTGTCCAGTGAGAGAGCGGCTACCGACAGGGCTCCGCTGTATCGGGCCGGCATTGCCCCGCTGTCAAAAAAACGGTGGTTGTCTATCACCGCGTAGTTAAAGGCTGCCTTAAACTGCCTGCCGGGATAGTCAATACGCCCGCCCGCGTCTATTCTCAGCTCCTGACCCGGCTCTGTGTCCCACATAAAGTGGTTGCTTATCCATCTCTTCTGCCACAACGAAGGTGATGTAAGAGAGATACCCCCGCTACCTGTAACCGTGAGTGGTCCCTTCTGCATACCGATATTGCCTTCGATGGCTCCTCTCAGATCAAAATCGCCCGCCCTCTCGCCTGCGAAGAAGAGCTCACCCCGGGCACGCAGCCCAAAGCCTCCACCTATTCTGGTCTCAATTCTTCCGGTCAGCGCAACATTATTATGGCTGCTGCCAGTGGTATCGGCCAGCAGAGAGTCGGGCAGCCCCCACATCTGCCCATAACGGTGATGCTCATGCCTTATGCCGACACCGGCATCGGCCATCACCCCTCCCCTGCTTCTGAAGCTGAAGTCGAAACGGCCGCTGTTATTGACTACCGACGAGTGCAAACTATCGTAGGTTACCACATTATTAAAGAAGGTGGTATCGTAGAAGCCGGCGCCGGGCGATGCATCGTAGTAGCTCCTGTTATTGCCTTCTATGGTTAAGATATGGGTAAAGGTGCCACTGACACCTGAGTCATCGGGTTCATCATCGCTCCCTGTTATGGTTTCAAAAGGAGTATAGCTCTGTACAAACAGCAGGCTACGGTTGCGAAGGGTGCCTATGGCCCTGTTGAGCCCGCCCAGGTTAACCGGCACATCACGGGTATCAAACTCCCTTATGGTGCTCATATCAACCACTCCGCCGTTCTGATTGGCAAAATGGTTGTTTATGCCCAGGGCTGCATATGCTTTGTATCTGTCCCGTATATATGATGAGTGGAGAAGGAAATTTTTGTTAGAGGCCTTCTGGTGCGAATAGTGCCCAATACTGTAGATGATATCGTAAATAAGGCCAATATTGAGATGCCTGTTAATATTAAGAGAGCTTCTGACACGGAAGTTCTGCTCCGCAACATTGGCCGCCGGACCGGCATAGGTAAAGAAGAGCTCTGTAAACGGCACCCTGTTATCCATAAATATTGCCCGTTCGGGCGTATAGATAAAGGGGTAGTAGTACCGATACAGGAACTTGTCAGGGTCATGCACCCTGTCAAAAAAATTGATCTGGTAAAAGGGCAGGCCATAGTTACCCGGGTATGCATTGAATGGCGAGAAGCTGTCTGCTATCCGGCTGCGATGAAAGTGGGTAAAGGCAGTATCGATATCTATCCGTTCCGCCACAGTATAGTCTCTGGTAAGCCTGAACTGCCTGACCGTATCCTGGCCTTGATAGCCGTCACCATCATGCCCCTTAAGCGGCATGTTCAAAACAAAGACTATAAGCGCCAGACAATATATAAGGGTCCTTTTCACGAGCAAGCAAATATATAAAAAAAGGGGCGCATTGCTGCGCCCCCGGGTAGAACAACAGGGTTGTGGGAATCAATCGACATTATCGTTAAGATAGGCGTTATCATCCCTTATCACAGGCTGCTCGGCGTCATCACTCGAAAGTGTCAGCTTCGAGACCTGTGATCTCTTCACATCTCCCTTGCGGAGATTGATATTCCTTCTCACAAAGGCAGGAACATCTTCAAAGACATCGATATTTTCTGTTATGGTCTTATTGGTAAGCCCGTGTCTCTTCAGCAGGCCCTGAACCTCCTTCACCTTCGAGAGGGTGTTACCCTCTCTTTCGTCATCCGGATCATCATCACCGGCCTCTCTGGCTGCTGGCGACTCCTCGCCCTCCTGAGACCGGAAATCAAGCCTCCCCTGCACACGGTCATCTCCCAGTCGCGCTACAACCGAATCGCTCTTATCTTTAATCTTAAAGAGCTCGTCGCGCTGAGACTCCGGTGCGGTTCCCCGGTCAGCACCACCGGATGGCACACTGCAGGTTTGACTAAGCTGTACAGTTTCGCGCTTTACCGGAGCCTTATAGGGTTCAATAACACTGTTCGATTCAAAGCCGGTGGCTATCACAATAACACTTATCTCATCCTCAAGAGAATCATCACGCGACAGCCCTCTTATTATAAGAGCGTCATCAGACGCAACATCATATATATAGTCCGTTATCTCGCCCAGTTCATCCATGGTGATTTCAGAGTCACCTCCGCCCGACGAGATATTAAGCAGTATACTTTTTGCTCCGGTAATATCGCTCGAGTTCAGCAGAGGAGAGGTAAGAGCCGCCTCTATCGCCTCTACCGCACGCGACTCACCTGAGGCTCTCCCCATTCCCATCACGGCAACGCCCGAGCTTCTCATTACTGTCTCAACATCTGCAAAATCGACATTTATATATCCGGCAACGGTAATTATCTCTGCTATGCCCTTTACCGCAGTTGCAAGCACATCATCAGCCTTGGCAAAGGCGAGCGACACCGGCTGATCTCCGTATATATCGCGCAGCTTCTCATTATTTATTATCAGCAGAGAGTCTACATGCTCCTTCAGCTCATTGACACCCTCAACGGCATGGCTTATTCTTATTTTACCCTCCGACTTAAATGGAATTGTGACAACCGCTATTGTAAGGAATCCCGCTTCACGGCACGCTTTGGCAATAACAGGTGTTGCACCGGTTCCGGTACCTCCCCCCATACCTGTTGTTATAAAGACCATTCTGGTATTACCCGACAGGGCATCCATAACATCAGATATGCTCTCAACCGCCGCCTGACGGCCAATAGAGGGTCTGCTGCCGGCACCCCTGCCCTCGGTGAGAGCCTCGCCTATCTCCACCTTAACGGGCACAGCACTTTCGGAGAGAGCCTGAAGGTCGGTGTTGCACACTATAAAATTCACATCCTTTATACCTCTCTCAAACATGTGGTTTACAGCGTTATTGCCTCCGCCCCCTATGCCCAGCACCTTTATAATAGATGATCTCTCAACGGGCAGATCAAAATTTATCAGTTCGTCCGACATAACATCCAGTTTTAATCGGTTAATTCAAAAACTTAAGGTTACTCTATTGTCTCTTCAGGTATGTCGAACATACCCGCCAGATTCTTTTTCATCTTACGGAACAGACTGTTTACCACAGTGTTTCCGGCAGACTCTTCAGAGACCTCCTCTTCAGTCTGTGACAACGGTTCATCTGTGGTATTGCCGGTACCGGGTGCACCGGCTGGCTTCTCTGCAATCTTCCCGGCGCTAAAAACCTCTTTTCTCTCATCCAGGTACTCAAAGCCTTTCATTATCAAGCCCACGCTTGTTGCATACATAGGCTGATTTATCTCATTACGCCCCTCGCCATAGAGATGTTCATTAGGGTATCCTACCCTTACATCCATAGCGGTTTTAAACCTCACAAGCTGCGGCAGATTCTTAAGCATGGCACCGCCGCCCGTTATTACCACTCCGGCGGTTATCCTCTCCGCATAGCCGGATATCTGAATCTCGAAATTTATCAGATCCAATATCTCCTCCATCCTCGACTGTATAATATACGCGAGGCTTTTGAACGATATCTCCTTTGGCTCTCTTCCCGCTATTCCCGGTATAGATACCACCTTGTCTTCAGGTGCTATATCGCCCAGTGCCGATCCATACTGATGCTTCAGCGCCTCGGCATACTTCTGCAGAATAGAGCAGCCCTCCTTTATATCATTGGTAACCACATTGCCCCCAAGAGGTATCACTGCGGTATGCCTTATGATATTATCGTAATAGACGGCAACATCGGTAGTACCACCGCCTATATCAACCAGCACCACTCCTGCCTCCTTCTCCTCATCTGTCAGCACCGCATCGGAAGAGGCGAGCGGTTCCAGAATAAGATCCTTTACTGTCAGGCCGGCCCTTCTCACACACTTGTCAATGTTCTTTGCAGAGGCAACCTGTCCAATCACAATATGAAAGTTGGCCTCCAGCCGCTTACCGCACATCCCAACCGGGTTATTGATACCGGTCTCGTTATCGACTATAAAGCTCTGCGGTATCACATGTATAATCTCCTCTCCAATATCAATCGGAATATTATACATATCCTTCACAAGGTTTGAGACATCATCGCGTGTTATCTCCTCTTCGCAGTTCTCGCGGTTAATATAGCCTCTGCTTCTCATGCTCTTGATATGCTGTCCGGCTATACCGACAAAAACCTCGTCGAAAGCTACCGCACTGCGCTTCTGAACATCATCGACAGTAGTCTTTATGGCATTGACAGTCTCCTCTATGTTGAGGACAACGCCCCTTTTAACACCCCGCGAGGGGGCTTTGCTAAGGCCAAGTATTTCCAGGCGGCCCTCCTTGTCTCTCTTACCGACAATAGAGACAATTTTGGTTGTCCCAATGTCAATTGCTGCTACAAATTTCTCTTTACTGTTCATAATTACCTGTTTTATTGTTCTACCCACAAACTATCTTCTTCTGGCCGTCACCTGGCCTTCGAATCTCACATCAATTACCGGATAGATATCCCAGCCTGCAACCGGGAGCACCTGTTCGTAAAAGGCATCCAGATTGGCAAGTTTATCACGATAATTCTCAATACCGCCAAAGAGAATCCTCTGTCCGGCCACCCTTGGTATAAGCTGCAAATCACCCCGCCTGTCAACCTCAATCTGGTCTATAAGGGCGTTCAGGAAGGGGTCAGATCTTATATAGCTCACCAGGGTATATATGTCTGCCAGCAGGGCGCTCTCCTCATGCTCTGTAATATTCTTACCGTCAAACGAATCAAGGTTCAGGCCGGTGTTGCCTGTCACTATATGCACCCTTGGAGATGATACTCCCCTCTTCTTCAGAAGCACACCCTCCTTATCAATATAGTAGCTTTCACCGCCGGGCGATACTATCCGCACAACAGGCATCCGCTGTCTTACCATAACATTGATCTTCCCGTCTATGGTTCTATAGACCTCTCCCCTCCTTATTTCAGGCAGCAGGGCCAGCTTTGCCTTGATAGATGAGAGGTCGGCAGAGCCAACCGGCCTGCCGGCAATCTCGGCTGCCACCTCGCCAAACAACCCGGCAACATCATCTCTTGTCACAAAGGAGTGCTCCGATGAATCTGCAACTATAACATTTATGCCGGCACAGGCCACCAGTCCGGTTGAATGAGAGAGATATAGAGGCATCATCACCAGATATACCATCGGTAAAAAAGAGACCATATTTATAACTCCCCTCATCATTGCTGCTCCTCTCCTATTCTCTCCTCAAGAGGCTTTACAAGCCTGTCAATATCTCCCGCGCCTATCGTTATTATTACATCACTCCTCTTATAGTCAATTTCATCGAGCACACTATCCGCTCCGGCAATTCTTGCACCCTTAAGCCTCATTTTCTCAAGTATCACAGAGCTCTCCACCCCGGGTATCGGCTCTTCCCGGGCAGGATATACCGGCATAAGTATAACATCATCAAGCATATCGAGTGCCCCGGCGAAAGTCTCTGCGTGATCGCGAGTCCTTGAATAGAGGTGGGGCTGAAATATTCCTGTAATGTGTCTTCCCGGATACTGCTCCCGCACCGATGCCACACAAGCCTTTATCTCTTCCGGATGGTGAGCATAATCATCTATGTATACCAGACCGGGGTAGGATACCCTCAGGTCAAATCGTCTCTTAACTCCCCGGTAGCAAAGCAGTGCCTTACGCAGATCGCTCTGCGAAACACCGCATATCATAGCAAGTGCAGAAGCCGCAACCGCATTCTCTACATTGAGAGCCCCCGGCACCCCCAGGTGTATATCTTTCATTACACCGGCAGGGGTTTTCATGTTGAACCTGTAGTAACTCCCTTCCGGAGAGAGATTAAAGGCATAGTAGTCGGAGACATCCTCAACACCATAGCTATATAATTCAAGATCTCTTCTTTTATATACATAGCCTTCGGCCCTCTTGTGCACAACCAGCGCCCCGCCCGCCCTGATAAGGGCAATAAACTCATTATAGGCGGCAACCATCGATTCGAAAGTGCCATAAACATCGAGATGGTCGGCATCCATAGATGTAACAACCGCCATCATCGGACTCAGACGGTGAAACGATCTGTCAAATTCATCTGCCTCCATCACCGTAAGGGGCCCCTCGCCCAGTATGAGATTTGAATCGTAATTTTTTGAGATACCGCCCAGAAATGCGGTGCAGTCAAGATGAGATATCTTCAAAATATGGGCAAGCATGGCCGATACGGTGGTTTTACCGTGAGTTCCTGCCACGGCAAGGGCATCGCTCTGTTCCGATATGTGACCCAGAACCTCAGAGCGTTTCACCACCCTGTATCCCGACTGCCTGAAAAAACTGAGTATTGCAGAGGAAGAGGGTATGGCAGGGGTGTATATAACAAGCAGGGCAGAGGGCGACGAGGGCTGGCGGTAACTCTCCGGGATACTGCTTACATTGTCAGAGAACACTATCTCACAACCCTCTCTCATCAGGCTGTCGGTATTGGGCGTAGCCGTCCTGTCATATCCGGCAACAGGGTAGCCACCCGCGAGAAAGTATCTGGCAAGGGTGCTCATACCAATGCCTCCGATACCAACGAAAAATATGCGCTCTATATCCTTATAGTCACCCCCCATAGCCTGCATATTTAAGAATCTCTTTTGCTATCATCTCATCAGAGCCGGTTATAGCCATCCTGCTGATATTGGCTGCCAGTCTCTCTCTGAGCCCTTCATCATTCACAAGGCTTACCACCGATGAAATAAGACCTTCTGCTACCATGCCATCGGGCAACAGGAGTGCGGCATCACGCTCCTGAAGGTACTCTGCGTTACGGGTCTGATGATCGGCTACGACATTTGGCGATGGCACAAGAACAACAGGTTTACCTGCAAGAGTCAGCTCCGATATGGTGCCCGCACCAGCCCGCGACACGATTATGTCGGCCACCGCATAAGCCAGGTCCATCCGCTCAATAAAGTCTTTCACTACTACATTTTTTGCCTTAGCCCTCCCGACCGCCGATCTTACCCGGTCGTAATACCTCCTTCCGCTCTGCCATATCCATGTAACACCACTCTCTCTCAGCCCATCACTTTTCAATTCAGCAACACTGTTAAGAGAGGCGGCTCCCAGCGATCCGCCGAGAAGGAGAACTACCGGTGAGGTCCCATCAATGCCAAAGTGGGTTAATGCCTCTTCGCGCAGCCTCTCTCCGCCGGAGAAGAGGTTCCTTACCGGATTGCCTGTCTTCACTATACTCTGCGCGGGAAAGTAGCGCTCCATATCATCCCACGCCACACAGACAGAAGAGGCGCCCTTTGCTACCAGCCTGTTTGTCAGTCCTGCATAGCTATTCTGCTCCTGAATCACAAAGGGTATACCTCTGCGTCTGGCCACCCACATCACAGGCCCGCTTGCGTAACCACCCACGCCTGCTACCACCGACGGGTTAAAATCGCTGATTATTCTGCCTGCCATTCGTATGCTCCTTATCAATTTAGCAGCGACGCCAATGTTCTTCCATGGCTCTCTCCTGTTAAACCCCGCTACAGGCAGCCCTTTGATTTCGTATCCGGCGGCCGGCACCCTCTCCATCTCCATCCTTCCCAGGGCCCCTACAAAGAGTATAGCAGCATGAGGCACCATTCGCTTAAGCGCGTTGGCAATGGCAATTGCAGGGAAGACATGCCCTCCGGTACCACCTCCGCTAATAATTACCTTTATATCATTATGCCGGTTCATAAGCTACATCTTCAATTTCATGGAGTTCCGTATCGGGCACCTCTTCCTTTCCGGCCTTTGCTTTCACCACCCTGCTGACGCCCAGTATTGCCCCGACAGAGAAGCTCATCACCAGCACCGAAGTCCTTCCCCAGCTTACAAGGGGCAGTGTCTGACCTGTTACCGGGAAGAGCCCTACAGCCACAAGCATATTGAGCATAGCCTGCGAGACTATCATAACAGAGAGCCCCAGCACCAACAGTGCCGGGAAGGCGGTTTCACACTTTCTGGCTATGGCAATACCCCTGTATAGCAGAGCCATGTACGCCATAATGAGAGGAATGGCTCCAAAAAGCAGCCCGTACTCCTCCACTATTATTGCAAAAATGAAATCGGAATTCGATTGCGGCAGCATATTCCTCTGCACGCTCTTACCGGGCATTTTACCTGTTAGCCCACCGGTGGCAACGGCAATCTTAGCCTGATTAGACTGATAATCATCTCCACCATAAGAGTCACCGGCGGCGAAAGCCTCAATTCTCGCTTTCCATACCTGCACCCTGTTGTCGTCGGTAAAGAGAGCCATCGCCATGGCAAAAAAGATGACACCCAGCAGTGCCATTCCACAATATGCAGCTATAAATTTAAGCGGCACCCTGCCGATAAAAAGTATCACCATGCATATTGAGAATATCATGATAGCTGTTGAGAGGTTCTCCGACATTATAAGCAGGCAGACCAGGGCAATAGGAACGACGAAAACTCTGGTAACCAGGCTGAAGTCTCGCAGATTGCTCTGGTATTTTGAGAGCACTCTGGCAAGGTATATTACCAGTGCCACCTTGGCAATATCGGAGGTCTGAAGCCGGAACCCGGTGCCCGGTATCTCAAGCCAGCGGGTGGCCTCATTAATTCTCACTCCGGCAAAGAGCGTCAGCACCAGCAAAAGCAGAGAGACCACCAGAAACAGAGAGGCCAGCAGGTATAGCACCCTGTAGCTCAGATGGCTGGTCACTACAATAATCACCAGCCCAAAGAGAAGCATCAGAAACTGTGTTCTCAGAAAGTAGGTGGTATTTCCACCATAGCTCATAAACGCGACAGAGACCGATGAACTGTATACCGCCAGAAGACTATAGAACATAAAGAGCACAACCAGGGCCCATATTCCCTTGTCTCCTCTGAACAACAGCGATATATCTACTCCTCTTTTCATAACATTCAGATAACAGCAGTATGCTACAGGTCTCTGACCACCTGTTTAAAGAGCCGCCCTCTCTCCTCGTAGTTGGCAAAAAGGTCGAAGCTGGCGCAGGCCGGTGAAAGCAGAACCGTCTCATCGCGTCTTGCCAGGTAGTAGGCCGAGCGCACAGCATCTTCCATACTGCCGGTACTTACAACTGTCTTCACCACACCCTCAAAGTATGATTGCAGTTTATCATTATCCTTCCCGAGGCATACCAGTGCAGAGACCTTCTCCTTAACCAGCGGCAGAAGTTCTGAATAGTCATTTCCCTTATCGACACCACCTGCTATCCAGACAATACCGGGAGGCAGTGATTCAAGGGCATACCAGGTTGAGTTAACATTGGTTGCCTTTGAGTCGTTTATAAAGTGAATGCCGCAAACCGTTATAACCGGCTCAAGACGGTGTTCAACACCTTTGAATCCGGCAAGAGACTCTCTTATGGTCTCCTTGCTTATGCCGAGCACTCTGCCCGCTATGGCCGAAGCCATCGAGTTATACGCGTTGTGGCGTCCCCTTAGGGCAAGATCGTAAATGGTCATAATTCTGCTCTTTTTTCGGTTATACTCTATCACTATATCATCACTGTCGAGATAGGCCGCCATACCGCTCTTCTCAACCAGTGAAAACCGGAGAATCTGCGACTTTATCTCTCTTTCATCCATCCCGGCAGATATAGTGGCATCATCTGCCGCACATATGAATATATCTTCGGCCCGCTGATTATTTACTATTCTGAATTTCGAATCCACATACCGGGAAAGGTCGTTCTCATACCGGTCAAGATGATCGGGGGTGATGTTCAGCAGTATCGCTATGTCAGCCTTGAAGCTAAATGAGTTGTCGAGCTGAAAACTGCTCATCTCTATAACATAGTAGTCATATCCGCCATGTTTCACAGCAAGGGCAAAACTGTTTCCCACATTGCCGGTCATGGCCACCCTCTTGCCCGCCCTTTTAAGAATATCATATATAAGGTGTGTGGTTGTGGTTTTTCCGTTACTGCCCGTTATGGCGATTTTAACAGCATCTGTATATCTGGCAGCAAAATCAATTTCAGAGATAACAGGTATTCCTGCCTCTACTGCCGCCTGAACTACCGGTGCTTCCGGTGGTATGCCCGGGCTCTTTATTATCTCTTTAGCCCCGGCAATAATATCGGGGCTGTGTCCGCCCTCTTCAAAAGGAACACCATTATCTTCCAGCACCCTTCTGTACTGCTCCCTGATAGCTCCGCTGTCGGAGATGAAGGTGTCAAGGCCCCTGCTCTTAGCCAGCAGGGCGCTACCTGTACCACTCTCTCCTGCTCCCAGTATGACAACTCTTCCCTTCATCTTATCGTATACTTTTCACCCTATCTCACCTTTAGTGTTACTACACTTATTACAGCAAGAATGATTGCCACAATCCAGAACCTGATAACAATTTTCGATTCGGGATAACCCTTTTTCTGATAGTGATGATGCAGCGGAGCCATGAGAAACACACGCCTCCCTACTCCAAACCTTCTTCTGGTGTGCTTAAACCATGCAACCTGTATCATCACAGAGACACTTTCGGCAAAGAAGATTCCGCAAAGCACCGGTATAAGGAGCTCCTTCCTGATTATTATCGCCATAACAGCAATTATACCGCCAAGTGACAGACTCCCGGTGTCTCCCATAAACACCTGCGCCGGATAGCTGTTATACCACAGAAACCCTATAGCAGCCCCGATAAATGCGCTGGCGAAGATCACCAACTCACCGCTGTTGGGTATATACATTATATTCAGGTAGTCTGCATATATCACATTACCCGACACATAGGCAAGGATGCCGAGGGTACTCCCAATAATTGCTGAGGTGCCGGTTGCCAGACCATCCAGTCCGTCAGTCAGGTTGGCTCCGTTAGAAACTGCAGATACAATGAATATCACCATAACCACAAACACCACCCATGCCCACAGCTCCCTGCTCTCTCCGCGAATAAAGAAGACAAGCCACTCATAATTAAACTCATTATTCTTTACAAAGGGTATCGTGCTTTTGGTGCTTTTAACATCACGATACCTCACCTCAGGCTCTTCATCGGTACCGTTAAGGTATACTATCTCTTCAGGGTGCGGTTGGGTTCCTCCGGGCACCGGCTCGCGTACCACAGCCTGGTCGCTGAAGTAGAGAGTCACACCAACTATCAGCCCTATAACCACCTGGCCCAATATCTTGTATCTTGCCGGAAGTCCATCTTTATTTTTGGCAATGACCTTTATGTAGTCATCGCAGAACCCTATAAAGCCGAGCCATATTGTTGTCGCCAGCATAAGAATTATATAGACATTATCTAATCTGGCGAAAAGGAGTACAGGCACAACTATCGATATCAGTATAATTATACCACCCATTGTCGGAGTTCCCTCCTTACGGTATTTGCCCTCCAGGTCAAGGTCTCTCACCATCTCTCCCATCTGTCTTCTCTGTAGGTAGTTAATTATCTTCCTTCCGATAATCAGTGACAGTAGCAGCGATGCTATAACCGCCATCGCCGACCTGAAAGAGATATAGTTGACAAGTCCGGCGCCCGGCATGCCGGACAGAAACTCTATATTTTCAAAAAGATACCATATCATATCTCAATCCTCCTGTTCCTCTTCATTCATAAAAGCGGTCTTAAGCTCCTCTCTGTCATCAAACAGTTCCCTGCGACCCATAATCTCCTGACTGGTCTCATGGCCCTTCCCGGCCACAAGCACAACATCGCCTCTCCCTGCCATCATAACCGCACTCCTTATCGCCTCACGGCGATCGGTTACAACGACACATCTTTTGCGGTCGTGTGAGCCTATCCCCTTCATCATATCTCTGATTATTGAGTCAGCATCTTCGCCCCTCGGGTTATCGCTTGTCAGAATAAGACGATCACTCCCTCCGGCAGCTATTGCGCCCATAAGGGGTCTTTTTTTCCTGTCTCTGTCGCCACCTGCTCCTACAACGGTAATAAGCCGCCCACTGCCCTGCAGCACCCCGTTTATTGTCTCAATCACACTCTTCAGGGCGTCCGGGGTATGGGCATAATCGACAACCCCGCTCTTGCCGCTTCGAGACCTAATAATCTCCATCCTTCCGGCCACAGGCTTAAGCGCACTCATTTTCCCGAGCGCCTCATCGGCCGGCACACCGGCTATCTGCGAAACAGCGTACACAGCGAGCATATTAGATGCGTTAAAGCGCCCGGTAAAGGGGGTCCACACCTCCCTGCCGTCAATCAACATCTTCATCCCTTCAAAGCTCTGTTCCAGCAGCTTCCCCCTGAAGTCTGCTCCCCTTGTCAGGGAGTAACTGTGCCGCTCAGCACTGCAGTTACGAAGCATTATATCGCTGTATCTGTCATCACCATTAACCAGAGCAAATGCACTGCTGTCAAGCTGGTCAAAGAACCCCTTTTTGGCATTCAGGTAGTTGTTGAAATTGCCATGGTAATCGAGGTGATCGTGAGTCAGGTTTGTAAAGAGCCCTGCCGCAAACTTAACCCCGGCAATCCTTCGCTGTTCTACCGCATGGGAGCTAACCTCCATAAAGAGGTATTCACATCCTGCGCTCACCATGACGGCTATCAGTTCGGTCAACCCGGGCTGACCGGGGGTTGTATGAGTTGCATCGGAAACCCTGTTTCCGGTATAGTTGCATATGGTTGAAATGAGCCCGCATTTATAGCCCAGATCAGTAAAGAGCCGGTATAGAAGAGTGGCTACGGTTGTTTTTCCGTTGGTACCGGTAACTCCTACAACCTTGATATTATGCGACGGCTCGCCATACATCAGTGATGCTATCTCACCGAGCGCCGAAGCCGGATCGGCCACCTCCATAACAGAGACATAGGCCGGCAATTCCTCAGGCCTTCTCTGGCACACAATTGCAGTAGAGCCGGCCCTTACGGCATCATTGATAAAGTTGTGCCCGTCATTGGAGAGACCTCTTACAGCGACAAAAAGGGTTCCGGGCCCCGCACTGCGCGAGTCGGCAGTAATATTTTTTACCACCGCTTTACGGTCAATACCCTCCGGATTAACCCCTGTTCTTTTCGCTATCTCTTCAAGAGTTATCATATACCAAGTTCAATATAAACCGTGGCCCCCTCTCGCAGGCGGCTCCCCGGGCCGGGCGATTGTCTGGTAACCCTTCCCCTTCCGGTAAATCTCACATTCCAACCGTTGCTTTCAAGAATATAGAGAGCGTCCCTGAGACTGAAGCCCGTTATTTCCGGCACAACACCCTTTTCAGGCATCACTGGCTGAATGGCAATGGTGTCATTTGAGATAACCGGAACAACAAAGGGCGATGTCAGAGAGTTTCTCTCCCTCCGCCCCATGCCGGCAACAATCTCAAAATCGGAAGCATACCCCCCTGCAATAAGAGTTACAGGGGGGTGTGATGACTTATTATTATTGTTATTATTACTGTTACTACTGTTCCCATTTCCGGCCAGCGCAATCGTGGCAGGATTTCTGAAAAAGTAATTGGAGTAAACCCTGTCGGCTATCTCCTTGAATACAGGTCCGGCAACCAGATTGCCATAATAGACTGAGTTTGAAGGAGCATTAACAACCACTATGGCAGAGTAAAGAGGTTCATCGGCAGGGAAATAGCCTACAAACGAGGCCTGATATGAGACCCCTGCACCCTGTCGGTAGCCATACCTGAGGTTTGCTATCTGTGCCGTTCCCGTTTTTCCGGCAATAGAGTAGTTATCATTCAGCAGGTTGCTTGCCGTTCCGTTCCTGACCACCCCCTCGAGCATCTCCCTTGCCTCTCTTATTGTAGAGCGGGATGCTATTGCAGACGATATAACCTCTACCGGATACTCCCTTACCATTGAGCCCTTATATGAGAGGCCACGAACAAAGCGGGGCCTCACCATCCGTCCATCATTGGCCACAGCGTTATAGAAGGTGAGAATCTGAAGAGGGGTCTGCTGCACCTCGTAGCCATGCGACATCATAGGGAGCGACAGCCCCGACCAGAGCTGATCGCCCGGATATCTTATCACAGGTGTCCCCTCTCCCCTTAATGCCCCATCGAGTATTCGCTCGTTAAGTCGCATGGAGTATAGTCTGTCAACAAAGGCAGAAGGCCTCTGGCCGAAAGTTTCGGTAACGGCAATGGCGGTACCGACATTCGAAGAGTATTCAAATACCTCTCTCAATGTTATGGCTCCGTACCCCCCTTCGCGCGAATCTCTTATCGTGGCATTATAGAAGTTGATTCTACCGTTTCCTGTATCTATAGTATCATTCAGCTTAAAGACTCCCTCCTCCAGAACCGCCATCAGCACAGGAAGCTTGAATGTAGATCCCGGCTCGGTACTCTCCCCCACAGCATAGTTATATCTCTCATAATAGCGGCCGTCGCTGCCCTGTTCGAGATTGACTATTGCCTTTACATCACCGGTTCTGACCTCCATAAGAATAGCCGTACCATGTCTGGCATTGTGCAGCGACAGCTGGCGCAGCAGAGCCGTATGTGCTACATCCTGAAGGTCTATATCTATGGTAGAGACAATATCATATCCATCTCTTGGGCGCACCACCCCTTTGTCATTAAGAGGCAGCCAGTCGCCCCCTGTAAGGCGCTGCATCACCACTATACCGTCTCTTCCGGATAGCTCCGTATCATAAGCCCCCTCAATACCCACAACATTTCCGCTGCTGCTCTCGGTTATATATCCAATTGTCCTGGCAGCCAGAGAGCCATGAGGCAGCACCCTTCTCTCTTCAGGCTGAACAATCAGCCCACCCCTGAACCTGCCGTGTCTGGCAATCGGCAATTGTCTTAACTCCTTGAGTTCGTTATGACTCACCCTCCTTCTGAGAAGATAGTATCTCTCACCCCTGTTTCTGGCTCCATTCAGTTCAGAGCGCCATGCCGCTGCACTCTTGTCTCCAAAAAGCCGGGAGAGGCCTGAAGCCAGGCCCTCTATCCCATTATTCCAGACTGAGTCGGGCATACCGGTACTCCTTGTGTCGATATAGACAGAGTAGTAGGGCACCGAGCTTGCCAGTATTCTTCCATCCGCAGCGAGGATATCGCCCCTGTTGGCCTTGACTGCATCTTTACGGTACACGAATGACTCACCCATTGAGGCCCACTTCTCACCTTCAACGACCTGGAGGTATACTATTCTGCCAGCAACAGAGAGTGCTGCTATCGCAACAGCCACATAGAATATGGCACTCCTCACTATTATCTCGTCACGCTTCGACACAACCGGTCACCTTTATCTGTTTCGTACCACAATTATAAACGGGGGTTCACGCAGCTCCTCCAGCCCGAGCCCCCTCTCTCTTACCCGTCGAAGAACCTCTGAATGGCGGCTGGCGCTATTGAGCTCGGCCGATGTAGCCAGGGCCTCCGCCCGTAGTTCCTCAACCTCTCTCTGTAATATCGTGCTTTTGCGCACATGGCTCTCTGCATGGAACCTGTTCCCGATATAGATAGCCCCCAGAAGTGAGAGAAAGATGATGTAGCCTATATTTTTCAGAATTAGTCTGTCGGTAAGCAGATCACCACTCATCAGCTCTCTCAGCAGGGTCGCCTTTTTGACATCGCCCCCCCCCTCACTGCTATGCCTCTCTTTTCTCATAATCTGATCTCTTTTCAGCTATTCTCATACGAGCACTTCTGGATCGCGGATTGGCAGCCACCTCATCGCTTTCGGGCCTCAGCGCCCCTCTGGTAACACTCCTGAAAGGGGCAAGCCGGTTACCATAGAAATCGGTCTTCACCACACCGTCAAAAGTGCCGCTTCGCATAAAATTTTTCACCAGCCTGTCCTCTGCAGAGTGGTAGGTTATTACTACCAGCCGCCCCCCCTCTGCGAGCATCTCACACGCCTGTTCAAGCAGGTCTGTCAGGGCATCGAGCTCCCTGTTAACCTCAATCCTGATTGCCTGGAACATCTGAGCGAGAAACTTGCTCTCTCTCCTTTGCGGCAGGAATGGTGTTGCCACCCTTACAAGCTGAGACACTGTGGTCAGGGGAGCCTGCTTTCGTGCCGAGACAACCGCTGCCGCAAGAGGCCTTGCGCATCTTATGTCGCCATAGCGGTAGAAGAGTGATGCGAGTTGCTCCTCGCTATAGTTATTTACAATATCTGAGGCTTTAATATCCGACTCTCTGTTCATTCTCATATCGAGCGGCCCCTCACCCCTGAACGAAAACCCTCTTGACATAGTGTCAAACTGATGAAACGACACACCCAGGTCTGCCAGGATGCCGTTAACCTCTTTAAAACCGTGATACAAAAGGTTATTTCGCAAAAACCGGAAATTCTGATTCAGCAGTATCAGCCTCGGGTCGGCAGTGGCATTTTCGAGGGCATCGCTATCCTGATCGAAAGCGATAAGCCTGCCTCCTTCAAGGCGGTTCAATATCTCTCCGGAATGGCCACCACCACCGTATGTTGCGTCAACATATACACCACCCGGTCTCAGCCTGAGCCCGTCAACAGCGGCGTTAAGCATTGCAGGCAGATGATAGCTCATAATTTTCAGTTTCAGGCCACCCTCTTCTCCGTAGCATCTCCTGTAATAAACAGGCGGTTATATCCGGCATACTGCTCGCATAGCGGGGTTGACAACTACAGGTTTTCATTTTGCTCAGGAGATCCGCCAAGCAGCTTTTCGGCCAGATCGGCAAAGTCGTCAGGCTGCATCGCCGTACGGCCATACAGCTTTTCAGACCATATCTCTATTCTTCCATCCTGGCCGGCAAGAATGGTGTCACGCTCTATAGCAACGCTATCCAGCAGTCTGCGTGGTATAAGCAGCCTGTTATTACCGTCGGGTACAACCTCTGCCGTACCCTTAAAGAAGTTTCTGAGAAACATGTTGTGCTCACGGTTATAGGGGTTAATATGCCTTCTGATCTTCTCAAGCTGTATATCCCAGTCACCGCTGGTAAAGAGCACCAGGCAGTTCTCAAAAACATCCTTGCGCACCACAAAGCGATCATCGGCAGCGATGGCAGCCTGCCTCTTGAAGGCCGAGGGAAGCACTATCCTCCCCTTTACATCGACCCTGCACGGATAATCACCAATAAATGTGGCCATAACAAACAACTCTCTTTAAAATGCTAAATTATACAATTCTCACCCACCTTCACCCACTTTTATCCACTTTTTTCCACTTTGTTGATAACTTTCTTCCGCAAAAGCGCTCCCGACTCCGGAACAGGGATCCTGTCAAAGGGCATATTATCATATTGTCTATGTTACTCTCATCTGTTATTACAGAAAAAAATGAGTTAACTTTGCCACCCTGCGCAGAACACCGTGCGGGGCTAACGCCCTTCTTGTCAACAACATAGTGTCGCAGAGGGAAATCATGTCACTATGAGTCTATACTGCAGATAGCAACCATACAGGGCCAGGAGATGGAAGAAGAGAGAGGTCATCAGGAGGCAGGCGACAGCAGCCGCCAATTAAAGAAGATAGAGGTCAGGGAGATAATAAGGGCCAAAAGCCCGGCTCTTGCCAAAAGGCTGCCCGGTTTCATTATCCGTTATCTTGAGAGAACCCTAAGGCAGAGGGAGGTAAACCAGGCACTTGAGCTATTCGGGCACCTAAGGGAGGTTAAGTTTGTTGAGGCCATTCTCGACTTTATGGAGATAGAGTACCACTCATACGGTACCGCCAATATTCCGGAGAGTGGCAGATTCCTCTTCGTATCGAATCACCCCCTTGGAGGGCTCGACGGTATGGTTTTTATCAACGAAGTGTCTAAAAAGTTTGCCGACATCAAATTCCCTGTAAATGACATACTCCTCAACATAACAAATCTTGCCGACCTCTTTTTACCCATAAACAAACATGGCTCACAGGCCAGGCATTCTGCCAGAGCGATAGAGGAGGCCTATGCCTCAGAGGCACAGATACTATACTTTCCGGCAGGGCTCTGCTCGCGCAGAAAAAGGGGTGTTATCACCGATCTTGCCTGGCACAATAACTTTATAAGAAAGGCTGTAAGCCACAAACGGGATATTATTCCGGTATTTATATCGGGCAGAAACTCATCATTCTTTTACACGCTCTCTAACCTGAGGCGGAAAATGGGAATAAAGGCCAATATAGAGATGCTCTATCTTGTAGATGAAATGTTAAGGCAAAAGGGGAAAGAGATCACAATCTCTTTTGGCGAACCCACCCCCTGGAGCGATATTGATGGCAGCAGATCGCCTTCCCAATGGGCTGACTATATAAGGAAGAGAAGCTATGATCTTGAAAAAAAGCTGCCTCGCTGATAATAACTCAACTATTTCGACTATTTTTGCAACCAATTCTAAAACAGAGACTACACCACTTATGACAACAATAGCGGAGAGGGCACCGGTCGATCAGATAATGGCAGAACTCACACCGGAGAGGTTGCTGAGAAAGACCAACAATGGCAACAACGAGGTTTACCTGTTCAAAGGGCCCGAGTCGCCAATCCTTATGCAGGAGGTTGGCAGGGTAAGAGAACTCACCTTCAGGCATGCCGGTGGAGGAACCAGAGGTGAACGGGATATTGACCATCATGACACCGATCTCAGTAATCCTCACCAGCAGCTTATAGTGTGGGATCCTGAGAATCGTGATATTGTAGGCGGATATCGCTACTTCATTCCAGCCAGGGGGTGCGATGGATGTGGAATTGAAAATCTGGCCTCCTCCCCCTTCTTTCACTTCTCAGAGAGCTTCAAAAAGGAGTACTTCCCTTACCTGATGGAGCTGGGGCGTTCGTTCGTACAGCCCGAATACCAGTCCAGAGCCATGGGGAGGAAGAGCCTTTTTGCCCTGGATAACCTATGGGACGGGCTTGGGGCAATAGTGATAGAGACACCCCACCTCAGGTATATGTTTGGCAAGGTCACCATGTACAAAAGCTTTAACCAGAAGGCGCGCGACATAATCCTCTACTTTATGCGAAAGCACTTCGGCGACGATGAGAATCTTGTTGTTCCCCGCGAGCCGGTAGAGATAGAATTGCCCGATGAAGAGCTCAAAAAGATCTTTGTAAATGAGAATTATGAAGAGGACTACAAGATATTGTCACAGGAGGTAAGGAATCTCGGAGAGACCATCCCTCCGCTATTCAATGCATATATGAACCTCTCACCCACCATGAAGACCTTCGGCACCATACTCAACAAAGGGTTTGGCAATGTAGAGGAGACTGGTATCATGATAACCATCAGAGACATCTACATAGATAAGGTTAACAGGCACCTCGCCTCGTACAGCGACGATTTCGATTTCGACAGGAGCGACTGAAACGGTGACATCAGTACGACCGCTGTCCAACCCCCTTGATAAAGTTGATATAAGATCTGTTTGCTACCCGGTTGCCGCCAGGCGTCGGGTAGTTGCCGCTGAAATACCAGTCACCCCTGTTGCCCGGAGCCGCCGCATGCAAATTCTCGACGGTCTGGTAAACGACACGCACATCACTCTTTACATCACTGGGATGCAATATCTCAGCCACCTTGTCTGATATCTCAGAATAGGTAAAAGGCTCATATATCCTCTTTACCGCATTTATCATCTCCCGGACCGGCTTTTCCAGCTCCCGGCGACAATCTTCAGCCACCTCATCAATCAGCCGCTCCATGCCTCGCTCCTTAAGCAGCCCTATAGCCGCCCTGAATGCGATGAAATCACCCAGTCTTGTCATATCTATGCCGTAGCAGTCGGGGTACCGTATCTGCGGGGAAGAGGAGACCACTACTATCCTTTTGGGATCAAGGCCGTCAAGTATTTTTATAATACTGTTTCTAAGGGTGGTTCCCCTCACTATAGAGTCATCTATAACAACCAGATTGTCGATACCCCGTCTGATAACCCCGTAGGTAACATCATAGACATGTGCCACCATATCGTCTCTCTCGCTATCTTCGGTTATGAATGTTCTCAGCTTCACATCCTTAACAGCTATCTTCTCAATACGAGGTCTTGCTGACATTATCTGCTCAAGCTCCTCTCGGGAAATGTTATCTCCACACCTGATAATCTCAGAAACCTTATACTGGTTGAGGTAATCTTCCAGCCCCTTTACAAGTCCGAAGAAGGCGCTTTCTGCCGTATTGGGAATATATGAGAATACCGTGTTCTCCATATCCCAGTCAACCGCCTTAAGCACAGCAGGAGTCAGCAACTCTCCCATCCTCTTCCTTTCACGGTAAATGCTCTTATCTGTTCCCCTTGAGAAGTATATGCGCTCAAAAGAGCATTTGGCCGGAGTGTCGGGCTCAAGAACCCTTTCGGTCGAAACGGTTCCATCGCGGTTAATAATCAGCGCCATTCCCGGTTCAAGCTCCTCGATCTGGTCAGTCCTCTTCCTGAAGGCGGTCTGTATAACGGGCCTCTCTGAGGCGGCTATAACAAACTCATCATCTGCATGGTAGAACAGCGGCCGTATCCCACTGGGGTCACGAAGCAGGAAGCCGGCTCCGTACCCGGTAATGCCAGCCATGGCATATCCTCCATCCCACCGCCGCGCGGCACTTCTGAGTACAGGTACAAGATCAATGTTGCTCTCTATAAGAGGCGTTATCTCTCTCTTGCTGTACCCCTCACCCTTAAATCGACGATAGAGCCTCTCGTTCTCCTCATCAAGAAAGTGGCCCATATTCTCCAGTATGGTAACCGTATCGGAATAGTCAACAGGGCTCTGGCCAATCTCAATAAGGTGTTCAAAGACCTCATCAACATTGGTCATATTGAAGTTACCCGCCATAACAAGGGTCCTGGAGCGCCAGTTGTTCTCCCTGGTAAAAGGGTGAACATAGTCGATATTATAGTTACCAAAGGTGCCGTACCGGAGGTGGCCCATATATATATCGCATGCAAACGGCATCTCCTCACGGAGAAAGTCTGCATCAACATCTGCACCGGGGTGCCGGTCAGAGGCAAGAATAGTGTCCTGGTTAATCTTCCTGAATATCTCCTTAATGGCATCGGGCTCATTGGAGCGCTGACGGAAGAGATATCTGCTGCCGGCCTTAACATCCAGCTTAATACCCGCCAGGCCGGCACCGTCCTGCCCCCGGTTATGCTGCTTCTCCATCATCAGATACATCCTTTTGAGGGGGTAGCTCCATGAACCATACTTCTCAATATAGTACCCGGCGGGCTTGAGAAGGCGCAGCATTGCTATGCCGCACTCATGCTTTATCGCATCACTCATCTATCTGCTGTGATTGCTCACTGTTAATCTTTATTACTGAGGAGACTATATAGGCATTGGGGAAGTGTCTCCTTATTTCAGGAAGCTTCTTTGCAGCCTCTATCATGGTTCTGTAGTCACCGACTCGTATAACATAGTAGTCGGGGCTCTCAAAATCCAGATATAGGGGCACTTCAGGCAGTTTATCATGAAACTGTAAAACGGTATTGTCTGCCTCCTGCCGGGCGGTAGGGTGACCCCTCCGGTAAATAAGTATCCTGTAACCCTGAACACCACCGGCAAGCCTGTTAGCCTCGACATACCTGCTAATCAAGGTGTCAACCCTGGGGTCCTGCAGAATGCGGAGAGCACCCCTCTCGCTACCCTCCTCACATCTTATAACATTCAAAAGGTCGGTACTGCTCACAACAGGCTGTGCAAAAGCCCTCAAGGCGGGAAAAGCAGCAAAAACAAGTAGCAGTGCAACTATTCTCATATAATATCACCAGTTTGCATGCTGCGAAGTTAGCTATTTTTTGTCTTTCATACCTACCTCTCTATTCATTAAGTTTCCTGCGGCAACATTGCGAGCAAACTATTCAAGGTCAACAAACAATCATAGAACATATATGTGCTATATTTGTGGCACCAACAACAGATCATTGCTCCCGGCCAGATGGCACAGACAACCCATTTAGGAGTTGAGGTATGACATCCTTTTACATAGAGACATATGGTTGCCAGATGAATGTTGCCGACACTGAGATCGTTATCTCACTGCTGCAGGATAGCGGATACTCCCACTGCAGCAAGATGGAAGAGGCAGATATTCTGCTTATAAACACATGCTCTATACGGGAGAATGCAGAGCAGCGTGTATGGGGGCGGCTCGATATTTTCAGAAGAGAGAAACGCAACAGGCCCGGAGCTTTGGTCGGAGTTATCGGCTGCATGGCCGAGAGGCTTAAAGAGAGGCTGCTGGAGAGAGAGAAGATGATCGATCTGGTTGTAGGGCCAGATGCATATCGCCAGCTGCCCCGACTTATAGAAGAGGCCGGCACAGGGCAGAAAGGGGTGAATGTACTGCTCTCTCAAGAGGAGACCTATGCCGATATTACACCTGTAAGGCTAAGCAAAAACGGTGTTTCAGCTTTTATTGCTATAATGAGAGGGTGCAACAACCTCTGCTCCTACTGCGTGGTGCCCTATACCAGAGGCGAAGAGAGAAGTCGTGACCCGCGCTCTATAGTGGCCGAGGCCGAAGATCTGGCCGCCAGAGGTTTCAGGGAGATAACCCTGCTGGGGCAGAATGTCGACTCATACAGCTACTCATCCGGTAGCCGGAAGGTCGATTTCAGCACTCTCCTTGAGATGGTAGCCAAAGTAGACAGAGGCGTCAGGATACGATTCTCTACAAATCACCCAAAAGATATTTCTGAAAAGCTCCTGCAGACCATGGCCGGGCATCCCAATATATGCAGGCACATACACCTTCCGCTACAGAGTGGCAGCAGCAGGATTCTGTCACTTATGAAAAGAAGCTACACCCGCGAAGCATATATCGGGAAGGTAAAGCTTATAAGGAGGCTGCTCCCCGACTGCGCAATTTCGACAGATATCATTACCGGATTCTGTACCGAAAGCGACAGCGATCATACGGAGACACTCACCCTTATGGAGTGGGCAGGGTTCGATTTTGCCTATATGTTCGCCTATAGCGAGAGACCCGGAACCTATGCGGCCGGGAATCTCCCCGATGATGTTCCCGAAACTGTAAAGAAGAGGCGTCTCAGGGAGATAATAGAGCTGCAGGGAGACCTCTCGCTCCGCAGTAAGAGAGCCCTTATGGGTTCGTGCGTTGAGGTACTGGTAGAGGGGGTCTCAAAAAGGTCTCAAAACCACCTCTTTGGCAGAAACAGCTACAACCAGGTAGTTGTATTCCCCTCGGCAGGAGAGAGCCCCGGCGACTATCTCAATGTTACCATAGAGGGTTACACATCAGCCACCCTGACAGGGCGCAGAACCGGAACTGCAAACAGTACCGGTTCTCAATAAGAGGGAGGGGCGGCAACAGGCCACCTAATCCCTCAACCTCAGCGAAAGCTCAGCCAGCTGATCATCACTCAGCGGTGAAGGTGAATCTATCATCACATCTCTGGCCGAGTTATTCTTGGGGAAGGCAATAAAGTCCCTTATAGACTCCCCGCCACCCATAAGGGCGGTCCACCTGTCAAAGCCAAAGGCAATACCTCCGTGTGGCGGGGCACCATACCTGAAGGCATTCATAAGGAATCCAAACTCCCTTTCGGCCTGTTCGCGGCTATATCCAAGGGCAGAGAAGAGCTCTCTCTGCAAATCCTGATCATATATTCTAAGTGACCCTCCCCCTATCTCTACCCCGTTGATAACAAGATCATAGGCATTGGCCCTCACCTTACCGGGGTTGTCTGAGAGGAGATGCCGATCCTCCTCCAGGGGGGTGGTAAAGGGATGGTGCATGGCATAATACCTGCCGTCATCTCCATCCCACTCCAGCAATGGGAAGTCAACAACCCAGAGCGGCGCAAAGCTGTCGCTGTCGCGAAGGCCCAGCCGGCGCCCCATCTCAAGGCGCAGTTCGCCAAGAGCACGCAGGGCGCTATCTCTATCACCCGACACTATCAGGGTCAGATCATCGCCGGTGGCGCCCGCTTCCGCCGCTATATGCAGCAGAGACTCATCGTTAAAGTATTTTCCAACCGGCGATTTAACCGAGCCATCGCTGCCCGACTTTATATAGATCAGGCCTGATGCCCCAATCTGTGGCCTCCTTACCCACCCGGTCAGTTCATCTATCTGTTTCCGGCTGTAGTTGCCGCAAAGGGGCGCCACGATGGCACCGGTATAACCGGCGTTGTCAAATACCTGGAAACCTATCCCTTTCACAAGGTCGGTAATTTCTGTTATCGGCATACCAAACCTGAGGTCGGGCTTATCAGTTCCGTAACGACTTACAGCTTCGCTGTAGGGCATACGCCTGAAGGGTCGCTCTATCTCCCTGCCCAGAATGGTGGTAAAGAGATGCCGGGCAAGCCCCTCAAAAACTGTAAATATCTCATCGCGGGTAACAAAACTTAGCTCACAATCTATCTGGGTAAACTCAGGCTGCCTGTCGGCCCTTAGGTCCTCATCACGGAAACACCTCACAATCTGATAGTAACGATCAAATCCGGCTACCATCAACAGCTGCTTAAGCGTCTGCGGTGACTGAGGCAGGGCATAGAACTCTCCCTTGTGAATACGGGAAGGGACAACATAGTCTCTTGCCCCCTCAGGGGTAGATTTGTAAAGCACAGGAGTCTCGACTTCTATAAAGTCGTTGCTGTCCATATAGTTTCTGACCTCCCTGGCCATTTTGTGGCGCAGCATAATCTTCTGCATAACTGAGGGCCTGCGCAGATCAAGATACCTGTACCTCATTCTGAGATCATCGCCTCCGTCGGTATCATCTTCAACGGTAAAGGGAGGTGTCTCACTACGGTTAAGTATCTCCAGATCAGAGACTACAATCTCTACATCGCCGGTAGGCATCTGGCTGTTCCTGTTGCTTCTCAGGGTAACCCGGCCAGATACCGATATGACAAACTCCCGCCCAAGCTCAACGGCCCGGTCACAAAGTTCATTGTCAATATCACGGCTAAAAACCAGTTGAGTGATACCATACCGGTCACGAAGGTCAATAAAGACCATGCCTCCAAGTTCCCTTATTCTCTGCACCCATCCGCAAAGTGTTACAACACGGCCTTCGTCGCCGGCCCTTAGGTCACCACATCTGTCAGTTCTGTACATCGGCTCTCTCTATTTCTGTTCATCGTGACAAAAATAGGGAAAAAAGGGGAGAGTGCAGGAAGGGGAACCCTCTTCTACTGCTGCTCGGCCATTACAGCTCTAAGCAGTGTTATAAGATCTTCCTCTTCGCTGAAATCGATCTGGTTCTCCTCGACAAAGTTATTGACAAACCTTCTGTTGACACCCCGGAAACCGCGGAAGAAACCTCTGGCTTCGGCAGTGTAGGTGCCCCTTGGTGTTATAAGCCGGTAACGGTCACGGGTCTCAAAGTCATACTCGTTCACTTCACGGGTATCGGCAAAGAGATGGTCTTGCGTTATTACAGAGCTGGCACTGCTAACAGAGGCCGTTGAAGACATCATTCCGAAGCCGGACTCCTTCCTGTGGTCGGTAACGGTTGTCCGTTTAACCCTTACAAGCATAACCGGTCCGTCACGATAAACAACCTCTCCGAAGGTGTTCTCTATCGGTATCCACACCTCATCATCTATGGCTATCCTATCAATGATATCGGTATCATCAAGCACAAGAGGCCTGCCATACTGATTAAGGAAGAGGAGATCTCCGGTATAGAGGTTAATATTCACACTGGTACGGTGCTGCGAAGCATCGGTAAAGACCAGTAAAGCCTCCCGCAGTTCGGGAAATGCGAAGAGCATCTCATGGGGAAGCTCATTCTCAAGGATAGCCTCACCAATTATTAGGCGGGTAACCCTCTGCTGAGCCCCTGCATGTATGAAGAGTGTCATTAAAAGCAGTGAAATAATTGTTCTCATAACTGATATCTATTTAAATATGTCTGTTTAATCTCTTTCTCCAAAAAATGTGCCGCAGATATCCCATAAGAGATGATAGTTGGCAAACTGCTCACAGACAACACTCAACGACTCAGCAGTTCAACAGCAGAGGTCGGCCACCGGCCGGGGGCTCTCTCATGCCCCTACAACTCACTGCAGAACTTTATCAGCTTCAGAAGGTGCTCTTTCTTATCAAAATCTATCGAGTTATCGCGAATAAACCTCCTTATATCACGGTTATTGCCCGGGAAGGCATTCCTGAACCCCCGTGCATCGGCACTGTACGAGCGGCCGTTCACCACCAGACGATAGCTCTCACGGGTCTCGAAATCGTAATGACCGGCAGGCAGGACCTCTTCTATCGCACCACTGGCATCGGCATGGGATGTAACATTGGTGGTGGCAGAGATAGATGAGGTGATACCGAAGCCACCCTCGCGCCTCACATCTGTAATGGTGGTTCTCTTCACCCTGAAGAGCTTATTGGTGCCATCATAGTAAAGAAGCTCGCCAAAACCGGCATCAACAGGCTCCCACACGGCATCGCCAATCTTAATGCGCTCTACCTCGTACGGTCTGCTGAGTACAAGCGCCTGCTGACCCGATGAGAGGTAGAGTATCTGCCTTGTATAGAGATTGAAGTTGAGACGAACGGTATTCTCCACACCCTCTTCCCTTATAACAGTAGCCTCGCGGAAATTATCGAAGTGAAAAAGCATCTCCTGCGGTAATATCTTCTCAAGGCTGGTATCGCCGAGAACCCTAACGCTCTTGTTCTGCTGAGCCTGTAGTGTCAGGGCTCCTGCAAGCAGAGTAAAGAGAATAGCTGTAGTAATTTTTTTCATAACATCATGTTTTTACAGGTACTTACTCGCGACAATGCAAGAATCGCCGTGATGAAACCCTCTCACTAAGAATGACACTCATGCGGCGATTTACCCTACAGGGCCGCCCAATAATAGTTCTGGTTGCAATGTAAAAAAAAATAGGAATACTCTGTGTTAACAGAGTGTTACGATAAAAAAGAGACAGGCAGCTATGCGCTGCCTGTCATCTTATCATCATACTGCCATGTATCTTTTTTGCACCCGTTTCAGAAAGCCATAAGCTATCCGCTTACGGGCTATAGAGAGATACTATAGCTGTGCTTCAAGTATCTCTACTATCTCCCACTGCTGACTGCCCTGAGCGTTATTCACCCTGTAGAACAGGAAGAAGCTCTCAAGAGACCAGTCGTAGTAGCTGTCATCCTCATTGAAATCAAACCCTGAGTAGGTGCTCTGAGCACCCTCGTTGGTGATAGCCTCTGCTGTCACACCCCATCTGCGAGGATCATCCGTTGGCACCACTGTTAGGGCATAAAAGCCGGTAAGGTGGGGCCATCCTACATTAAGGAAGGTTCCAGCGCCGGTACCCCAGGTAGATACATGCGAAAGCCTCAGGGTATTGGGGCCCAAAGATGATGGCTGCCTGAGGAAGCTGTTGGCATAGGTAAGGCCGGTAACCAGATTGGTTCTGGAAATTTCAGACTGATAGTTGAACTCATAGTCATTCCGCACCGAGACCCTCAACATCAGTACCGACTTCTCCTCATCTGGGCCATATCTGCTGGCACTCTCTATCACTATGGGCAGAAAGTAGAAGACAGGCTCATTCCATGGGCTTGAGGTATACGACACAGCGTACTCAGGTATCTGGTCGTTGATTATACTCACCGGGAAATTGGCAGTGGTCTGCCCACTCTCCATGGTAACAGTGAGGGTGGGGAGATCATAGGCCTCAGGTGGCAGGAGCTCTCCCCCGGGGGGTACCAGATCCGCATCAACGGCAAAAGTGAGAACATAGTCGTCATCATGATGTACCCCGTAGGCCGAGATAAGGAACTCTTCGATTACCGGGTCATTTACATCGGTTACCCTGCGGCTCACATTGACCGGCCCGTCACGGTTGGCCCAGAAGTAGAACCTGGGGGTGTCAAGCACAACAGAGGCGAAGGCTATCCTTCTCTCGGTCTCACTGTGAAGGTTGTAGTCGCTGGTGCTGGTAAGCACAAGGGGAATAACATAGACGATGGTGTCTCCTCCGGCGTTAAGCAGCGGGAGGTCGGCCACCTCTTCGGTAAATACCCTCACGGGTATAGAACCGTTTATCTCGCCTCTGGGAATAGTCATTGAGTTACCCTCGATAGAATAGCAGTTAGCCGGCAACAGCTCCATGCGCCCTTCGTAGAAGTTGGCCTCGTCGGCATTATACTCATCTACGAGCGCCTCATTCACTGCGAAACCAACATTGATGTCGCTATTCTGATTTTCGGGTCTCACTCCTGAGAGATATACACCGAAGGGAATAGTATACTCTTCGGTATCATACATCCAGGCGGTGGTGAAGATAACATCCTCAACCCTCTGCTGCGGGAAGTAGATCTGAGGGTTCTCATGATCTCTCCACACATCCTCCTGGCAGGAATTGAACAGGAGTGCCGCAAGGACAGGTAATATTAATAGTCTTTTCATAACCATACTCTTTTTCATTTAGAATTACTACTGCTGTTACCATTCGGGGTTCTGCTCAAGTCTGCCCTGGGCCTTAACTATCTCATCATAAGGCAGCGGCCACCAGTACATCTTATCTTCCCAAACCCTGTCTTCGACATGGAACACCTCATAGTTCCAGGGCCCTTCGCCCGGGGTATCGGGATCCTGAGAGTTTATCCGTATACCATGTATAGGCTCTCCCAGTATCTCTCCCATCTTCCACCTGCGGAGGTCGAACATGCGATGCCCTTCAAAGCCGAGCTCTATTCTCCTCTCATGTACAACCCACTCGAAAAAATCCTCCTGAGTCAGTCCGGCAGGCACCTGAGGCATCTCAACCCTGTCGCGTATCATATTTATTGCATCGCGTGCAGACGAGATATCATATGGTGTGCTGCCCAACAGTATGGGCCTCATTGGTCCGTCGGGATGG
>SLNP01000060.1 GCA_007132995.1 Bacteroidales bacterium | reverse complement strand
CATTAATGGGAAGGGCATTTGCCAGATAGTTCATTGTTACCATGCCGGCAAAGAGGAGAAGGTTTATGTACTTTATCATAGCAGCTCTTTCAAGAATTCTACAGCTAAGATACTCTTTTTTTTACCGGGCGCCAGCCCTCATCCCATGATTCATGCCTTATGTGTGCAAAGCGACGGGGTGAGCTCGCGATCAGCGGGAGCATTGCCGTGCAGAGGCGGCACCAGCCGCATTTTTTTACCGAATACAGATTACCGATCACCGCGGCAGCGCAGCTGCCGACCGGCGAATAAAGTGAGCCACCGGACGCCAGCCCTCACCCCATGCTCCTTTCTCCATGCTCTATACCATATGCGTGCGAGGGTAAGCGAGCACCGGAACCGGGCACCCATTCACCGCTCCTCGATCCGGCCATCGGCATGTTTTGCGAACCTGCCTGAGTTGCGTGGGTGAACATTGTCGCGTTCCGGCCATGGCCATCCGCCAAACTCTGTTGCCCTGTAGTCTACAAATGCCTGCCTGATCTCCTCTTCGCTGTTCATGACAAAAGGGCCGTACTGTACCGCAGGCTCACCAATGGGTATTGCCTGAAGTACCAGCATCTCGCTCTCCTCTTTTCCGTTGATGATTGCCAGTGGCTCATGGCTTGTTGCCTGTGCAGAATGGCCGCCTGCCAATTCCTCTCCACCTATTGTCACTCTATCTCCCCTGAAGTAGTAGATGGTTCGCACCACCTTTTCAGATGCCGGAGGTATAACATATTTGGCTCCCGGTTCCATCAGAATGGTGAATATACCCACTTCGTTGGATGGATCGGCAGCCCATGAGTTGGGTGCCGGCGGTGGGGCAGCGGCACCATCGATGTTGCCGGCTACAACCTTCAGGCGGGTCAAAGCGCCATTCTCATCTTTGTGATCTTTTTCCGGTATTGTATCTGCCCATAGCATGTCGAAGTGTGGATCGACCATCTTGTTGCGTGCAGGCAGGTTAAGCCATATCTGAAAGAGTTCAACATGGTTGTCGCTGTCGGTATTAATCATGGGGAACATCTCACAGTGCTGTATTCCGGCTCCGGCGGTCATCCACTGTACATCACCGTTGCCATAGCGTCCTGCCGCTCCCAGTGAGTCGGAGTGATCAATAAACCCGGCTCTGACAAGAGTGACCGTTTCGAAGCCCCTGTGCGGGTGTACAGGGAAGCCCGGTATACGATGACCATGATACATGCGCCATCCATCTTTCGGGGTGAAGTCGTTGCCAGGGCTCCTCCCTTTTAATAGTGCCGGATCGGGACCCATTATATCGTTGCCGCTCGGGTAGAGGTCGTTATGGTGTACGCAGAAGATGAAGGGATCGGTGGTCTCCCAGTAGAATTTGAGCTGATTGATTTTTTTAAGCATACAGTATCTCTGTTTTGATAACTCCATAAAGGTAGTAAAAAGGTGTGCCTCTGTGTAGATAGTGTTATATGAGATAAGAGGCTAATTCGCCGGAGGGAGGCGAGGAGAAGGCTCCATCTTCTCCTGAACAGGGGTGCTATGATGAACTATTTTTCCCTGAAGGGGTTATGTCTATAATAACCGGACTGAAAGGGTTGATATTATGATAGTTGTCATTATTGTTGCTCTCTCAGCCTGCATTTCGTACCTTTAAAAAAAAATAGCGTTATGGCAAACAGATATAGTGAATCAAGGAGAGAGTTTCTGCAGAAGCTTATTGCCTCAGCCGCTTTTGTTGGCATGGCGCCGTACATAACCTCGTGTACGGGAGGGACTATAACTACAGGGAGGTCCGGTATGCCGTTGCGCCGCCTTGGCAAAACCGGTTATATGGTCAGTCTCTTCAGCCTTGGAGGACAGGCATCGTTGGAAACACCCGGCAAGGAGGATATCTCTGAGCAGATTATTAACCGTGCTCTTGACCTGGGTGTTAACTATATTGATACTGCTGCCGCATACGGAAGAGCGGCTCAGGGCATTGGTCGACGTGAGGCTATGGGTACCAGCGAGAGAAATATAGGCAGGGTGATGAAGTATCGCCGTGATGAGGTTTTCCTGGCTACCAAGACACACAGCAGGGGGTATGACGGCTCTATGCGTCTGCTAGAGCAGTCTCTTGAGAACCTTCAGACTGACCACATAGATCTGTGGCAGATACATAATGTGCGATCGGCCGAGATTGACAATCTTGACCGGATATTTGCCGATGAAGGGGTTTTGAAGGCTATGCTCAGGGCCAGAGATGAAAAGATCGTGAAGTATATAGGCTATACCGGACATGAGGGCCCCGATGTGCTCAACGAACTGGACCGGAGGTTTGAGTTCGATAATGTTCTGGTCGCACTTAATGCTGCCGACAAACATCACGATCCGTTTATCGAGAAGTATCTGCCCAACGCATTGAATAGTGATTTGGGTATTGTAGGAATGAAGATACCTTCGAGGGACAGGATTTTTGCCAATGGGGGTATTATAACGATGAAGGAGGCGATGGACTATGTTCTCACCCTGCCGGTCAGTACTGTAATAGTAGGTGTTGATGACCTCAAAGAGCTGGAAGAGAACATCAGTATAACCAAAGATTTCAAACCTTTAAGCCCTGAGCAGTTGCTGGCAATAGAGGATAAGGTGAAGCCGCATTATCGTGAAATAATGTTCTGGAAGAATCTTTCCGAATGGCCTGTAGATTGGTAGATGCCGATTTTTATGGCATATGGGGTGCATGACCCTTTTGCAGATATAAAAAAAGGTCAGGGAGAGCTCTGTTTCTCCCCGACCTTCTGATGGTCAGTGCGACAAAGGTTTCTCTACTTTTTGATTATCTTGTTTAAAACCTTCTCTTTGTCAAGTTTTCTGGTGCAGAAGAACCAATCGTAGCACTTTAAATCTTCTTCGTTGCTCTCCATTCTCTCTTTGGCTACACCACATGAGCCTGCCGTGGGAACAATTACCTCATCGCCCGGCTGCCAGTCGGCAGGGGTTGCTATCTTGAACTCGTCGGCGGCCTGAAGAGCTATTACTATACGATATAGCTCATCAAAGTTACGGCCCAGACTGAGAGGATAGTAGAGTACGGTTCTGATAATTCCCTCAGGGTCTATTACAAATACAGCGCGTACGGCTTTGGTGTCACTTTCGCCGGGCATCATCATGCCATATTTTTTAGCGACATTCATGGTGATATCCTCTATCAGCGGAAACTTCACCTCTACATCTTTCATTCCCTTATACTCAATCTTCTCTTTGATGGTGCGCAGCCATGCTATATGGCTGTAGAGTCCGTCAACCGAGAGGCCTACAAGCTTGCAGTTGGCTCTGTTGAACTGCTCTTCCATTGTAGCGAAGGTCATAAACTCTGATGTGCAGACCGGAGTGAAGTCGGCCGGATGGCTGAAGAGTATTACCCAGCTGCCTTTGTAGTCAGAGGGGAAATTGATGTCTCCCTGGGTGGTTACTGCTTTGAATTCCGGAGCCGGCTCTCCTATGCGCGGCATTGCACTTGCTTGTTCTTCATACTTTTCCATACTAAATTAGTTTTTCTGTTTTTGTTTATAGTATTGTGAGCTATATAGTGTTCGTTTATTAGCAGATTATATCCTCAATAATGAAACCCGGTATTTCCCTCTTTTAAAAATAGCGCTCCAATAACTGATCAAGCTCTCTGCTCTCGTAATATTCTATCATATCACACTCCGAACAGTAAAGGTGTTGATGTGCAGATAGCTTTTTTTGTATGGCGGCGGTGATGTTTGTCATGGAGAAGCATTATCAAACAATAACAATTCTTATTTAGCAACAGGCCAAAGCGGCAAATTGTTTGCCAAAAAGGACTTTTTTTTAAACCGTAGTGCTGGCGGCTGCCAGTCGGCAGGGCTAAAGGCTTTCACTATGCGCGGCAGGCCAGCTTACCCCAGTTTCTTGCTCTGGCTGTCTCCTCTTCCCGGATGCTTCTGTCGACCTCTACAAAGAATCGCTCCGGTGCTATAACCGGAACACCCCCTTTTTTTCTGAGTTTTTGAGCAATCATTTTTGCGACATTACCGTCGCCTTCAGAAATTACAGAGAAAAAAGACCTCTTCGGATTGTCTGTGTCGCATCTGGTGTCGAAGGCGGTTACGCTAATATTGCTCAACACATTTTCAGGGATGTTTTCGAGAAACTCAACTACAGAGAGAGATGCTTTGTTCTGTATTACCGGCGATCCGACTATCATGAGAGAGAGACCCTCTATCTCTTCCAGGTTAATGTCAGATGGATCGCAAAGTAGTGCATTGCATTTGTCAATACCCCCTCTTATCGCTTCGGCTATGCCAATTCCTGTTGCCGATGTCATGTCAAAAACTACAAGTGACTTCATGGTGAATCAGCTATTGGTTTCCATAAAGATAGAAAAATAATTGAATATGGCAACTGTTTTGGTCATCGGGGTTACGGTTCTCGTAACCCTTCCACTAGCCGGAAAGGCTCTCTCACTTTTTGTTCTCTCCGAATTTTGGGCGGCTGAAAGAATCGGTTATCTGTCAACCCTGTTCCAGTCGGGAGGCTCAACTCCAAGAAGGTGTCTGACAAAAAAATCTCTCCTTCTGCGCTCTCCGTAACGACCTCCCGATGTGTGACCCATGCCTGGCACAAAGAGATAGTCGAAATCTTTGCCTGCCCTAATAAGGGCATCTACCAACTGGGTGGTTGAGGCGGGATCGACATTGTAATCCAATTCACCATTGATAAGAAGAAGTCTGCCCTCAAGACGCCACGCGTTATCTACATTGGATGACTCACTGTAGTGGGGGCCAACGGGCCATCCCATAAACTGCTCATTCCACCATATCTTGTCCATGCGGTTGTCGTGGCAGCCACAGGATGCCACTGCAACCTTGTAGAACCCGGGATGAAAAAGAAGAGCGCCAACGGCATTCTGAGCTCCGGCAGATGTGCCAAAAACACCTACCCTTGTTGTATCGATATAGGGATAGCTGGCAGCGGCCTCTCTGATCCAGGGTATCCTGTCGGGGAAGCCTGCGTCTCCCAGATTTTGCCAGCAGACATCATGAAAGGCCTTTGAACGATGAGATGTGCCCATGCCATCTATCTGAACAACGATGAATCCGAGCTCTGAAAGGGCTGTGAGATTGGAGTGGATGGGAGAAAATCTCTTGGGTACATGTGCGCTGTGAGGTCCCGCATAGATGTATTCTATTACCGGGTAATCGATCTTCTCGTCAAAGTTTGATGGCCTTACTATCATGCCCCATATATCGGTCTCTCCATCCCGGCCTTTGGCGGTGAAAACCTCGGGCATGATCCAGCCGGTCTCAAGCAGAGGTGTTATGTCGGCACGCTCAAGCTCCATAACAAGCTCTCCGGTTTTGCCGTCTCTGAGTACGGCTACAGGAGGCTTGTCTACCCTGGACCAGGTGTCTACCATATATCTCCTGTCGGGCGAAAAGAAGACCTCATGGGTTCCGTCGCCATCTGTCAACTTTGTAAGTCCGGTTCCATCAAAGTTGATGCTGTATACATGAATATGGTAGGGGTCGCCTGGCTCACGCCCTCCTGCCTGAAAGGTGATTCTTCGCTCTTCCTGATCAACATGAAGAACGCTACGGACAATCCATTCACCAGCTGTTATCTGGTTTATAACCTTGCCGGTGACTGAGTTGTAAAGGTAGAGGTGATTCCATCCGTCACGCTCAGATGCCCATATTATTTCGTTTGTATTCTCTATGTCGTGGCGGTAACGCTTGCCGCTGTAATGTATGAATGTGGAGGATGTCTCATTTATTATTACACGCTGATTTCCGGTTTCAGCATCGAGCCGTATTACCTGATACTGCTGGTGGCCACGCCGGTTATACTCGTAGGTTATTGAGCGGCTGTCGGCTGCCCACCGGTAACGGCCTACGGAGTACTGCTCTGGCAGAGTGGTACCTGATACCCTTATCTGGCTTCGGGTATCTATATCAAACAGTTGTGGATAAAACTGGGGTATGGCATCACCGGGCTTGGGGTATTCGTAGCTGTGAAGCAGAGGATGGAACCCTTCCGAAGGTGACGACTCGATGTAGTGTATAATACGCCTTTCAACATCTCTGACTCTCGCGGTTACTATCTTGCGCGAGTCGGGCGACCACCGTATGAAGCTTGAGTAGTATTCTCCCTTGCCACCATCATAGCTTAACTGATACTCTCTGTTATCACCGTTAGAGCGTATGTGAAGATTGTAATCTTTGATGAAGGCTGTCCACTCGCCATCGGGCGATTCTACCGGATCGTTACGAAGCTCATCGCCGAAACCCCAGGGCCACCTGGTTCGGCCGCCTCTCTGCTGAGCTCTTCGTGAACCGTCATCGGTCTTAACTATCGCATAGTTAGTTACCGAACAGGTGTAACGGTCACCTCTGTAGTAGAAAGAGAAGGTTTCGGGATCTGTGTGAAACCTTACATTGGTTATGGGCAGGTTACCCGGTTCGGCACGGGTTCCGGTAACAGAGCGAAAACTTCTTGCAAACCTTCTCTGGTCGAAAGCTTCGCGCTTTTCGCCCCTGTCGGGATTGACCAATATCCACTCTCTCCCGTCGGGCGTCTCATTCTCATAGACGAAGAGAGAGGTCTCGCCAATCCAGGAGGGACGGACATTACCGTACCAGACTTTGTCTCTGTAAAGGGATGAGACATCATCGGCCCTCTGGTAATCTTCGAGAAGCCCCTGTGCGATAGAGGGAATGGAAAAGGGGGTTGAAAAGAGGAGTGCTCCAATAAAAAGAGAGAGTACCTTTCGCATGGTTCGTCACTGTTGGTTACTAGCTGCTAAAGGTAAAAAGAAAGTTGCCACCACTTTTCTCTTTGTTGTGTTAATGAGCATAAAACCGATTTGTGCGGTGAACTCTCTTACTTGGTCTCTCTACCTTCCGGAAGCGCAGGCCTTTTCAGACAAGAGCTCTTATTCCGGTGTATATTTAAGCAGAGAGAGCCTGTTTCTGACCGAACTGTTATATTTGTCTGACAAAAAAGAGAGATTGGTGATGGAGATAGCATCGTTTATTGCCAGGAGTCTTAAAAACTCCGGTGTAAGGTTTGTGTTCGGTGTTCCCGGCGGGCCATCTATACCTCTCATGGAGGCGTGGAGGGAGGAGGGTATCCCTTTTATTCTTACTTCTCATGAGGGTGCATCGGGCATAATGGCGACGGTCACCGCCAGAATATCTTCCGCACCGGGGGTATGCCATGCAACCTTCGGCCCCGGAGCTGTAAACCTTGCCTCAGGAGTTGGAGCCGCCCTACTGGACCGTTCGCCTTTGATAGCTTTTACTACCGAGGTGCCTGATACTATGCTGGCGCGTACTACCCAGATGAAGATAGATCACCAGAAGCTCTTCTCTGCCGTAACAAAGGGTACCTGGCGCCTCACTCCGCAGAATGCAGCCGAAGTGATGACAGAGGCTATAAAGCTTGCCACAGGGGAGTATCCGGGCCCGGTTCATGTAGGGATTCCTTCTGATGCAGGGAGCATCGATATTCCATCCACTCCAGCCGGTTCTGCAGGCCGTGGTAAACTCAGTACTGCTGTAAGGGGTGATATTAAATCGAAACTGAAGGGTGCGTCCAGGCCGGTAATTGCCCTTGGACTTACGGCGGCCAGAAGGAATATTACTCACGAGCTTCTGAGCCTGCTGGAGAGATGTCCCATGCCGGTTGTGGTTACACCAATGGCCAAGGGGGTGATACCACCTTCTCACCCCTGTTTTGCCGGGGTGCTTTTCCATGCCTTCAGCGATAAGGTCGAGGCCTTTGCCGGTAATAGCGACCTGATTATAGGCCTTGGATATGACGAGGTTGAGTTTAATTATGATTCATGGGTGCCACCGGGCCTGCCTATAGCCCATTTCAATACTGTATTGAGTGATATGCCTGACAACTATCCGGTTGTAATGGCTACGGGGGAACCGGATAGCTGGTTTGAGATACTGCGTTGCCTGCCTGAGAGTGCTGACTATATGACTGGAAGGGATCCTGCGTCTCTGATAAATGAGATAGGGGAACTGTTTGGCGGGATGTCCGACAGATGGGGCCCCGCAATGGTTATGAGCAGGGTTTGTGAGGCTATGCCTGAGGGCGCTCTCTATAGCTGCGATGTTGGCTCTCACCTCCATATGGCTGGCCAGATGATCAATATCTCTTCTCCTGACCAGATGATGATGACCAATGGTTGGTCTTCGATGGGGTTCGGGCTGCCTGCCGCACTGGCTATTAAGCTTAACCGCCCACATTCTGAAGTGGTGGCCTTTACCGGTGACGGAGGATTCCTTATGTCTGTTGGTGAGCTGCTCACCGCCAGAAGGTACGGGCTCAATGTGATAGTCGTGGTTATCTCAGATAATGAACTTAACCTTATTAAGGTGAAGCAGTCGTGGAGGGGTGTTGCCCCCTACGCAACCGACATTATTGGGGAGGATATGTTTGGCTCTGACAGATGTCTGGGGGTGAAGGTTATCCAGGCTATTTGCGAGGATTCACTTCTCGCTGCTATCGAGGAGGCAAGGGGTATGAGTGAGCCGGTTATTATCAATGCAAGGGTGAAGGGTGATGACTATTACCGCATGATAGTCAGAAGATAACCCCGGCCTCTTATGCCTTTATAAGATTCGCACCTATGGCACCTTCTTTCTGTCGGAGCGTGCGGTTATTATCTCTTTTCGGAAAAGTTTTATTATCTCCTTTCAGCCTTCGGCTTTCTATTCTATCACCTTTTTGCGGGGCCAATCTGTCAATCCGGGGTGTCTGCGGCTTTTGGTTTCTCCGGGGCCTCCTCTTTTGTCTCTGCCTTTTTGGTGGCTTTGGGTTTCTCAGGGGCTTCCTCTTTTGCCTCTGCTTTTTTGGTGCCCTTGGGTTTCTCCGGGGCCTCCTTTTTTACCTCTGCTTTTTTGGCGGCTTTTGGTTTATCTGCAGTCTCTTTTTTTACCTCTGCCTTTTTGGTGGCTTTGGGTTTTTCCGGGGCTTCCTCTTTTGTCTCTGTCTTTTTGGTCTCTTTGGGTTTCTCCGGGGCCTCCTCTTTTACCTCTGCCTTTTTGGTAGCTTTGGGTTTCTCTGCACTCTCCTCTTTTGCCTCTGCCTTTTTGGCGGCTTTTGGTTTCTCTGATACACTGACCTCCTGTTCTTGCTCTGAAGTCACTGTCGGCCTGGCAGCTGTTGTAGCTATCTTCTCTTCCGAAGAGTCAACTGCTGTGTCGGTAAAAGCCTTCTCTCTCTCTTTGGGAGTGGACTTTTCTTTTATCTTCTTCTGGTAACCGGAAGAGTAGCCTGGTGCCACATGTCTGTTTTTCCTTTTTTTACGCCTCCTTCTGACTCCGTAGCTTCCTCTGAATAGCTTTCCTCTTCCAGTTTTCTTGTCTCCTTTGCCCATGATAATGCTGGTTTAATTCATAAAAAGATCGATACCTTTACCCTCAAAGCCGGATAGCAACAAAATTAATAAAAATATATATTTTTGCCTGAAATAGAGGCTATTCTTATTAAAGGCTTCTCTCCAAGCAAGTTGTGGATGCCGATAACTATTATATACCGATTGATGTGGGAAATCTTGCAGAGACTATCTTAAAAAGGGCTGAAAAATACGATGTCGATGATCCGCTTGCCTCTTTTGCCTCCCTTTTTATGAAGGAGGAGCCCTCTCTTGTCTATCTTGATGGCAACTCGCTTGGGATGCTCCCTGTTGCCACAAAAGAGCATATCAGAGATGTGCTTGAGGATGAGTGGGGCAGGGGGCTGATACGGTCATATAACGATAAATGGTGGAACGGGCCCTCTGAACTGGGGGCTATGATAGCACCACTGGTGGGAGCCGGGCCTGACGAGGTTATTGTTTGTGACTCGGTTACTGTGAACCTTTTTAAAATAGTTATGTCTGTGCTGCGAGACAGCAGGCGAAACAGCATAGTGAGTGATGAACTCAATTTTGGTACAGACCTCTATATTGCACAGGGAGTGATAGATCTGCTGGGAGGGAGACACCGGCTGGAACTTATGAGGAGCGATGATGGCATTACAGTTTCTGACAAGGAGCTAAAAAGGCTGGTCAATAGTGATTGCGCTCTTTTGTCACTCTCACATGTCTCTTTCAGAAGTGCCTTTGTGTATGATATGGAGCGTGTTACCAGGCTGGCTCATGATAACGGTGCTATGGTTTTGTGGGATCTCTCTCATGCTGCAGGGGCAGTTCCTGTCGATCTGAATGGGGCAGGGGCTGACTTCGCGGTTGGGTGTACATACAAATACCTCAATGCCGGCCCGGGGGCAGTCTCGTTTATCTATGTGAGACGAGATATTCAGGATAAAATTGGCTCCCCTTTGTGGGGGTGGTGGGCTGATGCCGATCCTTTCAGTTTTAATACAGATTTTACCCCGGCAAAAGGGATGAAGAGGTTCCTGACAGGGTCTGTTCCGGTTCTCTCTTCTACTACATTGAGGAGCTCGCTCGAAATATTCCGCCTGGCCGGAATGGACCGGATCAGGGAGAAGAGTGTGGCGATGACCTCACTATTTCACTCTCTTTTCAAGGAATACCTTGAACCTCTGGGGTTCGCCTTCGGTTCCCCCGAAAACCCTGACTTAAGAGGATCTCATGTCTCTGTTAAGCACCCTGAGGCTTACAGAATATGCAAGGCCCTGGCCGACGAAAATGAGGGTGAGTGGACTGTCATTCCGGACTTCCGTGTACCAGACAATATCAGGGTCGGTTTCGCACCTCTCTACAACAGCTTTGCCGAGGTGGCGATAGCGGTCGCTGAAATGGCCAGAATTGCCGGTGAAGGTGTTTATGAAAAATATAGCGATGAGAGAGGTGTTGTTACCTGATCTCTGCCAGTGAATTGAGATGCCTGAACTGTATGGCCTACTGTGACGAGATAGCAAGGATGAAGAGTGGTGAGATTAAGAAGCTGCACCAGGAATATCATGATAACCACTATGGTTTCAGGCTGGAGGATGATGATGAGCTTTTCGGGAGGTTGATACTGGAGATTAACCAGGCGGGACTGAGTTGGACGCTGATGCTTAAGAAGCTCGATAACTTCAGGGCTGCTTTTAATAACTTCTCAGTAGAGAAGGTGGCGCGGTATGGACCGGAAGATATCGGGAGACTGCTTAACGACAGGGGTATAGTTCGTAACAGACGGAAAATAGAGGCAGTGATTGAGAATGCCCGCCGGCTGGTGGAGATCCGGTCGGAATATGGCTCTTTCAGGCAGTGGCTTGACCTGAAGGGCGAGGAGTGCAGTGATCTGGATGAGTGGACCAGACTGTTTCGAAAGACCTTCAAATTTGTAGGTAGTGAGATAGTGAACGAATTCCTGATGAGTATTGACATGCTGCCGGGGGCACATGCTGAGGGGTGTGAAACAGGCAGGAAGATAGCCTCCGGTAGGGTGGCAGGAGAGGGTAGGAGTAGAGATAGGAACCGAACATAACCCTGTAACATGGTGAGAAGAGATATAATGGTCTATGCAGGGAGTGTTACACCCCGGCTCAGTTATGTTGCAGGCCTGGTGCTGGGTGATATGCTGGGGCTCTCCTATGAAATTGTTTCCGACAGAAGGCGGCTGGGTAGTTACCCTTTTATCAACTATAGTAATGACCATCAAATGGAAGGCGGATTCACAATTCTGCCTTCAGGCCTGCTCGCGGAGGATGGTATAAGGGATTTTATGCCCGTTGCAGAGCGAACCGATGGTGACTCGCTCATCCTGTTCCCCTCAGGCGACAAGGGGGATATCTCTTTTGATATCTTCTCTGCTGTCTTTTATATGGTGTCCAGATATGAGGAGTACCTGCCATACAGGCCTGATAATCATGGGCGATTTCCTGCTGAGGCTTCTTTTGCCTGCAGGAATGGATTTCTCAACATACCGGTAGTGGATATATGGGTGGGTATTCTGAAGATGAAACTTCTCAAGTACAATCCTTACCTTACATTCAGACGGAGTGAGTTCAGGGGGATTGTCACCTTCGACCTGGATGTTGCATACGCCTTTCGTGGAAGAGGTCTTCTCCGTACCGCGGGAGGGGTTTTAAGAGATGTTGCGAAGGGGAGAAATCCGCTTGACCGGCTTAGGTCTGTAGCAGGCCTGAAGGATGACCCTTATGATGTTTACGACTATATTCTGGAATCTCTGCGCAAGTCGGGTTGTGAAGCTCTCTTTTTCATTCCGCTGGGACGCTTGTCGGTGAATGACAGGAACTGCAGCAGAAGAAGCGGCGCATACAGCTCACTTGTTTCCCGGATTTCGACCGCACATCGTTGCGGAATTCACCTGTCATACCTTGCCGGCTCTGACTACTCGCTTATTACTGCGGAGAAGGAGGCCTTTATCAGAATTACGGGCGATGCACCCGAATACTCGAGGAATCACTACCTGAGACTATCGCTTCCCGGTGGCTACCGGGCACTGACAGCTGCCGGAATTGGTAACGATTTTACCATGGGGTATGCAGATATGCCTGGCTTCAGGGCCGGTACATCACTTCCTTTTTTGTTTTATGACCTTGTCGGTGAATCAGCCACATCATTGAAAGTATGGCCGTTTCAGGTGATGGATGTAACCCTGCGTAACTATCTGAAGTGCGATGTGTCACAGGCATGCGGAATAATTGATGATATTGCAGACAGGGTAAGTGAGGTTGGGGGTACATTTATATCTGTCTGGCACAATACTTCACTGACAGAAGATGATGGGTGGGAAGGCTGGCGTGAACCATTCGAACATCTGCTAAGGAGAACAGGTCCTGATGAGTGAGCTGCTTGCCAATGAGAATATAGACCGCCTGGCATGGGATAGGGTTGTTGAATCATCACCCCATCCATATCCCTACTGCTTTTCATGGTATCTCGACGCCTTTCTGCCCGGTTGGTCTGGATTTGTGGAACCGGGATATGGTATGGTTCTCCCACTGCCTGTGAGAAAAAAGTACGGTGTGCGATATGCGGCCAATATCCCTTTTGTCCGTTGGTTTTCTCTTTCTGCAACAGTAGGCGTAAGCAGCGGAGAGATAAGCCATTTCTACAGAAGTTGTCTGGACTCTCTCCCCTCCAATATTGCACTGGTCGATCTTGTTTTTACCCAACCTCCTGCCGCTTCAGGCTTCAGGGTTACCGAAATGAGGAGACAGGAGCTGGATCTCTCGGCCGGATACGGGGCCTTGAGAGATGGTTACAGCAGTGACTGCCGGCGCAATATAAGACTTGCCTCGCGCGAGCGTGCCGATATCGTTTACGAAGATGATCCCTCAGAGGCTATAGAACTTTTCAAAAAAGAGAAGGGGAGCTCTCTCTGCGCCGTAAAGGGCGATCACTACAGGCTTCTTGAAGCCTTTATGAGAAATATGATAGATGCCGGCAGGGGGAGATTAAGCACTGTAAGGGGCAGTGATGGCAACCTGATATATGGACTATTTACCCTTCATACAGGTGGACGGATCACCCTTCTGTTTACTGCTACCAGCAGTGAGAGCAGAAGCAGGCGAACAGGCTATCTGCTGATTGACTCTCTGATCAGGGAGATGAGCGGTACAGGAATGGTGCTCGATTTTGCAGGCTCTTCGATTCCGGGGGTGGCAAAATACAACAGGGCATTCGGTGCATACGAACGCCCTCTGTACAGGGTCTACAGGAACACTCTTCCTGCTGTTATCAGGTGGATGAAGTGATGTCCGGCCAGACCTTGATAATGTCGGCTAGCTCTTTGGTCCGCTACTCATTACCCTCACCGGCTTCCTCTTTTTTTCCGGCTGCCTTCTTAAGAAGCATTGATCTGGTGGCGAATATTGCAACAATGGCTATTGCTATGATCAGAAGCATCGGTGAACCCCTGAAAAGCCCTCCTCGTTGTCTCATATACTGACGGGGAGTTACCTCTTCAGAGAGAATCGCCATGATGGATGTTCCGCCTCTGTTCAGCCCCGACATAACATTGCTCTGCGCGAAGAATGGGTCGATATCTGCCGAGACTATAGTTCTTGCAACCCTTGGGGTTATCAGATCTCTGTATTTGCCCTCGGTGTGTATGTAGGCCCGGGGTCTGGACTGCTCATCTTCCCGGTAAACGGTGATCAGTATTGCTTCATTTGCCTCAAATGTTTCAAGATGCCACTCTTTATACAGTCCTCTGCTGAAATTTCGCAGGTTCATTCCCAGCAGATCGTCAACGGTGACAATGACAACCACTATCTCTGTGGTATCGTAGAAGAGGCCGTGCTTTACTTCCAGTATATCTGCCTGATCCCATGTCAGCACCCCGGCCATATCATTAACCAGCTGGAAGTGCTCTTCGGGCATTGGGAATTCTTGTGACTTAAGACTGTTCAACGATAATGAAAATAACATAATCAATGCAGTTACTCTTAAAACCGTTTTCATAACTCTGTAATTTTTAATTGATTCTCTCTTGTTGGTGTTGTTCATGATAAATGTATGGTGAATGGTTAAAACAGCTCTATCTCCTCTTCACGAGTCTCAGATAATTCGCCGTCAGAACATCTGACAACCCTGGCGGGGAATTTTTTCATCAGTGTGTAGTTGTGAGTCGCAACAACAACTGCACGACCGCTTCTGCTTATGTCGGCAAGGAGCCTTATTATTCCGTCTGTGGTTTCAGGATCGAGGTTGCCGGTGGGTTCGTCAGCAAGAATTATCTCAGGATCGTTAAGCAGGGCTCTGGCAATTACAACACGCTGCTGCTCACCTCCCGAAAGCTGATGCGGCATCTTGTAACCCTTAAGTGATAATCCTGTCTTTTCAAGAACCTCGCTGATTCTTGTACCGGCCTCTTTCCTGTTTTTCCATCCGGTGGCTCTCAATGCGAAATCGAGATTCTCATTTACGGTTCTGTCCGAGAGAAGCTGGAAATCCTGAAAAACTATACCAAGTTTTCTCCTGAGATGGGGTATCTGATTTTTTTTGATTCTTCGTAAGTCGTAACCGGCCACGATACCGCTGCCCTCCCTGAGCGGAATCTGGGCACTTAATGTTTTTATAAGACTGCTTTTGCCGCTTCCGACCCGGCCAACAAGATAAACAAACTCGCTTCGGTCAAGACTGAAGTTTACATTACTTAGTACAAGGTGGTCTCCCTGCCATATAGAGCAATCTTTGAGCTCAATAATCGTGTCTAGAGACTTGTATTCATCCATAGGTGGAAAAAATTTGGTGCAAAATAATCAAAGAATTAGTAATTAACAGGTCGATGTTGATAAAATCAATAATATTGTATAGAGGGTGGCGTTTAATAGTTGTATTTTTAACGATAATTTTCTGTGAACAACTCTGCTGTCTATCTTTCAGATATAGAAGGGGTTGTTTGGGGATGTGTTTATTTTCTGTTGGATGAAATAACCGAATAGGCTATATGGGTAACAAACCGATAATGATAACCGCACTTTTTATTCTGCTGACAGCATGCTTTACCGGTGTAAATGGGCAGGTAGCTATCACCGCCGGTCAGTATGGCGATAAGATCAAAAGGGCGATGGATCTGTATGAGAAAGAGAAGTATGGTGCAGCGATAGAGATATTTGACAGGGTAATCGCGGACGAAGGTTTCCGCGGTACCATTATAAGGTCCGATGCCCAATATTATGGCGCACTGGCCGCAATGGCCCTTTTTCACAGCGATGCTGAAAGCCGTCTGATGCAATATATCGGTGAAAACCAGAATTCTCCGCGTAGAAACAGGGCTTTCCTCAACTTGGCAGATCACTTCTATCAGACCAATAACCACAGGAAGGCTATTGAGAATTATGAGAGAGTAAACAGAGCTGAGCTTGATGCAGAGCTTCTTCCTGCCTACTTCTTCCGCTATGGCTACTCGCTAATGCAGAGGGGCGACAGGGAGCGGGCCATGCTGATGTTCTCTGAAATCAAGGATATAGATACAGACTTTACAATACCGGCTATCTACTATTTTGCACATCTTGCCTACGAAGGAGAGAACTACCTTACCGCAATGGATGGGTTTGTAAGGCTGGTGGATGACGAGACTTTCGGGGCCGTTGTACCCTTCTATATTGTTCAGATTCTGTATATACAGAAAGATTATGACGCGATACTGGAGATGGCACCCGGCCTGCTTAGTTCTGCAGGAAGAGACAGGGAGATTGAACTATATCGCTTTATCGGAGACGCCTGGTTTCATAAGGGCGAATATGAGAAGGCAATTGAGTATCTTGAACAGTTCCGCAGCGGAACACGCATATCGACCCGCGAAGACAGGTATCAACTTGCCTTCAGCTACTACAAAACCGGACAGTGCGACAAGGCGGTGCCTATACTCAATGATCTGATAGCCAGGAATGATATTCTCAGCCAGAATGCCTGGAGTATGCTCGGTGACTGCTACCTGCAGAGTGGCGATAAGGAGAGGGCAAGACTCACTTTTGGTGCAGCATCACAGATGGATTTTGATCGCAATATTAAAGAGGAGGCTCTCTTTAATTATGCCAAGCTTACCTACGAAATATCAGAATCGCCTTTCGGGGAGGTGATATCGGCCTTTGAGAGCTATATAGATCAGTTTCCCGCTTCAGAACGGGTAGGCGAGGCACACAGCTATCTTATATCTGCCTATATAGAGATGCGGAACTATCAGGCGGCCCTGCAATCACTTGAGCTTATCGAGATGAAAGATGCACGACTGGAGGCAGCCTACCAAAGGGTAAGCTTCTTCAGAGGTTTGGAGCTCTTCAGGAATATGGAGTTTCAACAGGCGGCCGATATGTTTGAACGCTCCCTTGGATTTGGTCGCCACAATAACAGTTTAAGAGCGAGGGCTCTCTACTGGCTTGCAGAGACACAGTACAGGAGAGGGCTTCTTGATGAAGCAATCGCCAACTATACCCGCTTTATGGGAATTCCGGGTGCGGCTGATACCGACGAGTATAGTTATGTCAGATATAATATGGGGTACGCCTACTATAATACCGGTCGTTTTGACAGAGCACTCCCCCTATTTAAGTCTTTTGAGTCTGAATACCGCGGGTCAAGGAGCAGTATGATACACGATGCCCGTAACAGGATAGCTGACTGCTACTACATCGCAACAAACTATGAGGATGCCATAAGGTATTATGACATGGTTATAGCTGCAGGATACGAGGACTCAGACTATGCCATGTATCAGAAAGCTTTCGCCCTGGGCCTGATGAACAATCAGATTGCAAAGATTGAGACCCTTACCCAGCTTATGTCCAGATACCCTGGTTCATACCTCTATGCCGATGCTCTCTTTGAAAGGGGCCGGGCGTATATTGCCACAGGCGAGTCGGATAGAGCTGAAACTGACATGATGGGGGTTATCAGCAACCATCCCTCAAGCGCCTTTGTTCCCCGGGCTTATGTTCAACTGGGACTTATACATTACAATGCCGGAGATAACGAGAAGGCCATTGAGAAGTATAAGGCTGTCATAACAAAATTCCCATCGACAGAGGAGGCCGGCAGCGCACAGACAGGCCTTAGAAACGCCTATATGGACATGAACGAGATTGAGTCATATTTTGCCTTTATGAGAGAGACAGGCGGATATGAAGATGTTACAATGAGTGAGAGAGACACTCTTCAGTACAGGCAGGGAGAGAACCTCTACATAGAAGGCGATTGCGAGCGTGCCATAGAGTCACTGACCAGATATCTTGAGGATTTTCCGTCAGGGATATTCAGGGTTAATGCACAGTTCTATCTTGCAGAGTGCCTCTTTGATTCCGGAGAATACGACAGGGCTTACGATCTCTTTCTGGAGGTTATAAAGACTCCCAATGTTCAGTTTGCCGAGCAGGCGCTGGGCGCGCTTGCCGATATAGCTTTCGATAGAGATGACTACGAACAGGCTCTCTCTTTCTATGATCAACTTGAGAGAATAGTGAGCCGACCGGAGAGCCTTCGCAATATTTATGCAGGACAGATAAGGGCCGCCACCTATTCAGGCGATCCTATCAGAACTATCGCCATCGCAGAGAAGATTCTCGATAGCAGAGGCATGCCCGAAGAGCTGTTGCGTGAAGCCGCCTTCATGGCCGGTAATGCCTATCTCAGTCAGGAGAACCCTATGAAGGCCTTGGAATACTTCAGGATGACTGCTACAGAGGTTGTTACAGCCGAGGGAGCCGAGTCTAAATACAGGGTGGCTGAGATACTGTTCAGGGCTGGTCGTGTTGATGAGGCCGAAAAGGTGGTTGATGAATTCCGGGCCGAGAGCACCTCTCACCAATACTGGATGGCCCGCATCTTTATTCTGTGGGCAGATATATCTATTCACAGGGATGATAAACTAATGGCTCGTGCGACACTTATTGGTCTGCTGGACTATTACGGTGTCGATGATGATGGTATACTTGATGAGGTAAGGGCAAAGCTCGCTGAGATAGATCAGCTTATTGAAGACGAAGGTAAGGAGATGATAGATGAGGGTGCAGTGACAGCCTGTTAGTCTTATACGACCATGGTTATACACCACCCACATGTTTCACTATTTATAGAGTAAGAAAAGAGAGACCCAGATGATGATAAGAGAATACAGACCAGAGATAGGAAAAAGAGTGAGAGGGCCGCTTTTAGTTGTGGCTGTGCTGATGCTTCTTGTTCCGCAGATGACGGCACAACAGACAACGGGACAGAGGATACAGCGCGAGGTGAGACTCTATAACCCATACAGACCAACGCTATCGGAGGCTCAAAAAATCAATATACTGCCAGATCTTCGCGATACTGTACCTGCAAGACCTACTTTCAACTACACCGTTACCCCATCTGACTTTATGCCGGAGTTTGAGGTATCAGCAATAAGGGCCGCTACCGTTATTCCCGATCCATTGCCCAGGCTTTACAGGAGTCATCTGAACCTGGGTATAGGCAATCACTTCACTCCTGTAGGGGAACTTACAATTGCAAGTGAGAGGTCGAGAAGAGGCATGCTCGCCTTCAGTGCAAGACACTTCTCTTCTAACGGGCATGTGAGACTGGATAATGATAAAAGAGTCTATAGCGGATACATGGACAATGAGGTCTCTTTATATGGAAAGAGATTTTTGCAGAGTTCGGTACTGGCAGGATCAATTGATTTCAACCATTTTACCCGACATGCCTACGGCTATGATACCATTCTGGCAACACCTGAACTGGAGAGGGCCGATATGAGACTGGACTTTATAGATGTGGGAGCTGATGTCTCTATCGCATCTGCTGTTGCCGATTCCAATAGACTTATTTATGACCTGAGGGGCGGTTACAACCTTTTCCGGCAGAGTGACCTTTTATGGGAGCAACAGGCCTCTTTAATGCTTAATGCCGGCACAGCTATTACCACATTTACCGGAAACCGCTCTTCGCGAAGTGGTGAAGAGGATCTTTTCCTGAGTCTCCGTGGGAACTATACTGTCGCCTTTCTTAATGACCATGTTGAAGAGAGACCAAGACACAGGGTTGAGATTAACCCCTCTGCAGGAAAGAGGAGCAGTGAGTGGCGATTTAACCTGGGGCTTAAAGCGGTAACCGAAAGTCGTCCTTTTGATAATGGTGACGAACCTCTATATGATACAAAGTTCCATATCTATCCCGATGTTAATCTGACTCTTACTGTTATACCCGACTATCTTGATTTCACTGTCTTCCTGGACGGTGAGCTGGAGGATAACAGTGCACGAAAAGCGGTCAGGGTGAACCCTTTTCTTCAAACCAGCGGCTATCTTTTCAAACTTCCTTCCACAAGCCACCAGATAAGGGCCGGGGCCTCATTGTCAGGCAGCCTTGATGGAGGCGTAAGATATCGTCTCAGAGGAGGCTACTCGGTACTGAAAGATATGGTCTTCTTCAGTAATGTTGTATGGACTGATGCAATTTTTAATGAGGGATATGGAGGCCATTTTATGCCTGAGTACTCAGATGGCAACCTGATGCATCTGTCAGGCGAGCTGAGAGGTGACTTATCTCCCCGTTTGCAGACAGCAATCAGGGGAGACTACTATGGATACTCGCTGACCGCATTTGATACCCCCTTTAACAGACCTGAATGGGAGGGGGAGTTCTCGATCAGATATAATCTTCGTGATAAGATATTGGCCGGTGCCGGCCTGAATGCAGTTGGCCAGAGGGAGGCATCTGTTTTAAGGTTTAGCGATAGTGGCCAGCAGAGGGAGAGGACTATTAAGAGCCTTCCCATGCATCTGAATATCAACCTCTCTGCAGAATATCGCTTTACGAATATCCTCTCTTTCTGGTTAAGAGCTCACAATATAGGAGTTAACAGGGGCTACGAATGGGCACTATACCCCTCGCAGCGCCTTATAGTGACAGGCGGATTCAGCTACAGCCTCTGATAATCGTATTAGGTTTAAGGTTCTTTTCTGCCATCTTTTCTTCAAACCAATTCGACCCTCGTTTTTATCACTTTTAGTGTTGAAAAAAAAGGGTTTTTAATGACATTTCTCACCATTGGCTGCCTCTATTTTTTGTATATTTACACTGCTGTTTAAGTGGCAATATATCAGAATATTGAGCTTGTGAATGAGCCTATTGTTAAATAGCCACCAGCGATAGGGAAAGGATAAAACTATACTATGAGTGAAGAGATAATAAATGAACCCGGTTCGGACAAATATTCGGCCGGGAGTATCCAGGTTCTTGAGGGGTTGGAAGCGGTAAGGAAAAGGCCTGCCATGTACATTGGCGATACCGGTGTGAAAGGCCTGCACCATCTGGTCTATGAGGTGATCGACAACTCTATAGATGAGGCTATAGTCGGTTACTGCCAGAATATAGATATCAATATAAATGCTGATGGTTCTATTACCATCTCTGATGATGGCCGTGGAATACCCACTGATATACATGAGAAAGAGAAGAGATCAGCCCTTGAAGTTGTGATGACTGTTCTCCACGCGGGAGGTAAATTTGACAAGGAGAGTTATAAGGTCTCCGGTGGTCTTCACGGTGTTGGGGTCTCATGCGTTAACGCCCTTTCGGAATACCTGGAAGTGCATGTAAGGCGTGACGGCAAACTTCACAGACAGCGATATAATCGCGGGAAACCGGTTACCGGGGTTGAAGTTATAGGAGAAGCAACAGATACCGGAACAGTCGTCACATTCTCTCCGGACAACACAATTTTTACCGATGTGGAGTTTCGGTTTGAAATTCTTGCCGCAAGGCTCAGAGAACTCTCTTTCCTGAACAAGGGGATCCGTCTCTCCATACGGGACGAGCGGGAGTTGCAGGAGAATGGAAACGGAGGGAAACCGCGGTACGAGGAGTTCTATTCGGAAAAGGGACTCGTGGAGTTTGTGGAGTTTCTCGATGGTAGTCGTGAGAAACTGATTAATACCCCCATATATATATCTGCCGACAAATATGACTTCCCTGTAGAGATAGCCCTGCAGTATAATACCTCTTTCTCAGAAAATGTACACTCTTATGTGAACAACATCAGCACTATTGAGGGGGGGACTCATCTGGCCGGGTTCAGAAGGGGGCTTACAAGAACCCTGAAGAGATACGCCGAAGAGTCAGGTGCCACAGCAAAGCTTAAGTTTGATATAAACGGTGATGACTTCAGGGAGGGACTCACCGCAGTGATATCTGTGAATGTTGCTGAACCCCAGTTTGAAGGCCAGACAAAGACAAAGCTTGGCAATACTGAGGTTATGGGGTCTGTAGATATGGCTGTGAGTGGTGCTCTCAGCAACTATTTGGAGGAGAACCCCAAAGAGGCCAGGCAAATTGTGCAGAAAATTATTCTTGCTGCCACCGCGCGTCATGCAGCACGGAAAGCCCGGGAGCTGATACAGCGAAAAAATGTGCTTTCAGGGTCGGGTCTGCCAGGGAAGCTTGCCGACTGCGCTGACAAGGACCCCGCAAATACCGAGATTTTCCTTGTTGAGGGTGACTCCGCAGGAGGTACCGCCAAACAGGGCAGGGACAGAAGATTCCAGGCCATACTCCCGCTGAGAGGAAAGATTCTCAATGTAGAGAAGGCGATGGCCCATAAAACATATGAGAGCGAAGAGATTAAAAACATCTTTACTGCTCTTGGAGTGACAATTGGAACGGAAGATGACAGCAAGGCGCTTAATATGACCAAACTCAGGTATGACAAGGTGATAATAATGACCGATGCCGATGTCGATGGTTCTCACATCTCTACACTGATTATGACTTTCTTTTTCAGATATATGCAGGATCTGATAAAGAATGGTCATCTCTATATAGCAACCCCACCACTCTATCTTATCAGAAAGGGCAAGTCATCCAGGTACTGCTGGTCTGAAGAGGAGCGCGCCCGGGCCGTGGAAGAGATGGGGCAGGGCAAGGAGACAGGGATTTCAATACAGCGGTACAAAGGTCTGGGAGAGATGAACGCTGAGCAGCTGTGGGACACCACAATGAATCCCGACTCACGCACATTGAGGCAGGTTACCATCGAGAGTGCGGCTGAATCAGACCGTATTTTCTCTATGCTGATGGGCGATGAGGTTCCTCCCAGAAGGGAGTTTATCGAGACTCATGCCAAATATGCGCGGATCGATGTTTAGAGAGATCTGATGTCGATGAGAGGCGGGTAGTACAATGGTTAATCGCCGAAGAGTTTGCGACGAATGGTGATTGCACCGGCGGGACACACTTCGCTGCAGCAGTAGCAACGAATACATGAACTGTCTTTGAGCCTTACTCTCCCGGCACTCCTGCTGTCGTATCTAAGGGCATCTACAGGACATATTCTTATACAGTCGCCGCAAGAGATACAGAGGCTTCTACTGATAACAGGTCTCTTGTCAAACCTTCTCAGAGGCTTTATGCGGTTCATGATAAACTGAATGGAGATATTCCTGTTACCCCCTATCGCTATACGCCTGAAATCGCTTTTTACTATACTTTCTGCGGGCGGACCATCATACTCAATTTCATTTATGCTGCTGAGCCATAATTGCCGCCTCAATCCCTCTGCCGTTGTAGGAATGTCTTCAGGCCTGTATCCTGCAACTGAAGAGGCGATGATGTCCAGAGCCAGAGGATTTACAGAGCCCGCCAATATGCCCGTTTTTACCGGTACACCGTTTGCGGGACCGGGTCCCTCCATTGAAACAATTCCGTCAATAATGAAAAAGTGTGGGGCTATAACCTCTGCCAGATCGACAAGAAACCTGGCGAAACGCTCTCTGCTACGGTAAAGTGCGTGTTGTTTAGCCTTGTGAAATCCGGGAATGAACCCCATGCTGTTTTTTATAGCTCCGGTGAAGTATAACAGTTCATGGTTTTTGAGTTTTGGCAGGGAGATCACTATGTCGGCCTCCAGTAGCTCACGGACTACCGCTATCTTACTACCCCCCGCCTCTATGGTGGCCCTCCTTCTTGTGAAATCGACCCATTCTGCCCCCATCTTATCGGCAACCTGCCTTATGCCGCTTTTACTGCCGGTGAAACCGGGCCTCTCGATTGCCGGAGAGTCACCGATCTGAATCGATGAGGCTTCACCCTCAATTAAGTGGGCCAGCACCGCTTCAACTATAGCTGGGTGGGTGGTGATGGCCTTGCCGGGTATTCTGTCGCTTAATATGTTTGGTTTTACAAGTACCTTTTTACCCCTAACAGAGGGACCTTCTGCCCTTCTATATATTTCTGGGATAAGCCTGTTAATCTCTTCCTGTTCATACTTTTCGCATTGTCGTACTACCACTTTATTATTCATAGTTCCATTGCAGTATTAAGGGACAGGGCTCTCATTGCCTCGAGGGTCGCTCTGCCAGAGGCCCTTATTAGGTAAGAATTGTTTTGCTCGGGAGCCTGACCGACTCTCTCTGAGCCCAGAGTGGTATCTCCTCTTCCGGTCAGCGGTATGAGTACTGCGGTTAAAGCTCTTAACATGGCTCCGGAGATATTTGGTCTGAGTCTCTGTTTGATCCGGATAGAAGGCCGCAGGCAGCCATTATATCTTCACCCCGGCTCTTTCTTACAGTAGCGGTAATCCCTTTGGCGTTCAACTGGTCACGGAAAAGGATCGCACTCTCTTCGGTCACTGTGGAGTAGGGAGTGCCCGGAATTGTGTGGTAGCGTATCAGGTTCACCCTGCACCTTATGCCGTTAAGGATTCTTGAAAGCTCCTTTACATGCCTCGGGGTGTCATTAAAGCCCTCAAAGAGAATATACTCGAACGAAACCCTCTGTTGCCTTCCTCTCTCACGCTCTCTTAAGATCTTTAATATTTCTGATATGGGATTACTGTTCTCTACAGGCATCATGGAGCTTCGCTCCTCACTGAAGGGAGAGTTAAGACTTATAGCCAGATGTGACTTTGTGCGCTCGAGGTATTCGGATATACCATCAATAATGCCCGCCGTGCTTACAGTTATACGGGACGGACTCCAGCCGTACCCCCAGTCACTGGTTAGTATATCTATTGACCGGAAAAGCTCCTCTCTGTTGTCCAGGGGCTCTCCCATACCCATAAATACAATGTTTGTCAGCTTTTCATACTCTGGGATAGAGCGGAATTGACTTAATATCTCTCCGGACGAGAGATTACCATGAAATTTTTCTTTTCCGGTCATACAGAAATGGCAACCCATTCTGCATCCTGCCTGAGTAGAGAGACAGACTGTGGCTCTCTCTCCTGAAGGGATGTAGGCGGTTTCGATGTTTCTGCATCCTGGCAAACTGAAGAGGTATTTCTTTGTGCCATCGGCGGAGGTTACATCGGTAGCCGGACTGTAGAGACCGGGGCTGTATCTTTGACTCAGGGATGATCTCACTTTTTGCGGGATATTGGTCATCTCACCGGGCACGACTACACCTTTACGGTACAACCACCCGGCTATCTGTTTTGCCCCATATGGCGGAAGACCCGTTTCGCGGGCAATTTCTGCCAACTGTTTCAGATCCGAACCAAAAAGTTCTTTTCGTCTGTATTGCATAGCCCAGATATTCCGGTTTTATAACTAATTTGAAGCATAAAAATGCATCGGTTACGCATTATGGGCCGCGGCCTTATAATGCCTTGTCTGTATGGCTTATTCGCAAAGGTAGTGAAGTCAGAGGACCTTACGATAACCTGCTGACAGATGCAACCCCCTCATATACCAGGTTTGCACTACCCTCTAACATCACATCTTTTACCATGCCATCAGTGATTTTGAATGATACCGTAAGTCTGCCGCCAATGGTGCGAACTTCAATACTGTTCGCCTCTTTTATGTCAAAATGTCCTCCAAATACTGAACAAATGGCAGCGGCGGTTGCTCCTGTACCACACGAGAGAGTCTCACCTTCAACACCCCTTTCATAAGTTCTTATATAGAGTAGGCCCTCCCTGGCAGCTGCAAAATTCACATTTGTTCCTCCCGGGGCGAATAGGGGAGAGTGCCTTAGCTCTTTTCCTGACTTAGCTATCTCTGTGCCGGCGATATCATCTGCGAAAACCACCAGATGGGGCGATCCGGTATCTATAAATAACCCTGCTTCTGTGACAGCCGGTAACCCTGTGTCATTGAGGCTCAGTTCAACGATATCACCCTTTACCATTGCTGTGTGCAGGCCGTCTGCTGCCATGAATGTGTGTTGTTGTGGCGCTATGTTGTGGTAGTATGCGAAACTTGATGCACACCGGCCTCCGTTGCCGCACATGGTGCTGATATTGCCGTCGGAGTTGTAGTAGTGCATTGCAAAAGAGGCCTCTGTGCACTCCTCAATAACTATTACCCCGTCAGCCCCTATGCCGAACCTTCTGTTGCACATTCTCTCAATCAACTCCTTTGCGGGGATGAAGTCTCCGCTTCGGTTGTCAACTATTATAAAGTCATTACCGGTTCCCTGATATTTCTTAAATTGGAGATTCATTCTTGTTAAACTGTTGTTAAAATAGTAATTTATAAGCCCTGTAGCGTGAATTTTGATGAGTCCGGATGTAACTTTTTTGCCTTTTAAGGGTTGTAAATATAGGTATCTTTTGACAACATGCTTATCGCACTCTTTGTGTAATTAGTCAGGGAGCGCAATGTTGACTCGATAATAGTTGTTTCTTACTTAAAACTATTGGTTATGAAAGGAAGATCAGTTTTAAAGGGAGTGGTTTTTGCTTTTACAGGAGCTGTACTTGCCCTATTTCTATATACCACATTTCTTGAGAGAGGTGGCAATGAGGTAGCCCCTATTCAACAGAATACAGGAGTATCCTATACACCAGGTCTCTTTACCTCTTTCAACAGCGATGAAGATGATAAAGGACCGGTCGATTTCACATTTGCTGCAGAGCGCACTGTTCATGCTGTTGTCCATGTTAAGACAAAGTCAACAGTGGCGACAGGGCATGCCAATCCGCTCTATGAGTTCTTTTACGGTCCTCAGCAGCGGCAGGAGCGTCAGGTGAGGGGTGCTGGTTCCGGTGTCATAGTGAGCCCGGATGGATACATAATTACCAATAATCATGTTATTGACAGGGCTGATGAGGTTGAGGTTACCCTCAATGACAACAGGGTCTTTACCGCTGAGGTTATAGGGCGCGATCCAAGCACCGATATCGCTCTTATAAAGATTGATGAGGATAATCTGCCATGGATAAGGTACGGCGATTCTGATGAGTTGAAGCTGGGTGAGTGGGTGCTTGCCGTTGGCAACCCCTTCAATTTGACCTCTACGGTAACAGCCGGAATTGTTAGCGCCAAGGGCAGAAGTCTCGGGATACTGGACGATCAGTACAGAATAGAGTCATTTATTCAAACTGATGCAGCTCTGAACATGGGAAATAGCGGCGGTGCTCTTGTTAACACCAGGGCTGAGCTGGTAGGTATCACCACAGCTATACTTTCGCCGAGCGGAGCCTTCGCAGGCAACTCTTTTGCGGTTCCTGTCACAATTGTTCGTAAAGTGGCAGAGGATCTCCGCGAGTTTGGCGCCGTACAGAGAGCCATCATGGGAGTCAGCATCAGGGATGTTGATGCCGAGATAGCTGCCGAAAGAGATTTGCCCGCACCCAGAGGGGTATATATTCAGGATGTTACCTCCGGTGGAGGTGCTGAAGAGGCCGGTATAAGGCAGCATGATGTTATTGTCAGGATAAATCAGCGCAATATCGCATCGACCGGTGCGTTACAGGAGGAGATAGGCAGGTACCGACCTGGTGATAAGGTCGATGTAACAGTTATCCGTGACGGAAGAGAGCTTGTCTATAGTGTTACACTTAGGAATCTTCAGGGCGGTACAGGCATTGTTAAACCGGGTGAAGATGTGACGGGTCAGGTGCTGGGCGCCGTTGTCAGACCCCTTACCAGCCAGGAGATGAGACGACTAAGGGTAGATTCAGGAGTAAGGATAACAGAGATATCCGATGGCATACTCAAGGAGAGAGGTATTAAGGTCGATGACATCATTATCTCCGTGAATGAGACAGAGGTTAGCAGTGCTGATGATATCATTAATGCAACCCAGGGAGGGCGTTCCCTTACCGCAATTGAGGGACTCCAGGCAAATGGGACCTACTTCAGCTTCCGGTTCAGAGGACGCGAATAGCCCGATAAGGAGAGCATTGATTGATAGTGGTTGAGCCGGAGGGGCTAACGCCCCCCGGATCAAACTTTTGAGCCAGCTCATTTGTTTGTTAATTAGGAAAGTATTAACTTTGCACAAATTTTTTCAGGAGGCCAGAATGAGACAGCTAAAGATAACCAAATCCATAACAAACCGGGAGAGTGCGTCATTAGACAAGTATCTTCAGGAGATAGGTAAAGAGGAGTTGATATCGGTTGAAGAGGAGGTTGATTTGGCACAAAGAATTAAGAAGGGCGACCGTGCAGCCCTTGAAAAACTCACCAAGGCCAACCTCCGTTTTGTGGTCTCTGTTGCCAAGCAGTATCAGAATCAAGGTCTCAGCCTTCCCGATCTTATAAATGAGGGCAACCTCGGGCTAATAAAGGCTGCAGAGAAATTTGATGAGACCAGAGGCTTCAAGTTTATATCATACGCTGTATGGTGGATAAGGCAATCTATACTTCAGGCACTTGCAGAGCAATCGAGGATAGTTCGTCTGCCTCTTAATCAGGTAGGTTCACTGAACAAGATTAATAAAGCTTTTTCCAAATTTGAACAGGAGAATGAGCGCACCCCCTCTCCGGAGGAGCTTGCCGAGGCGTTGGACCTGCCAAAGGAGAAGATTAATGACACCCTTAAGGTTTCCGGGCGGCATGTGTCGGTCGACGCCCCTTTTATTGAGGGTGAAGACAACAGCCTGCTGGATGTTCTCCCCAATATCGACTCTCCCGTAGCCGACAAGACCTTACTCGACGAGTCGCTCTCCAAAGAGATATACAGGGCACTGGAAACTCTTACAGAGAGAGAGAAGGATATAATAAGGTTTTTCTTTGGTATAGGTTGTCAGGAGATGACACTGGAAGAGATAGGGGAGAAGTTCGGGCTTACGCGGGAAAGGGTACGGCAAATTAAGGAGAAGGCCATAAGAAGGCTGAGACATGCCTCACGCAGCAAGCTTCTGAAAAGCTATCTGGGATAGACCGGCATGATATATGAGCGCCCCGCCGGGCGCTCTTTTTTTTTAGTGTCACAAAATGAAGAGGGATTTTCAACTTGTAAGTAGCTTTGTTCCTACAGGCGATCAGCCTCAGGCAATAGAACAGCTTACAGAGGGTATACAGGGAGGTTCTCCTTTCCAGACACTGCTTGGCGTTACCGGTTCAGGCAAGACCTTCACAGTAGCTAATGTGATTGAGAGATGTTCCCGCCCCATTTTGGTGCTGAGCCACAATAAAACATTGGCAGCACAGCTCTATGGTGAATTTCGTCACTTCTTCCCCAAAAATGCAGTCGAGTATTTTGTCTCTTATTACGATTACTATCAGCCTGAAGCCTATCTTCCTGTAACCGACACATATATCGAGAAAGATCTTTCAATAAATGAGGAGATTGAGAAGCTCAGGCTGAGCACTACATCATCACTCCTTTCAGGCCGCAGGGATGTTATAGTGGTCTCTTCGGTGTCATGTCTTTACGGAATAGGTAATCCGGAAGATTTTCACTCCAACACAGTTCATCTGAAAAGGGGAGACCGGCCGGGAAGAAACAGGATGTTGAGAAGGTTTGTAGATAGCCTCTACTCGCGCAATGAGACAGACTTTAAACGGGGCAGCTTCAGAGTTACCGGAGAGACAGTAGATATATTCCCTGCATATGCAGATACCGCAATAAGGGTTGTCTTTTGGGGTGATGAGATTGAGGATATCATATCAGTTGACCCCGATACCCGTACGGCAATTGAGAGTCTGAATGAGTATACGCTCTATCCTGCAAATATATTCGTAACAACCCGTGAACGAATTAATAGTGCAATAAGGAGTATAGAGCAGGATATGGTTAAACAGGTTGATCTTTTTAAAAGCAGGGGACTTTTTGATGAGGCCAGGCGCATTGAACAGCGGGTGCTTTATGACCTTGAGATGATAAGTGAGCTTGGGTATTGCAGCGGGATAGAGAACTATTCACGCTATTTTGATGGTCGTGAACCGGGCACCCGCCCCTTCTGCCTTTTGGACTACTTTCCTTCCGACTTCATAACCGTTGTAGATGAGAGCCATGTTACCATTCCTCAGGTAAGGGCGATGTATGGCGGTGATAACTCCCGTAAACAGACCCTTGTGGACTATGGCTTCAGACTGCCGGCAGCGCTTGACAACCGGCCTCTCCGGCTGATGGAGTTTGAGGCTTTGACCGGACAGACAATATATGTCAGTGCTACTCCTGGCGATTATGAGCTGGAGAAGAGTGAAGGGGTCTTCGTAGATCAGGTGATCAGGCCTACCGGCCTTCCCGACCCACCTGTTGAGGTGAGACCTGTCAGGAATCAGGTGTCCGATCTGCATGATGAAATAACTAAAAGGGTAGCTGCCGGAGAGCGTACGCTTGTAACAACACTTACAAAGCGTATGGCGGAGGAACTCTCGGCATACTTTATAAAAGCTGGAGTCAGGTGCCGGTATATACACTCAGGAATCGATACCCTTGAAAGGGTTGAGATTCTGGAGGGTCTCAGAGAGGGCGATTTCGATGTGCTTGTTGGTGTTAACCTGCTCAGGGAGGGGCTCGATATTCCGGAGGTCTCTCTGGTGGCAATACTGGATGCCGATAAGGAGGGATTCCTGAGATCAGAGAGGTCGCTGACACAGACGGCAGGAAGGGCAGCCAGAAATATTAACGGACTGGTAATAATGTATGCCGACAATGTGACAGGGAGCATGCAGAGGGCTATAGATGAGACCGAAAGGCGAAGGGAAAAACAGCTCAGGTATAACAAGGAGATGAATATTACACCCAGCCAGATTGTTAAGAGGAAGGGGTCCCTGGTAAATGACCTTGCCGTAAAGGGAGGTTATGCAACAGCTTATACAGAACCGGCAGATGTCAGTGTTGCGGCTGACCCTGTAGTTAGATACATGAGTGTTGAGCAGCTTGAAAAGAGTATAGAAAAGGTGCGCAGGGAGATGGAGAAGGCGGCTGCCAAACTTGATTTCACAGAGGCAGCACGCTACCGCGATGAGATGCAGGAACTGAAGGTGCTTCTCAGTAGCAGGGCAAAGTAGTATTTCGTGCAAGATACTTATTTGCTACTGCAGGATCTACTCAGTCCATAATGGTATGTTGAACGGCTTTACTGTCACTACCCTCTCTTTGAGCCCGACAGTTATATCATTTCAGCCTCTCTGTTTTATAAATAACCGGAAAAGAGTATTTTCACAAAAAAAAATGCTATGAAAAAAGTGACAAAAGAGAGAGCCATTTCAGTGAAGGTGATGCTTGTACTCACCCTGTTTATTTTCTCGTGCCAACAGACGCCTCGCGATGAAGATATACTTCCTGAGGTCCCGCCCGGAGCCGAGGCGATGACGATACAGGGCAGACCGCTCTATGCCGGAGAGCCATCAATGCCTCTTAAAGAGAGAATGAGATTGGCAAAAGAGGAATGGGAGCGAGATAAGGACGATGCCGACAACCTTATCTGGTATGGAAGAAGGGTTGCATACACCGGCGCTTACCGCGAAGCAATAAGGATCTTCTCAAAGGGTATTGATCTCTTTCCTGATGATGCCAGGATGCTGAGACACAGGGGGCACCGTTACATAACAATACGGGAGTTTCCCAGGGCTGTAGCCGATTTTGAGATGGCTGCTGCCATGGTAGAGGGAGAGGAGGATGAGGTTGAGCCTGATGGCATGCCCAACCCCCTTAACATACCTGTAAGTACGCTTCACTCAAACATCTACTATCATCTTGGCCTGGCAAGATATCTGCTGGGCGACAGAGAGGGCGCTCTTGAGGCATGGGATACAGATATGGCCCTTGCTGTCAACGATGATATGAAGGTGGCTACCATGCATTGGATATATATGGCGCTGCGGGAGCTGGGCAGAAATGAAGAGGCCCGGCAGAGAATAGATGCCATAACTGATGACATGAACATTATTGAGAGTCATGCCTATCATAAGCTATGCCTCTTTTACAAAGGAGAGATTACGGAGTATGACCTTACAGATGGCGACTTTTCCGATATTATGAATGATGCCATTCTCTATGGTATTGGAAACTGGCATCTCTATCATAACGGTGATGCAGGCAGGGCCATGGAGTATTTCGATCGCATTCTGCAGGGTCCCTCATGGGCCTCCTTTGGCTTTATTGCCGCTGAGGTGCGGCTGGAGAGTATATAGAGAGTCCATTCCCTCCTGTTGTCAGTGCTCAGCCCTTATAGATAGCAAGGAGTGGCACGCTGTTTGTTTTATAGTCGGTGGTTCAATGTTTGGTGAATGAACCGATCATTACTATATTTGAATCAAATTTTAAAGCGATGAGAAGAATTATCTGTCTGGTTTTTGCCATCACTATGTTTTTCCCTCTGGTGAATGCAGAGGGCCCGAATGTTATGAGTGCAGGGGGAGGGCCTGCGATAGCCTTTGACAAAGACACTATTAACCTGGGAGAGATGGTTACCACGGATCTTCCTGACGGGAAATTCCGCTTCCGTGTTTATAACCGGGGTAATGAACCACTTCTTATTATGACCGTAGCTGCATGTTGCGGCTCCCGTGTAAATGAATATACCAACTCACCAATAGCAGCTGGTGATAGCGGAATTGTCGAGATACAGTTTCCTATACCGCCAGCACCACACAGGATAAGCAGGAGCGTGACTGTTATCTCCAATGCTACCAACCGGCAGACATCGGTTCTGCGGATACTTGGCACTGTCGTTTTGCCGAAAGATGACGGTTATATACGGGAGGAGGAGTTTTAGCCGCCTGGCCGCTATTTTTTTTGCCTGTGACCGTATGCTTCCGGTCTCCTGAGGGGTTTTATTGCATCGTGATACTAACCCACAAAACATATATATGATGAAGCAGACAACTACCGTTATCAAAAGTATTACCGCCTTCATGGTGTTTACTGCCACTATCCTATGTGCT